>NZ_JBBCVB010000003.1:0-301977 GCF_037199905.1 Serratia sp. MMO-28
GGAAGGCAAGCTGAACAACAACCTGAGCCTGTGGGGCAACCTGACGCAGCAGATAGGGCAGAAAGGCTATGATGACAAGGCGGCGATGCTGGGGGTGAAATACAGCTTCTAAGGGCCATACGAGGAGAATAAAATGCGGGCTGCCTGAGCGGGCAGCCCGCAGTTAAAACAACAATCCCACCCAATCTTGAAATCAAAAAACTCATTTAACGACTGGCGAAATGGTTATCCAGCAATGCCTGGCAGCCCGGCGGCAACGGCGGTGGCTCTGTCTTGACCGGGTTGGCGTTCGGTTGCTGGGGCTTGAACCAGCTCATCAATTCTGCACCACAGCCGTCACCGGCCGGTGGCGGAGCCTGATCCTCACATTCCCGGCTGCCCGCCGGGCAACGCAAGCGGACGTGCATGTGCGCGCGATGGGCAAACCACGGGCGCACCTTGTGCAACCAGTCGCGATCGGCCCCCGCATCCTGGCACAAACGCAGTTTAATCGCCGGGTTGACAAAGATACGTGTCACTTCGTTATCCTTTGCCGCCAGCTTGATTAACGACTCAATCTGCGGCTGCCACTGGCTATCGACCACGCGTTTGCCGTCGGCAGACACCAGGTCGATTGGCTGCGGTTTGAGCAGTTGCTGCGCCGTCCAGCGCTGGCGCGGCAGTTGCAGCCAGATATCCACATCCAGCCCAGACTGATGGCTGGCATGGCCGCTGCTGAAACGCCCACCGGCAGGCATGCCCATATCACCAATCAGCACCGTGCCCAGCGCTTTCTGGTGTGCCTTGTCACTCAGGCGTTGAATAAACGCCAGCAGATCCGGGTGGCCAAAATAGCGCCGCTGATCGGTGCGCATCACCTGATAGCTCGGGGAATTTAACGGCAGCGGCTGCGCCCCAATGATGCAGCCATTGGAGAAACCGCCAATCGCCTGCGGGTTACCCGCTACCGGATGATCAATTTTCTGCCACGGCGTGAGCGCCATGGCTGCCCCTGAGGCCATCAGGGCGACGATGCCTAACATCCATTTATTCATCGCAATTACCAGCGTGGAACGTTACAAGTCACATCACCGTTTTGCGCCCGCTGGCGCAGCAGGTGATCCATCAGCACGATTGCCATCATCGCTTCGGCGATCGGTACCGCGCGGATGCCCACACAGGGATCGTGGCGGCCACGGGTGACCATTTCCACCGCTTCACCCTGCCGGTTGATGGTACGGCCCGGTACCATAATGCTGGAGGTCGGTTTCAGTGCCAGATGCGCAACTACCGGTTGGCCGCTGCTGATCCCGCCAAGAATGCCGCCTGCATGGTTGCTCTGGAAGCCTTCTGGGGTGATTTCATCGCGGTTTTCGCTGCCGCGCTTGGTCACAACGGCAAAACCGTCACCGATCTCCACGCCTTTCACCGCGTTGATGCTCATCAGCGCATGCGCCAGATCGGCATCCAGGCGATCAAACACCGGTTCGCCGAGGCCCACCGGCACATTTTCCGCCACCACCGTAACTTTGGCGCCGATCGAGTCGCCCTCTTTTTTCAGCGCACGCATCAGTTCGTCCAACGCTTCCAGCTTATCGGGATCCGGGCAGAAGAACGGGTTCTGCTCCACCTGCTCCCAATCTTTCAGCTCACAGCTCACCTCGCCAATCTGCGCCAGATAACCGCGCACCTTGACGCCAAACTTTTGCGCCAGATATTTTTTGGCAATCGCCCCGGCGGCCACGCGCATCGCGGTTTCGCGCGCCGAGGAACGGCCACCGCCGCGGTAGTCGCGCACGCCATATTTCTGCTCGTAGGTGTAATCGGCATGCCCTGGACGGAACACATCCTTAATCGAACCGTAATCCTGCGAACGCTGATCGGTGTTTTCGATGATCAGGCCGATGCTGGTACCGGTAGTGACCCCCTCAAATACGCCAGAGAGGATCCGCACCTGATCCGGTTCACGACGCTGCGTGGTATAGCGTGAAGTGCCTGGACGACGACGATCCAGATCGTGCTGCAAATCAGCTTCGGTCAACGGAATGCCCGGCGGCACGCCGTCCACAATACATCCCAGCGCCACACCGTGAGATTCACCAAATGTAGTGACGCGGAAAAACTGCCCAATACTGTTCCCTGCCATCACGGCTCCTTACTGTTAATATTCGTTGGATTCATCAGCTGCGATAGAGACTGAAGTGGTCTTTGCAGTCAATCAGTTGCTGTTTAGTGAGCATAAACACGCCGTCACCGCCGTTGTCAAACTCCAGCCAGGTGAACGGGATATCCGGATATTGCTCCATCAGATGCACCATGCTGTTGCCCACTTCACAAATCAGCACGCCGTCATCGCTCAGGTAGTCTGGCGCACAGGCCAGAATGCGGCGCACCAGCTTCAGGCCGTCGCTGCCCGCAGCCAGGCCCAGCTCAGGCTCAAAGCGGAATTCCTGGGGCAGATCGGACATGTCTTCGGCATCGACATACGGCGGGTTGGTGACGATCAGATCGTATTTGATCGCCGGAACGTCGCGGAACAGATCGGAACGGATCGGGATTACCTGATGCTCAACGCCGTGCGCCTGAATGTTGCGCTCGGTCACGGCCAGCACGTCGGCAGAGATATCTACCGCGTCCACTTCTGCTTCTGGGAAGGCATAACCGCAGGCAATGGCGATACAGCCACTGCCGGTGCACATATCCAGAATGTAACGCGGCGGATGCGGGATCAGCGCGTTGAAACGATTGTCGATCAGTTCACCAATCGGTGAGCGCGGCACCAGCACGCGTTCATCAACATAAAACTCCATGCCGCAGAACCAGGCTTTGTTGGTGAGATAAGCCACCGGAATACGTTCGTTAACCCGGCGGATCACCCGCTCAACGATGCGGTGACGCTCGCTGGACGTGAGGCGAGCGGTGCGCATTTCCTCAGGGATATCCAACGGCAGGAATAGGCTGGGCAGAACCAATTGCACCGCTTCGTCCCACGGATTATCGGTTCCGTGACCATAGTAGATATTGGCAGCATTGAACCGGCTTACGGCCCAGCGCAGCATATCCTGAATGGTGTGCAGTTCATTCACTGCTTCTTCGACGAAAATTTTGTCCAATTTGCCCTCCAGCAGGCGCGGTGATTCATGATTTAGCACCACAGTTTGCCATGAAGCCCGCGACAAATCAGCAGCAATAGTCGCGTTGAGCCCCTCTCATTTATATTCAGCCCCAGTTTTGCGTCGACAGAACCCTTCGACAAGGTAAACTAGGCGCGCTCCTACAAATAAACCAAGAACGTACCAAAGCCCATGTAGGACGATATCCAGAAATAACATCCGGTGAGCAAATAATGAAGAATAAGCACCCACTGAGCAAAGATGAACTGCAGCTCTTCAGGGAGTCGGTAGCCGGAGCAAGAAGGCTGCGGCAGGACACCATCGTCCACCCGAAACCTAAAATGAAAACCCGGCAAATCGCCCCGCAGCGCTTGTTGCAGGAGCAGGTTGATGCCAGTTTCTATTTTTCTGACGAATTTCAGCCGCAGTTGGATGATGAAGGCCCAACGCGTTATGTACGCCCCGGCTATGATCACTATGAATTGAAGAAGCTGCGCCGCGGGGATTACGTACCGGATCTGTTTCTCGATCTGCACGGCCTGACGCAGTTGCAGGCCAAGCAAGAATTAGGAGCGATGATCGCCGCCTGTAAACGTGAGCACGTTCATTGTGCCTGTGTGATGCACGGCCACGGTAAGCACGTTCTTAAGCAACAGACCCCTTTATGGCTGGCACAACACCCAGACGTGCTGGCGTTTCATCAGGCCCCTAAAGAATGGGGTGGTAATGCGGCGGTGCTGGTGCTGATCGAACTGGAAGAGTAGCCGCGTAGAAACGACAAAGGGCGATGATTCACATCGCCCTTCCAATATGCCTACACGCTTAGCAGACCTTCGCCATCACCTGTGACGGGCCAACCTGCCATGCAAAGGTGCCGCTGCTGCCATCAGAGGCCAAATCGACATTGGCAATGGCCGAGGTGGCAAACATCGGCGGGCATTCACCTGGGCACAGTTCAGCCACGAGATAACCGACCAATGGCAGGTGGGAAACCACCAGCACCGCACCGACCCCTTCTTTCGCCAGGACCTGCAGATAGCAGCTCACTAACCCGGCGTCCCCACCTGGCGTCAGTTCGGGCAGGATTTCTGCACCTTCCGGCAGCGTTAACGCTTCGCGTACCGCTTCCAACGTCTGTTCAGCACGCAGATAAGGGCTGACCAGCACGCGTTCAATATCCACAGACTGGGCATTCAACCACGCCGCCATCTGACGCGACTCTTCACGGCCACACTCAGTAAGAGGCCTTACTGAATCACTGGCTGCCTCAAGTACCGCCTCTCCGTGACGCATAATCAAAACTTGCATATTGCACCGCTGTTGTTGACAAAATAACACCATACAGAAACGCCGAGCGTGCTGTATCGCCGAGTTGCACTTAAGAGCACAAGCCCAAAGCAAAGAGCGTCAAAACGATAATGCGCCGTCTCTCTATGGCGGCCGGGCATTTTGCCTGAAAGTTCGCGTAAAGAAAACGCTGTTTTTTGCATCAACAGTGCTCTAACGCAAATTCACTACTCACATAACCCTCGATTGAGCAGATTACATTTTAACCTGGCTATGTTGAGTCCTCCGATGGCTCTGAGTGACCCGCCATCGGTACGCTACGTTACCTCTCCCCTATCCCCCTGTACAGCATCCGGGATTGCAGTTGTTGCAAGGAGTGATAACGATCACAGTGCGGCCCTGATCAAACTGTAGCGCAAACCGGGCCGCCATGCTTGCCGACTTCTTTACGGATAGAAGCGTTCACCCTGCTCAGCCATGCGCAGCAAGCGCTCACACGGTGCAAAATGTTCACCATACTGTTGCTGCAAATAGCGCAGAGTTTTTACCACCTTCTCCGTTCCAAGCTCGTCCATATAACGGAAAGGGCCACCGAGGAACGGTGGGAAACCGATGCCGAAAACCGCGCCGATATCGCCATCACGGGCGCTGCGGATCACCCCCTCTTCCAGGCAGCGAGCCGCCTCGTTCAACATCAGCATCACACAGCGTTGGGCGATCACCGCATGCTGCATATGGGCTTTGGCGCTGACCCCTAATAGCGCATAAATACGGCTATCTTCACGTTTACTCGTTTGGCGTTTGCTCCCCTCAGCGGGATACAGATAGAAACCGCGGCCATTCTTGCGCCCTTTACGACCATCTTTCAGCACCGCGTCAAACGCAGCCGGAGCGGCAAAACGCGGCCCCAGTTCGGCAGCCAGGATCGGGATAATCTTGGTGCCGACATCGATCCCCACTTCGTCCAACAGCATGATCGGCCCGACCGGGAAGCCGAAATCCACCAGCGCTTTATCCAGCGATTCGATCGGTTCACCTTGCAGCAGGCAGCGCGCCGCTTCATTAATATAAGGAGCCAGAATGCGGTTGACGTAAAAACCGGCGCGATCGGCCACCACAATCGCCGTTTTCCCCTGCTTCTGCGCCAGCGCTACGGTGGTAGCAATGGTTTCCTCACTGGTCGTCGCGTGCGGGATCACTTCCACCAGCGGCATTTTATCTACCGGGCTGAAGTAGTGCAGGCCGATCACCTGCTGCGGCCTGGCCGCCTTGGCGGCAATCTGGCTGATGGGCAGCGACGAGGTGTTGGAAGCGAAAATGGTATGCGGCGCAGCATACTGTTCAATGTCTGCCACCATCTGCTGCTTGAGGGTGATATCTTCAAATACCGCTTCCACGACGATATCAACGCGGTCAAACCCGCTGTAATCGGTGGAACCAGAGATCAGCATCATCTGCTTTTGCCGCTCGGCCGGGCGCATACGCTTGCTGCGCACCCGTTTCCCCAGCAGATCCCAGGTATATTTCAACGCATGGTTAATCCCCTGCTCGTTCACATCCTTGATGCGCACGGGCAAACCCGCACGCGTGGCGGTCACGCAGGCAATGCCGCCGCCCATCAGGCCACCGCCAAGCACACCAACGCGCTGCAACGTATGCGGTTGTGCATCACCCCCACGCTCTTTCTTTAATGCTGTCGAAGCAAAGAACAGGCTGCGTAACGCGGCCGATTGTGGCGTCATCGCCAGTTCACCAAACGCGCGAGCTTCCGCTTCATAACCGCTGGCGTTGCCCTGATCCAAACCGGTGCGGACCACCTGAATAATGCGTTCCGCTGCCGGATAATTACCGCGGGTTTTCTCCAGCGTTTTTTTGCGCACGATGCTAAACAGCAGGTGTCTGCCCAGCGGGCCGTTGAGCAAGCGTTCCTGCCACGGCAGTGCGCGGCGGGGTTTCCAGCCTTGTTTCACTCGCTCAACGGCGGCCTGCAGCAAAATAGACTGAGGCACCGCGTCATCCACCAGCCCCATGCGCAACGCCTGCCGGGCGCGAACCTGCTTGCCGGTCAGGATCATATCCAGCGCATGACGCGCGCCGATCAGGCGCGGCAAACGCTGCGTGCCACCGGACCCAGGCAACAGACCCAGTTGCACTTCCGGCAGGCCGAGCGCCGTTTTGTCATCCAGTGAACATACGCGGCCATGGCAGGCCAACGCCAACTCCAACCCACCGCCCAGACAGGCACCGTGAATGGCGGCGATAACCGGCACCGGGAAGGCGGCAATCTGTGCCAGGGTGCTCTGCCCTTTTTTAGCTAAGGCTTCGGCCTCTTTGGCACTCTTACAGGCGGCAATCATAGTAATATCAGCACCGGCGATGAAGGAATCCGGTTTGCCAGACAGGATCACCAACCCCTCCAATGCCGGAAACTGCTGGGCTTTGAGCAGCACTTCATTGATCTGTTCAACAAACTCCGCTTTCAGGGTATTCACCTTTTCCCCGGGCACATCGATGGTGATCACACCGATATTGTCTGGGCGCAACATCAGATGAAATGCCGACGCTTTGGCGCGCTGTTCATGCAGTGCATTTTCGAAGCTCATCATTCCACCTCCACAATCATCGCGGCACCCAATCCACCCGCCGCACAGGCCGTCGCCAGCCCCAGCCCACCGCCACGCCGTTTGAGCTCATGCAGTGTCTGAGTAATCATGCGGGCTCCGGTGGCAGCAAACGGGTGGCCGTAAGCAATCGAGCCCCCCAGTACATTGAATTTCTCCATATCCACCTCACCAATCGCCCGATCACGCCCCAGTTTCTGCCGGGCAAACTCCGCGCTGGCAAACATTTTCAGGTTAGCCAGCGTTTGTGCGGCAAAGGCTTCATGCATATCAATCAGAGTGAGGTCAGCCAGGGTAATCCCGGCGCGATCGAGCGCCAGCGGTGTGGCATAAGAAGGGCCAAGCAACATGTCTTCCCAGACGTCGATGGCGGCAAAGGCGAAGCTGCGCAGGTAACCCAGCGGCTGCAAGCCAAGCTCTTTGGCGCGGGATTCGCTCATCAGCAATACGGCAGCGGCTCCATCAGTCAGCGGGGTGCTGTTGGCCGCAGTCACGCTGCCGTGCTTACGGTCAAACGCCGGTTTCAGCCGGGCATAGGATTCCAGACTGGAGTCTTTGCGAACGTTGTTATCTTCAGCAAGCGGCGTTTTATAAGGGGGAACGTAGGCGGTCATCACTTCATCGTGCAGTAGCCCCTGTTCCCAGGCTTTGGCCGCAAGCTGGTGTGAGCGATGAGCCAGCGCATCCTGCTGTTCGCGGGTAATGCCGTGGGTTTTTGCCATCTGTTCCGCGGTATCTCCCATGCGCAGGCCGGTAGAATACTCGGCCACTGCTGGCGGTACCGGCATCAGATCGCGGAATTTAAGCTTGCTGAACAGCTTCAAACGTTGCGACAGGGTACGGGCTTTGTTGACGTCCACCAGCGTGCGCGCCAGCGCCTTGCTGACGCCGATCGGCAATACCGAAGAGGAATCCGCCCCGCCAGCAATGCCGATACTGATGCTGCCCGCCATGATGCTTTCCGCCACGTTGGCAATCGCCTGGAAACTGGTGGCGCAGGCGCGTGAAACGCTATAGGCATCGGTATGCACGCTCATGCCGGTGCCGAGCACAATCTCCCGCGCAATATTAGGCGCCTCAGGCATTTGCACCACTTGGCCAAACACCAGCTGTTCGATCAATACCGGGTCAATGCCCGTACGAGCCAACAATTCACTCACCGCTGTTTTACCGAGATCGACCGCAGGAATACCGTGGTAAGCGGTGGCCTGTTTGGCGAAGGGGGTACGTAATCCATTAACGATGGCGATACGATCGCCATTGCGGGTAACCAACGGCAGTGTCTTACTCATAAACGCTCCTGAAGATAGGCCGTTAACACAACGGACAAGAAGAGGTCTGACCTGATGAAGCCATTGTTAACCAAATGTTTATATTTGGCAAACCAACAGAAGTGAAAACTGGGAGCAGGAGCAACTTTCTAGCGGGGAGATAAACAACCTGCGTAAGAAGCCCTACGCAGGTTTGGAAAACAATTAACGCAGACCAAGCTGGAAGATCAGGGTTTCAGCCTGGCAGGCGAAAGTGAAATCAATGTCCAATTGCACGCCGCCGTTCACCGGTTTAATGCTGCTGCTGATATCACAAGGATCCGATTCAACGCCGCGTGCTTTTTCTGTCAAGGCAGCCAACGTTTCCTCTGCTTCCTGCTGACGGGTAAATACTCGGCTATAGGAAGCGGTGCAATCGGTATTATCCATGATGGTGCCCACATCCATACAGCAACAGGCTGCGGTTTCCTGAGTGCTGCATTTATTAATTGCATCTGACATGTTTAAAATCTCCTCACGGGCTGCATCAAACTCGCCCAAAAAAGCCATTGATGATCTGGCGCAAGTAAATAAGATACTGCGGTTATTTTACGCCTCGGGCAGGCCAATCACTAGCCTTACTTTTTGTAAGTGCTTCAAGCGTTGAAAAACATACAATGGAGACCGTTGTCTGCTAAGAAAGAGTAAAAGTTTCATTGTTGTTTCGCTTTTTTTGTAATGCAGATCTCTTTTTTGATATCATTTTTGAAATAAATACAAAACAAACTTGCAACAACACAACAGGTCGGACCTATAATTCAGCCACTGGTCTGATTTGTCTAATTGCGAACAGACCCCTACAATTATTTTTCATTGTTACCCCGTGTAACATAGTTTAAATAAAAATATAAAATGAGGTTTTGGTCATGAGCCAGAAAAACCTGTTCACTAAATCAGCTCTTGCAGTTGCAGTGGCGATTATCTCTTCAAATGTATATGCCGCAGGATTCCAACTGAATGAGTTCTCATCAGTCGGTTTAGGGCGTGCTTATTCTGGCGAAGGCGCAATGGCAGATTCAGCAGCCTCTGCAAGCCGTAACCCAGCAACCATGATGATGTTTGACCGCCCATCCGTATCCGCTGGTGCCATCTTCATCAACCCAAACGTTGATATCACCGGCCAGTCACCTAGTGGTGCCAGCCTGGATGCAAAAAACATCGCTCCAACCGCCTGGGTGCCAAACCTGCACTATATCCAGCCACTGAACGAACAGTGGGCCGTGGGGGGATCCGTAGTCAGTAATTATGGGTTGTCAACTGAGTTTAGCGACACCTATCCTGCTGGCCCTTACGGGGGTAAAACCGAACTCACCACCATCAACCTGAACCTCAGCGCGGCTTACCGCCTGAACCAGCACTTCAGCTTCGGCTTAGGCTTTGATGCGGTTAACGCCGACGCGAAATTGGAGCGTTATGCCGGGGAAAGTTTGCTCAGTAAGGGTATCCCAGCAAATACGCAGATTTCCAAGCTGGAAGGCAACCGCTGGGGCTATGGCTGGAATGCCGGTCTCCTGTATGAAATCGATGAGAATAACCGCTATGGCTTCACCTATCGTTCAAAAGTGAAGATTAGTTTCGATGGCGATTACTCAAGTCAACTGCCTTCAGCCTTCAACCCGGCTCAATCAGTCACTGGTTTGCCATGGGGCACCAACGGCAATACCATTCCTGGCTCGCTGGATCTGAATCTGCCAGAAATGTGGGAGATTTCAGGTTATAACAAAGTAGCGCCGCAGTGGGCGATCCACTACAGCATGGCTTACAACTCGTGGAGCCAGTTCCAGGAATTGAAAGCTACGGGTAACGATGGCCAAACATTGTTCTACAAGCATGAAGGCTTCCGCGATGCTTACCGCATGGCGCTGGGTACCACTTATTTCTATGACGATAACTGGACCTTCCGTACCGGTGTCGCCTTCGACCAAAGCCCGGTTCCTGCTGCCAACCGTTCTATCTCCATCCCGGATCAGAACCGTACCTGGTTTAGCCTAGGCACCACCTACGCCTTCAACAAAGATGCGTCTGTCGACGTTGGCCTCGCCTATATGCACGGCCAGAGAGTCACCATTCATGAAGGCCCTTATACCTTCAACTCTGAAGGTACGGCGTGGTTGTCGGGTGCCAACTTCAACTACCGCTTCTAATTGCTTCAGCCATACTAAAAAGCGCCTGCAACGGCGCTTTTTTTATCTCATTTTTTAGCTTAGTTAGATGAGTCGATCTCGTCCAAATCACCCTGAATCGCCTTAGCATTCGGGTTTTCCTGCGGTTTGAGCACACCGCCGCTGGCCTTGAAATCATGACGCTGGAAGTAGGCTTCACGCGTCAACACGTAAGGATCGGAAGAGTTCCGCAGCAGGCCATCGGAATCCAGCAAACGCGCACGGGTTTCAATACCTTCCACCGCCCATTTGCCTGCCGACATCCAGAAAGTCAGATAGCTTAACATCGGATAAACGCTATCAGCCCAGTCACCACCGTCTTCACGAATAGTAAAGCTGCCATAAACCGGCAGATGAACATAAGGGCCGTAACCTACACCGTAATGGCCCAGCGTACTGCCGAAGCGGCGGGAGCCCTCACGCGCCAGTTTCGGGTTCGCCATACCTGCCACGTCGATCAACCCGCCCATTCCCAGCAGGGTATTGAGGAAGAAACGGTTGAAGTGGATCATGCCTTGATATGGGTTACCGCGCAGAAATTCGTTCACCATGCTGGCGGGCTCTTCCAGGTTGGAAGTAAAGTTGCTTAAACCATTACGTGCTGGCATCGGCACGTAGTCACGCCACACAACCGCGACTGGGCGAACCACATAAGGATCCATCACGTTGTAGTTAAAGTTAAACATCGCCCGGTTGAACCCTTCAAGGGGATCAGAACGCCCTTGCGGCTCATTGTCAGGTGCGCTGGCACAGCCCACCAAAAGTACCGTTGCGAAAGCCAGCCCAGTCAGGCGAAAGTTCATAATCTTCTCCATGAAACCCATTCAGTTTTTATCAGGGAACCTGCTTGTCTATCTGGACGCTGACCTGCTCTTTGCCGCTGAATTTCTGTAACGCGCTTTCACCAAACCAGTCACCCGGCTGTGGAGTCACCAAACCATCCAATGAAAGCCGCACGCGAACCTTCACCTGTTGCTGCGCCGAAAGCAGACGCTCCGGCATCATGGCGTTGCTGTCATCCAAAGAAAATGACAGCGGGAAACGGCTCAGGGGCAATTGCTTCACGGCGACCGGTACCGGGCTAACACCATCGGTCACCGAGACGATCAGCGTTCCTTGTTGCGGTAATGCTTTTGCCGCTTCTGGCGACAGTGTGACATTAACCACAAGTTTAACAGTTTCTTCTCCTGCCTGTACTTTTGCTTGTTCAATACTGCGCTTGATCACGTCAATACGCGGATCGTCAGCCGGTAATAACTTCAGCATCACCTGCCAGGCATTGATCGCCTGCTGAAAATCCCCCTGTTCAAACGCGTTGAACGCCAGTAGGCTAAACACGCGAAGATTGGTATGATCTTCTGCCGCCATCTTGCGCAGCATATCGGTAGCTTGCTGATTATCTTGCGGATCATTGGAGCGCGTCAACACTTCGGCATACCCCAGGCGCACGTCCATATTATTCGGATCCAGGCGATAGGCATGGGCGAAAGCCTGCGTCGCGGTGGTGGCATTGTTGAGTGCCATCCCGACGCGGCCCAGCATCATCCAGTCGTTGATGTTTCTATCATCATCCTGCAAGGCAGTGCGTAACCCCAGCCCAAGGCGGGCAATCTCTTCCTGGGTTAGCGGCTGCGCGCGCTCATCCGCCACGCGTTTACGCAGTTCAGGCAGTTGGGATTCTACCTGATGCCAGGCCCGAACCTGAGCCAACCCACCGGTTTTCAGATAAAGCCCAACCGCCACCACGGCCAGCACCAGCACACCGGGCACCAATGCCCAGCGGTTGATGGGCCGCACCCGATCTTCCTGTTGCCCTGGAATATCATTCAACAGGTTCTGTTGCAGCTCCCGGATCATTTCAGGACGTTCTGCCACCACGCCCTGCTGTTCATCCTGCTCCAACTCACCAAGGCGATCCTGATAAAATGCCTTGTTCAGCGCATCACGGCTGGCCGCCGTATTCTCTTTGCTCTGACGTAATGCAGGGATCACCAGCAAAGCGGCCGCTCCTGCCAGCAGCACAATAACCATCAGCCAAAAAGCCATTAGGGTTTCTTCCTGTCAGTCTCTTTCAGCAACGCAGTAAGCCGCTGCTGCTCTTGTTCGGAGAAGTCTTCATGACCGGTATCCACCCGGCGATGACGGGTACGCAATATCACTACCGCCCCCCCGATCAACACAAACAGCAACGGCCCAACCCACAGGATCAGCGTCGCGGGAGTGACCGGCGGTTCATAGGTGACGAAGTTGCCGTAGCGCGCCACCATATAGTCCACCACCTGCTGCTTGCTCTGCCCTTGCATCATCAGTTCGTACACCTTGGTGCGCATGTCCGCCGCGATGATCGCGTTGGAGTCGGCAATGCTGTTGTTCTGGCATTTAGGGCAACGTAGCTGCTCGGTCAGTTCGCGGTATTGCTGTTCCTGCTCCACCGAGTTGAATCGGTAGGTGTCAATCGCCGCCGCCGCGCTCCAACTTAACAAGGTGGCCAGCATCAGAGTCATCAGCCTCATGCATCCCCCCCGTACTTGCGGTACAGCGGTAAGACTTCCTGCTGCCAGATGCGCTCATTCATATCGCCTGCGTGGCGATAGCGGATAATGCCGTCACCGTCGATCAGGAAAGTTTCCGGTGCGCCATAAACGCCGAGATCCAGCCCCAGCATGCCATCACCGTCGAACAGGCTAAGCGCGTAAGGATTACCCAACTGATTCAGCCAGGTAATCGCTTTGGCCCGGTCGTCTTTGTAGTTCAGCCCAATGACGCGAACCCCTTGCGCTGCCAGTGTGTTGAGGTATTGATGCTCAGCACGGCAGGTGGGGCACCAGGTCGCCCAGACGTTGAGCAGCATCGGTTTACCGTTACGCAGCACCGCCTGATCGAACGTTTTACCGGGTTGTTCCAGCGACTCCAGCTTAAAGGTGGGCACCGGTTTGCCGATCAGCGCAGATTCCAGCATGGTCGGGTCTTCACCACCGGCGTTGCGCGTCAGTTGCACCAGCAGCGCCACTACCAGCAGCAGGAACAGGATTAACGGAATAAACAATAATTTACGGTTCATGCCTGTTCCCCCGATGTGGTTGCACGTTTGAGTTTTTTGCTCATGCGGTAGCGCGGATCGAGAATACACAATACGCCACCAAGCGCCATAAACACGCCGCCGAACCAGATCCAGCGGACAAAAGGTTTGTAGTACAAGCGCACCGCCCATGAACCATCGTCCAGTTCCTCACCCAATGCCGCATAAAGATCGCGCGTGAGGCCGCCGTCAATGGCCGCTTCGGTCATCATGCTGCGCGCCACGCTGTAGTAGCGTTTTTCTGAATGCAATGTGGCCTCTGGTTTCCCATTACGCGTCACGTCGATGATGCCAACGCCACCGGTATAGTTAGAACCACGGATGTCGTGCACATCACGGAAGGTGAAGCGATAATCGTGGATTTCCACACTATCACCGGCCTTCATGCGTACATCGCGCTCCACGCTGTAGTTCTGGCTGAAAGCGATGCCAATGACCGTCACCGCCACCCCAAGATGGCCCAGTACCATGCCCCAGTGGCTGCGGGAAAGCTGCGTCAACCCTCGCCAAAAACCGTGGCGATGAGTCGCACGTTCGTGCAGCTCCATCAGCGTCAGCACGATCACCCATACGGCCATCAGCAGCCCGACTACCGTCATACCCGCGATGCTGTCTTGCAACAGCCACGGCAGCAGAATCGACAGCAGCAACGTTACCACCAATGCGACACCCAGGCGGCGCCACAGCTTGCTGGGTTCATCACGGCGCCAGCGTACCAGCGGCCCAATCCCCAACAGCAGCGCTAACGGCGCCATCAGCCAGGTGAACATAGTGTTGAAGAAAGGTTCACCGATGGAAATACTGCCCAAACCGAGTTGTTTATGCACCAGTGGCAGCAGCGTACCCAGCAGCACCACCAGCATGGCGGCGATCAGCAGCAGGTTATTGCCCAGCAGGAAGGTCTCCCGCGAGAAGGTTTCATGTTGCACCCGGCTGCGTACCTGCCCCCCCTTCACCGCATACAGCAGCAGTGAACCGCCGATGACCAGCACCAGATAGGCGAGGATAAACATGCCACGCGCCGGATCGGAGGCAAACGAGTGAACGGAAACCAGCACGCCGGAGCGCACCAGGAAGGTGCCCAACAGACACAGCGAGAAGGCGGTAATCGCCAGCAATACCGTCCAGGCCTTGAAGGTGCCGCGTTTCTCGGTTACGGCTAATGAGTGGATCAAGGCCGTTCCTGCCAGCCACGGCATAAAGGATGCGTTTTCTACCGGATCCCAGAACCACCAACCGCCCCAGCCCAGCTCGTAGTAAGCCCAGGCCGACCCCAGCACGATCCCTAGGGTCAGGAACACCCAGGCCGCCATAGTCCAGGGGCGTGACCAGCGCGCCCAGGCGGTATCGAGCCGCCCGGCCATCAGCGAGGCAATGGCAAAGGCAAAAGCCACCGAGAAACCGACGTAGCCCATGTACAACAGCGGCGGGTGGAAGATCAGGCCGATATCCTGCAACAGCGGGTTGAGATCGCTGCCGTCGATCGGGAAGCTCGGCAAAGTGCGGGTAAACGGGTTGGAGGTCATGATGATGAACAGCAGGAAACCGGCGGTAATCATCCCCATAACTGACAATACGCGCGCCACCGCATCCTGCGGCATAGCGCGGCTGAACAGGGCCACCGCCAGCGACCAGCAGCTCAGTAACAGCACCCACAGCAGCAACGAGCCTTCATGCGCTCCCCAGGTGGCGGCAATACGGTAATATACCGGCAGTTGCGTATTGGAGTTGGCGGCCACGTAGGCCACGGTGAAATCATTGATGACAAACGCGTGCACCAGGCAGAAAAACGCCAGCGCAATAGCGGCGAACATGCCATAGGTCAACGGGCGGGCGGCCGCCATCATACGCTGATCCAGGCGCGCCGCCCCCCATTGCGGGTAGATACTCAGCAACAGCGAAATCGCCAGCGCCAGACACAGCAGAAAACTCCCGACTTCAGGCATCATGACTTGCTGCTCCCCGCCTGCGGAGTGACATAGGCTTCAGCCGGGCGTTGGTGATTGTCTTTCATCGCATCGGCCACTTCCGGCGGCGTATATTTTTCATCGTGCTTGGCCAGCACCTCACGGGCATTGACCACATTGCCTTCACCCAGTACGCCCTGCGCCACCACGCCCTGCCCTTCACGGAACAGATCCGGCAGAATGCCGTCATAAGTAACGTCGATCGCCCCACGGGCATCGTACACTTTGAAACTCACCTGCAGGCTTTGCGGATCGCGCTTTACCGAGCCCGGCATCACCATGCCGCCAATGCGTAAACGTTGCCCAACTTCAGGCTTTTCATGTTTCTCACCTTTCCCTAGCAGAATTTCGCCGGGGGTATAGAACAGATCGATATTGGAGCGCAGCGCATACAGCACCAGCGTGGAGGTCAGCACGACACCGATCAGCACCACAATGGCCAGATAAAGGCGGCTTTTACGACGTGGATTCACAATCATTTCCCCCGTTGTTCTGCAGGTTGCGCGGCGGTTGGCTGTTTTGACTGGCGAATGCGCCGCTCGCGCGCCTGACGGCGGCCAACTTCATTCAGCAGTTGTTTACGTTGCCAGAAGGTGTGCAGCACCAGCCCCAACAGCGGAAGCAGCGTAGCAGCCACTGCCAGCCAGACGTAAAAAGCGTACCCTCCCATGGCAAAAAAGGCCTGCCAGGAATCGAAAGCGGCATTCATGATTGGCGCTCCTTATTAACCAGTTCGGCCACCCACGGGCGCTGACTCTCCTGGCGCAGGATCAGGTTGCGCAAGCGCATTAACGTCAGCGTGATAAAGAACAGCAGATAGCCGAGGATCGCCCAACGCAGCGGCGTACGCATGCTGGGCGCGATGCTCTGCTGCATATTGGTTGAGCCCTGATGCAGGGTGTTCCACCATTCAACAGAGAAATGGATGATCGGGATGTTAACCACGCCCACCAGCACCAGGATCCCGGCAGCTCGCCCGGCCAGGCGGCGATCGTCAAAGGCGTTATACAGCGCAATGATGCCCATATAGAGGAACAGCAGCACCAGTTCAGAAGTTAAGCGCGCATCCCATACCCACCAGGTGCCCCACATGGGTTTACCCCAGGCGGAGCCGGTGACCAACGCAATAAAGGTGAATACCGCCCCAACCGGTGCCATGGCCGCCACCACGGTGTCTGACATTTTCATCTGCCAGACCAAACCGATAAAGGCGGCGATCGCCATTGAGGCATAGATCCCCATCGACCACATCGCCGCCGGCACATGGATATACATGATGCGGAAGCTGTCACCTTGTTGATAATCTTTCGGCGCGAAGCCAAAGCCCCACACCCAGCCAATCAGCAGGCAAGCCGCACCGGCAATCCCCAGCCAGGGAACCCAGCGGCCACAAACATGGTACAGCCGTTCAGGCCGAGCAAATTGATGTAACCATTTCCACATTGTCGTTATCGCTCAAGGTCAAAGGTTCATTCGGTGGCCACTCCCTGAGAATGGCACAAATTCTTTGCGCGGATACCGCGCTAATGCACGCTCACCCGCAGCGCCGCCGCGGTAGCAAAAGGGGCCAGCGTTACGCTGCCCGCCAGCATGGCACCCAGGATCGCCAGATAACCGTCGATCGGCATGCCCATCGACGCCGCATCGATGGCCGCCGTAGCGAAGATCAGCACCGGGATATACAGTGGCAGCACCAGCAAACTCAGCAACACGCCGCCTTTGCGCAGCCCGACGGTCAGCGCCACACCAATAGCACCAATCAGGCTCAGCGTCGGCGTTCCCAGCAGCAGGGTCAATGCCATCGCCGTCCAGGTGGGGGCATCCAGCGACAGCAGCAGTGCCGCCAGCGGCGACAGGATAAACAGCGGCAGCCCGGTAACGATCCAGTGTGCGCAGACTTTGCCTAATACCGTCAGCGGTAGCGGCGTTGGCAGCAGCAGCAACTGCTCCAGCGAACCATCGAGAAAATCGTCACGGAACAGGCGTTCCAGCGCCAGCAGCGAGGCCAGCAGCGCCGCGACCCAGATAATGCCCGGCGCAATACGCGCCAGCAATTGCGGCTCAGGCCCAATGCCCAACGGGAATAGCGTGATGACGATCAGGAAGAACCACAGCGGGTTAACGATCTCAGAGCCTTTACGGAAGGCGATCTTCAGTTCCCGGCGCAGTAAGATGAAAAACATCAGGCGGCCTCCGCGCTGTTAGCTGCCAGGCGGATCTTCCCTACCGCCCGTTGGGTCCCCGTTAAATCCTGATGCGTGGTAAGCAACACCAATCCACCGCTTTGTGCATGCTGTTCAAACAGCGCCGTCAGCTCAACTACGCCCTGCTTATCTATCGCCGTCAGCGGCTCATCCAGGATCCACAACGGGCTGTTGCTGAGCCATAAGCGTGCCAGCGCCACGCGCCGCTGTTGACCAGCAGAAAGCTGTGCTACCGGCAAGTCTTCATAGCCCACCAACCCGACCTGCTCCAACGCCTGCCAAATGGCCTGGCGATCGACTGCCTGGCGCACGGCCTGATAAAACTGCAGGTTTTCAAACGGGGTCAGCATTGATTTAATCCCCGGCTGATGGCCGAGAAACAGCAAATCCTGATGATACTGCTCGCGGTGGCGTAAGGTATTTTTGCCGTGCCACAGCACTTCGCCCCCCTCCGGCCGCGCCAAACCCGCCAGAATACGCAACAGGCTGGTTTTACCCGCGCCGTTCGCCCCTTCAACCTGCACAATGTCGCCTGGGCTCACCGAAAAGCTCAACCCGCTAAACAGAGAGCGTTCGTCGCGGATACAACTCAGGTCTTTGGCTTCCAGCATGGGGGGCTCGTATTTTTCCTTGGGATAGCGAATCATAACATAAGCGGCATGGGGCTCGTAGCCCGCACCCGGCGACGAATCTACTCCATTAGGGGTAATATTACGTACCAGATCAAGATTGCGTAGGAAAAGTGGGCAGCGTGACGGTTTGACTGTTTTTCTGAACGGTAAAAGTGGGCGGTGCAGAAGGATGCTGGTCAAGAAGATCGGCACTGATTTAAACACGGGAAAAGCGGGTAAACGGCAAAAATTGTGACATATCACCGCGCAACAGACGAAATTCACCGCATATTGGTGAGGGAATAAGCAAACGCACCGCTAAGCGCTTATTCTGCGGGAAAAAAAAGGTATAATGCCCGGCGATAAGGCTAAAGCCCTTGCCGCAAGGTCCCCGTAGTTAAACGGATATAACAAGCCCCTCCTAAGGGCTAGTTACTGGTTCGATTCCAGTCGGGGGCACCACCCTATTATCAATGGACATCAATCGACTTCTATTTTTCTCTTTTAATCTCGCGAGTTACGAACTTTTTCCTCTCCTGATAGTCTACCGAATTCAACCAGATTCTCTCCACATCAACACCTTTTCTAAGGTATAGATCGAGGTATCTATAGTTCGATAAAATTAGTACCTCAAAAACAATGTGAAAAAGGCATGTTTTATGGCACTGACTGATATGGCTGTCCGCAATGCAAAATGCCCAGCAGACAAAAAATTCACCAAAATCTACGATACAGACAAACTCTATCTTTTCGTCTTTAACACGGGCTCAAAACGATGGCGTTTTCTGTATCACTTCGATGGAAAACCCCAGACTTACCTTATCGGGCCCTACCCTGAAATCTCATTAGCTGAAGCACGACTCCGTCGTGACAATGCCAAACGGCAACTTGCTAACGGTATCGATCCTAACCAAGAAAAGAGGAACGAAAAGAAAGGGCAAACCAATATCCGTACCTTTGAGACCGTGGCGCGTGAATGGCACAAAAGCAATCGTAAATGGAATGAAGATCATGCCAGACGGGTTCTCACCTCTCTGGAAACACATTTATTCCCGACCCTAGGAAAATCCGACATCACGAAACTGAATACCCGCGATCTGCTGGCACCGGTTAAAGTTGTAGAGGCTAGGGATAACATTGAGACCGCAGGCCGATTGCAAAGCCGCATTACTAATATAATGCGCTTTGCCGTACAGAACGCCTATATCAACTATAATCCAGCTTTGGACATGAAGGGGGCAATTTCCTCACAGAAGACAGAACACCACCCTGCCCTGCCTTTTAATAGTATCACTGACTTGCTGGAAAAAATTAACAACTATAAGGGGCAACCTCTCACCGCTCTGGCAATTAAGCTAGCACTGCTCATCTTCATCCGTTCAAGTGAACTGCGTTTTGCCCGCTGGCCTGAGATCGACTTCGAACGTGCACTCTGGACTATTCCAGAGAAACGCGAAGAAATTACCGGTGTCAGATTCTCCACACGTGGAGCAAAAATGTATACCCCACATCTGGTTCCGCTGTGTAAACAGGCTGTAGAAATACTGGAGCAAATCCGCGAGATCAGTGGTGAGTTCAATCTTGTCTTCACAGGTGCTCACAATGCTTATAAACCGATGAGCGAGAACACCATCAATAAAGCGTTGCGTAAAATGGGATTCGATACCAGAACCGATGTCTGTGGACATGGTTTCCGCACCATGGCATGCAGTGCCATGATCGAATCCGGCCTGTGGTCAAAAGATGCAGTGGAGCGTCAGATGAGTCATCAAGAACGCAATAACGTCCGTGCGGCTTATATTTATCTTGCAGAACACCTTGATGAACGTAAGCAGATGATGCAATGGTGGGCGGACTACCTGGACGCAAACCGTGAGGGCTACGTGACGCCCTACGAATTCGCACATTCTAAGGGATGACTATGCACTTTATCTGGATCGACGGCGGGAAATGATGCAGTGGTACGCCGATTACATCGACAGTTTAGAAGTGGGTCAGGGGATACCTAAACTACCAGCAATGCAGTTCCAGGTTTCGTAAAGCCAACCGCGTCAGCAGAGATACTGGTGCGGTTGGTTTATGACGTTGTTTATTTTTTTGTTATTTTTTGCAGAGAATTCCAAGTAATGGATAAAACATCATCAACAATCTATTACACCTGATGGGTTACGATACGAAAGTGAATGTCTGCGGTCAGGGACAGTAAACATACTGAGATTAATATCTTATCTGCATCTAAATTGCTGATTCGTGATGCTCGGGCGTCTTTTGGTGTTAACGATGGGTAAAAAGTAGTTCTTGTACAACTAAGTAGCATCTCATAGCACGGCTACTGATAGTGTTTTACGGGGCGCGTAATAACAGAGTTGGTGGTAGACGCCTGATAATGCTAAATGTCATTACAGTGCCTGATTCATCAATACTGAACTGGACATGCAACATCTATCCAGACCTTACAAATGTCGGTAGAGATAACTTACTCATTTATATAAGATGGCCAGTATTCTTTCTCAGGGATCATGTGGTTATGAGCGCAATCACATTACGTAAAGCGTTGGGCGTACTTGCGAAATCATCTTCGTTTTCCGTAACTACGGTAACGCATCGCCAAAAAGATGAGTTCGACCAGTTAAAGGAACAACTCTATGTTAAACAAGATATTGAGGCTGAATTACAGCGCTATTTGGACGTTGCCAAGCCTGGTGAAATCATTTTTTTGTGCGGCAGTAGTGGGGATGGAAAGTCCGAGATTTTAACCCGTTTAAAGTCAGAATCACGTTATCAGCAGCGGTTTAGTTTCCATCTGGATGCCACACACAGTTTTGCCCCTCGGCAGTCAGCCATTGATGCATTAAATGATTTATTTGACAATCATCATCAACAGTCATATCCGCTGCTCATCGGTATTAACACCGGGATGCTTGCAAATTTCGCCAGAGAAGGGGCTGAATGCCACCAAGAACTTCGGTCTGCAATTGACTCATTTTTATCAACTCAGCAGAACGCAAGCCGTCCTTATCGTAACCAAAATTGTTCTTTTTTTGATTTTGAAAATTACCCTAAATTCCAGTTTAACGAAAATAAAAACTATTCATCATTTATTAAAACCTTATTAAATAACTTAACTCGCGATGATGATAATAATTTATTTCAGTTTATCTTTCGGCGCGATGAGTCAGTTAATCCAGATCTAAAAGAGGTCGCAAACTTTAAATTGCTTTGCATACCTGGTGTGCAGAATGTGTTGATTACGCAGCTCTTTAAAGCGCGATTAATTAAAGACCAGTTTGTTACGACCCGAACGCTGCTAGATTTTTTGCATCATCTGCTGATGGGGCCTGGCTACTTATTTGATAACCTCTTTACCGGTGCAGAAAATGATCTGATTAAAAAAGTTTCCGATTTTGATCCTGCCAGATTGCACACCTATGAACTCGATCAGTTTATTTTGCGCTATGAACTGGGACTGGTTGACGCTGATCTCGATGATTTTTTAGCCGCACTTGAGCCGTTGCACATTAAATTTGATCGCCAGTGCGTTAAGCCTGGTGACGCAACCTCGTTGATCCGGCTTTTCTGGTTGTTGCAGCACGAATCGTTGGGTAATGATTATCATCGGAGATTTTCTGCGTTCTTTAACGAATCACTGTTTGAACGTTACTCAGAAATCTGGCACTTGCATAGGAATTACACAGCAGATCCGGAGCAAAAAAGATTACTGAATCGCTTCTATGCTTTTGAGCTTATTGCGGGTATCCAGCGCTACGCTAACCGCAAAGCGCCTGAATTAAGTATGCAAAAAGAAGAGTTCTTTTTGGGTGAGTTTGGTGGAGTAAAAATAACCTCGCCGGTAGAGATAAAGCCTGATTGGGACTCTATTCGTAATAAACATACGGCTCATTCAACTGGCTTCGATGTCTATTTAAAAGTGGGGCAAAATCCACTGCCGTCTATCCATATCGGACTTAATTTGTTCGAATTATTGGATAAGTTGAATAATGGCTATCGTCCGAATAAATACGATAAAAATGCCATCGTATTACTGGATGAAATTGTTGAGTTGATCGCGAAGCAGGCTAAATCCAGCAGCGAAATCAAATTTTATGATGGCAGACAACGGGTTTATCGTGCAAAGGCGGATGACGATATGATCACTATTAGCGGTATGGAGGGTTAGCAGAATGTACCCTATCGCAACCGAGTTAAAAGTGGGTAATAATCAACTGGATAGTTACCTGCCTGTACGCAATAAAAACAACGATATTAGCTGGCAATTCGTCACCGGTCTGGTCCTTAGCTACGCCCTGAAACGCAAAATCGAAGCTTACGATCCTGATCAATTTCGTGAAGATTGTAAAACACATCTACAGGAGCTGCTTGATGAGCCTGCATTCTGGTCCGTGCTGGAACGGATGTATTTTTCCAGTCAGGATATTTTCCGTGTCTCCCCACTTTTTTTACTGTTCCACGCCCAGTTTAATGGTGAAAAAATAAGTGCGGGTTCAACGGCAGATAAACGACTTGGCACGCTGTTTGCCAATTTGATGGGCGATTTCAGCCTTCGTTATCCCATACAGGACAGACTGAACTTCATTGAGCAGCAAATGCTGAATAAGCTCAATGAAAAAATAAAGCTGTTGGAGAAAGGACCGTTTGCCGAAGAGCAACCGTATCTTCCGTATATGGTAACGTGTTTTCAGTCTGATCTGGCATTTCTGGCAGAACATCCACAGTACCTTTTACAGGAATTGACCAACACCCTACGTTTGTACGCTTTTAGTTGGTGCGCTCAACTGGCGCTCAATCTGGACAACTGGCAGGATGGCGAACCACAAAGCAAATCACTGTTTTTTATTCTTGATAGCGAAAAAGCCAGCTCCGAACGGGAAAAGGTGAAACGTTATGGTTATAAGCTGTTCGCTAGCCAGAGCGAAAAACTGTTCCCGGTTCTCTCTGCACTTGAGGTTCTGCAGTGGGGAAAAGGACAGAAAAAGCGTCCGTTGTGGCAGATTTATCAAGACACTCTGAATGATTCAGACTCATCTGCCCGAGTACTTAATGACCTTAACGTTTATTTGCAGGACTTTATTGTGGATCGAGGCCTCCCGCTTCGTGAACGCGCAACAAACCTGGAAAATGTATTCAAACAGCTCTTATCCGTTGCCGTAGAGCAGTTTCAGGGTAAAAAAACTGACCGCGCGACGGTCAATCGTAAATACATTAACGAGTTGGAAAACCAGATTTGCACTGACTTCATTCAGGTCCGTGGTCGGGCAGGGAAAGTGCTGGTGCTGAATCAGGATCGTCTTCTGTTACTGACCAATCTCACTGTGGGCAAAAATGACAAACTCCGCCTGCATGAACTGCTGCGTGGTTTTGAACAGCGCGGTTTTTATCTGGACAACCAGTCGGCGCAGACGCTGGTGGCGTTTTATGAACGCATGGGAAATGTAGAGCGAATGAGTGATAGTGGAGACGCCGTGTATGTCCGTAAAACAGTATGAAACCTATCTGGCAGAAACCTTTATTGAATGGGTAGGTGGCATCATTCAGCCCGGCGAGCGCTACCAGTTCAAATCTCCCGATCCAGATAATGCCCTAAAACTCTGGGAAGCATTCGTCTCTCTGGCGGACGGCAATCAGTTGGAAATTGCGCCAGGGCAATATATTGATTGCCTCCCCTGCAATGGGGTTCAGCTTATTCCTGTACTGCACGGAGCCGAGGCTCCAGCATTCACAGAAAACTACATTTCTCATTTGCGCGATGAAGTTGCAGGGCGCAGCGGCGTTTTTGCCCAAACAGCGCTGTTGATTATTCACAACAGTATGCTCGATACCCTGATTAACAGCACGAAAGACGTGGCGGCACCGGATGCTATCTGGTACCCACAAACTTTCAGTCATCAACTGGAAAAGCTTATTACCACAGACAGTAACTGTTCGGAATTGTCCCGCTGTTTGCTGGAGGATCAACTGGCGACGGTACTGGATGAAGGCGCGACCGTATTTGGTTTCTCGTCGCTGTATCGCTTGCTGGATGATGGCAATCTGAATTTCTCCGAGCTTCATCTGTTTAAAGATGATGAACTACTGAACTATAGCCAGAAGCAGCTACGCACCCGACTGAATGAAAACCGGAAATTATATCGCCAGATAGAAGACAGTGTTGAACGCTACAGTGGACAGCTGGAGAATGTACTGCCTGAATTCAGTACAAAATTCATTCAGGAGCATTTTTACGATAAAGGCGACTGGCGTGAGCTCGATTTCTCTGACTACAGGAAAGAGAAAGAGCAGAACAGCGAACAAAAACTGGTGCTGGAGAATGTCTCCGTCGAAAACGGCGAAATTTGGCTACGGCCAAAAAGTGCCAGTAAGGCGGGCAAACGTGACATCAGCCTACTGGTGCAGGTGCAGCCAGGGCAATCAAAGGCTGAGCTTGAGTTCATTTTTCAGGGTAATGATCTTCAGGATAACCAGATAAAGATTGCCCATAATCGCCAGTTAAAGAATGCACCTTTCTGGCGCACGCGCCGGGCGGGAGGCAAGACTTCCCGCATTATGGCATCGGTGCCTTTTGACGGGCGTCCTTGCTTCTTTAGTCTCGAACTGACCAACCGCAATAATTCAGCCGAAGAGTATAAATTTCGCCTGTTGTTGGTCGAGCAGGGACAATTCTGGCTAAACGATATTCAGCACTGCTACCGCATTGAGCCAGGTAAAGACCAAATAACCCTGCAACTAGAAGATAACACGCTGCGTATTGCCGAGTCTGGCAACCTGACCTATACGTTGGATGACGAGAGCGAAGACATCGACTGCCAGCATTATGCTCAGGTGAATTTTGAGACGCTGGCAAATCAAAGTGACCTGGTTCAGTTTGCGCTCGTTTCCGGTGATTCTCGTCTGTCATTTAACATCGAGGGGCCGGGAGCAGAAGAAGGGCTAACGCTGCCGCTGCTTTTTGACCAAAGTCGTTTCAATAAGTTGTTCAAAGAAGAGGGCAATGCAACCTGGAACCGACTAAAAGGGCGCATCATACTCGATAATACTGAACACAAGGTCGTCGGTGTACGCCAGCAGTTGTTGATACTGGAAGCCTCATTAATTGAGCAACGTTTGCTGGGTACGAGAAGTGACGATAGCGAGTTTGCCCTGGATGAACTTCTTACCAGCTACCCCGATCTCCATAACGCCTATGAGCAGTTATTTGCCTACTATCATCGTCGTAACACCCTGCCGAGTCTGGTGTCGTGGTCAGCGGAATATCGCACACTGGTTAGTTACATTGTTACTACGTTTGAACAGTCACTCCAGCAAATCGACCTGAGCAGAGCGCTGACAGCGCAGGAGAAACGTCTTCTGCATCTTGGGATCTGCCGCAATGATAGCCATGAGCGCCTCTCACCACTGCACCCATTAGTGCTGGCCTACCATTTACAACTGGCAGAAACTATCGTTGCGGAGTCGGAACAGTACGATTCGGCTTCATTTGCCACACTACCGCCGATCACTCTTGATCGCTTAATGGTTTCCGGGTTAATGCCATTTGTTTACCACAGTGAGCATGAATACGCGCAATTACAGCCGGTTGAGGAAAACCGCTTCTGGATTGATGCGGTTCCTCAGCGTCAGGTTAGTCATGACTACGTTAAACGTCTGGTAAAAGACAAACTTAATGAGTTTACTGACGCATACGCCCGGCTGTTCCAGAGCGCTGGAAACAATGCGTTGATTATCAATGCCATTAACCAGGGGAACGCCAAAGAGCTGTTTCTGGGATTAGTGGAATATTTTAAGCAGGAAAAAGAGCACGCTATTTCGGTGCATGTGAACTGCTACGATGAACGCCTGCTGCCCAATATGTTCGATCGTTTTGCCGAAAGCGGCAGCTATGAACAGCTTAAAAACGATCTCGATCTGAACAGCGGCGTATGGCGGGCGGAAGCCGATATGCTTATTGACCTGCTGCGCAGCCGGTTAACGTTCAGCAAATTTGTCCTGCCGTCAGAAAGCGACAAGCTGGCCTATGCGCACTTGGCGTTTTTCACTAATACGGCACCGGTGGATTGCCGCCAAATCCGCATTGAAGATGCATCCAGCGGGGTACTGAGCCATGGGTTAATCGCCGGAGAAGGCGCTGAAACGCAGGGAGATGCCTACTTTACCGCGTTTGGCCTGCGTGATGTGGATACCGAGCCCTACTGCGCCCTACGTCTTGCACGATTAGTCGGCTGCCTGTGGCAACCTGCGCGTCAGAGCAACAGCCAGTACCACGGACAAGGGATCGGCCTGGCTGTGAGCGGCAATTTTAAACAGCTGCTCAATTACTCTTACAATAGTGCGCTCTGGACCACCATTATTGATCCAAAAGTCACCCTCGACTTTTTCACCAGTCAGAAAGATGTGGTGCTTATCCACTATTCTGACCAGTACACCAGTTGCGCAGGCTACGATGCCGTCACCGTCACGAAGCAGGTTGATTTGTTCCTGCGGTTGCTTCAGACCGGAAGCCAGTCAGGGCAACCTGCTGTTGATAGTCAGCATTTGCTGGCTGAATTTAATGCCTTTAACGGCGAATGGCTGCTGAAAATGCTGCGTTCCAGTGAAAGAGAGCGTAAAGAGAAGTACGGCATTATAGGTGCGTACAAATTTGTGCAATCTATGTTGCACCAGTCCGATATTTGCTGGATTCCGTTATCGGTGGCCGAAATGATCCGCGTGTCGGGCAATGTCGGGCTGAAAATGAAAGAGAGCGATTTATCGAGAAATTTACAGGGTTATCGTAAAGGTGCGATCTCTGATGATGTGCTCTTTGTTGGTTTCAAAGAAAACCGCCTCTATCTGTTGCCGCTGGAAGTTAAAACCGGGGCGCGGCCTGACTACAGCTATGCAGGCCAACAGGCTCGTGAGCTGAAACGTTATTTACAGCAGGATATTCTGGAACCACAAACGCTGGCATCACAGCTGTACCGGGCGCTCTTTATTCGTCAGGTGCTGATGCAGGTGGAGAAACTACGTCTGTATAGTGTGCTGGACAGCAACAAACTGGCTCCCTTGCTGGATCGACGCGAATGGTGGTTAACGGGCGACTATCAGTTAGGTGAGTTGGCCGACTATGCGGACGGCTTCGTCGTGGCGCATGTGGACAGCGCAACCTGCTTCGATCTCTCTTATAAAGAGACAGCGGAGAATATCTTACAGGTCGAAATCCCTTATTCACTGCTGCCTTCGTTGATTGCTGCTCAGGGGGATGAACCACCGTTGGCGGAACGTTACCGGGTGCCGGAAAAATACCGGCTTAAGCCAGAGAGTGATGTCACTCCGTCACAACCCGAAGTTGTGGTAGAAGCCACAACGCCGGCTACTGCACGGTCCATTTCGGAACCGGAGTCGTTACAGCCTGCTGTACCGGTGGCGACTTCTGATAAAAGCGATACTCCATTACAGATCCTGTTTGGTCATGATGCTGCGCGTCAGAGCCCGTTACATTGGGAGCCAACCAACACCGCGAAGTTCATGAATACCAATACCGGCATTATTGGAACGATGGGCACCGGTAAAACCCAGTTTACTAAATCGCTGGTCACACAGTTGATGCGTAATCAGTCCTGTAACGTTGATGGCAAACCTATTGGTTTGCTGATCTTCGACTACAAATCAGACTATGTGGATGAGGCTTTTCTTGGTGCAACGGGTGCCAAAAAGTACAAGTTATTTAAACTGCCTTACAACCCCTTATCTCTGTTTGGCGATACGCCAATGCTACCAATCCATACCGCTGGTGGACTATCGGAAACGATGGCGAAAGCTTATGGGTTGGGGCATAAGCAGCAGCTTAAATTAGAAAATCTAATTTTAGAATGCTACGAAGCGGCAGGTATTTCGCCGGAAGATCCGACAACATGGTCTAGAACTGCGCCGACGATTGAAGATGTATGGCAGCGCTTCCTCGATCAGGAGAAGGTTGAAGAAGATTCGCTTTACGCAGCACTTTCTAAACTGGCGCGTTACAAGATATTCGAGACCATCCCGGAGAAGATGACCAGCTTGTACGAATTGATTGACGGTGTCACCGTGATTGAGCTGGCTGGCTATCCGCCAGAAGTGCAAAATTTGGTAGTCGCGCTCACGCTGGATCTGTTTTATGCGCAGATGCAAAAGCGTGGTAAACCGGTGGTACGGGGGGATTATCGTCAGCTCACTAAAATGATTCTGGTGGACGAAGCCGATAACTTTATGCGTCAGGATTTTTCCAGTCTGCGTAAGATCCTTAAAGAAGGCCGTGAGTATGGTGTTGGTGCGATCCTATCAACGCAGGAGATCACTCACTTTAAGACCGGAGAAAATAATTACGCCTCCTATATTTTAACGTGGGTGATCCATCGTGTCTCTGAGATTAGGAATGCGGATATTAAGGCGGTATTTAACGTCGATGATAAAGGTGAGCAGGAGTCTTTGATGGGGCAAATTCGTCAGCTTGAGAAGCATTTTAGCCTGTATGTTGATGGGGATAAGCGAGTTAATAAGATGCGTGATCGGGCGTTTTGGGAACTAATTTAAGGACAAGAAAGATGATCATAAAAGATACTACAAATAAGATAAAAAGCGTTTATGAAGATATAAAAGATGGTGAGTTAGATCTTAGACCTAACTTCCAGCGAGGTGAGGTTTGGACGACAAAAAAGAAAAAGTTGTTAATCGATTCAATCCTTCGTGAATGGTATATTCCGCCAATACATACTGTATCTATTGGTAATGGGAAAGCAGAGGTTTTAGATGGGCAGCAACGATTGTCTGCTATACGAGATTTTTTAGACAATCAATTTCAAATTGATGGTTTTATTGAGCCCAAAGATGATGACATCGTTGAGTTGCATGGGAAAAAATTTAAGGATTTACCTCCTGATATTCAAAGGAAGATTGAACGCTTTGGGATTACTATTTATGAGATAACAGATTATAACCAAGGTGAACCGAATGAACTTTTCTATCGATTGAATCAAACAATTAAACTAACCTCATCTGAGGCAAGAAATGCTATATTTGGTGACGTACGTGATGACATGTCATCATTTGTCTCTTACATGGATGAGCTTGATGTTGATAAAAATATTTTGGGTTTCAGTAATTCCAGAATGGCTTATAATGATTTGCTTTCTCGAGTTTGCCTTCTTCTTGAGAAAAAAAGTATTCGTTATCAATTAAGTGATGCAAACTTAACAAATAGATATCGTAACGATACTAGTTTTGATAACGAAATATCCATTGCAATAAAAAATACAATAAGAATTTTCGGTGAATTTAGTTATCATATAAAAGATATGGAAGTAAATACAAATCTTACAAAAGCATCATCTTTGAACTGGATATATCTAATTGCGTGTATGAATATATCTGGTGAGGAGTTTGATAATAATCAAATATATAATGCTTTTTTCAATTTGGAGTCAGCAAAATCTCATGTGAAAATAAATGAAAAAATCCCATATGAAATTTTAGGTTTTTTTGATATCGATGAACAGTGCCTTCGTGAGCTATTAATGATCTATATTGAGCGAAGCTCTTCACGAGTCATGTCTATTGGCTCAATAATTATAAGGGATATTATACAGAATTTTGCATGTTTCAGAGCTGGAATTAATCTATCTTATCTAGATAAAAAAGATTACGATGCTCTTGATGAGCTTTCATACCTTATGAAGGACAAAAACCTTGACGTGAAGTATATTGTAGAAGACCTCTCTGAAACTTGGAAGGGGTAAAAATGAGACTTGCTAAATTTAATGATGGATGGCGTAGGACTCAAGATTTGTCTAATTATAATTGCCAATTAAGAAAAGTATTAATTGGTGACGGTAAAGGTATTTCTGATAAGTTTTGTTTAGAGCTAAATAATGGCATTTCTGTCATCTGTGGTAAAAATGGAGTAGGTAAAAGTACTATTCTTAGGTCTATTTATTCATATATTAAAAATAATGGTCAATGCAACTCAAGGTTTAATTCTGATCATATAAGTATATCGGTGTTTAAAAATGAGGAGCAAGTAGTAAATACTGAACAGATTAATGTGAGTTATCTTGAACCATCAGTTGAATGTAATAAAATAATAAGTTTTTTGAATGGCTCGGAGAATATTGAAGACTTTATCGAGGGACTTGAACCTAATGGTTACTTAGGTAAGAAAGTAAATGTGGATGTAATTGGAAATATCATTGGGCGTAATTATTCCGAAGTGGAAATATATGAGGTGGAAGGGGCATTAGCGGATGATTATACCTTTCCTTTTATCAGGGTTACCCTTCCTAGTGGTGAAAAATATACATGTCTTGAGATGGGGGCTGGTGAATACTTATGTATGTACATTTTTTGGTATATAAATTGGATTGATCAACATTCTATTTTACTTATTGACGAAATTGAAAATTGTATATCTATTTATAGTCAAGAGTATTTGATGGATTATCTTGCATATGTATCATCGCAAAGAGGTATATGGACATTACTGTCAAGCCACTCTGAAGCTATCCTAAATAAAGTTGGCATTAATAATGCCAGATTAATATCTAATATTCGTAATTTTGGAATTAGTGTTGTATCACCTAAACATGAGAGGAAATATTTCACCGCTCTTGGTATTAAACCTAGAAAAAAAGGTGTTTTTATTGTTGAGGATAAATTTTCTAGCTTATTCTTGAGTTCTATTTTGAACCGGGCCGCTTCTGATGTTGCGTATGATTATCATATAGTAAGCTTTAAAGATGGTGAGTCGGATATAGAGAAAATTGTAAAACACTTTAATCCTAATAAATCTATAGGATTTAATTTTTTTGCTGTTTTTGATGCTGATATGCGTACAAAAATAAATAAACTTGTCGGTAATATTATTCCTGTCATATCTTTACCGTCAATCAATGGCTTAAATCCAGAAGAAGAATTGTGGCGTGTTTTAACTGATAATGTAAGCAGTGTGGCTAATAATTTAGGTATTGAATGTGACGACTTATTACAATACTATGAACAGTGTAGTCCTTTAGATCACCATGATAGATTCATGAATTTATCCTGTCATTTGAATGTTAGTGAAGAGGTATTATTTAACAGTATGTTCTCTGTTTGGTTTGCAAATAACATGCGGTTAGTTAATAAGTTTATCTTCTCAATTATTGTATCAATCTCTAATTTAAATCAAGAAGAGATAAATGCACTTGCCTCCGATATGGGATTGGATGCTTTCAATTTTCAAAGAGGATCTTATGTTGCGGAAAGAGTATATTTTGACGGTAATGAATTATTATTGAAATAAATTATCTCTTCATGAGAAGATGCAATATATAAAGGCATTGTATCTTCTCTTGTAGGAAAAATATAGTATGTACATTTAATAATTTTTAGCTCTCACTTAGAATACATTGTCGATACCCTTATAATCAAAATTATTAAAAAATAAATTAATGATTAATTTTAATCACCTCTCGAATTATCCTAAGAGGTGATCTTTCTCTATAGGTTACAAGGCTTGTACGAAGTCTCGCAATCCCCGATAATTTCTTAACCCTGCAATCCCATCCTCAACATGTGCCGCCCAAGCCTTAATCATATCCTTCTGTGCCATCTGCGGATAGAGCATCTTCAATACCAATTCTGTAGTCTGTAATGTCTCCCCCAACCAGGTAATTTTATCCAGCACCAGCGAGCCATCCAGCTTCTTAGCTTCATGCCCCGGCGAATAACGAAACTCACTCTCCACAGAGCGGAAAAATGCCAGTCGAGCAGCGACATTGGGCGTAATCCCAGTATATCCTTTTAACTTCTTGAGCTGGTCTTCAGTCTGACGACTAAGCACCATTCGATTCGGGAGCATCAGACAGCCTCCTTGGTTAATTCCCAGAAATAGCCAGGTTTCAGCGCAGATGATTTGGTATGCGCATTAAACACAATCTCATAAGCATGAGAAATATCATCACGCAGTCGATCGACGAAATAACGCTCATCTACTTCAGTATCGGTTGATAGCAGCACAACCTGATGGCTGGCCTCCGGGAAATAATGATTAATCAACTTATCCCGGTGCTGAGAATCAAGACGCCCTAACGGCGTATCAATAATCACCGGGAAATCACGCCCAGAGGTTTTTGCCAGCGCCTCAAGAATGGCAATCGCATAAATTTGTTTTTCACCCGCAGAAAGCAGCTTGCGATTAATCACAGAACCCTTTTCATCCACCAGTTCAACATCAAATGTCTGTGGATTTATGTGCGCATTAAGCTGTAAATCCTCTTTACGAGCCAGCTTGTGGTAGGCAATTTCAAAGTTAGCAGATAATTTTTTCACTCGCGCCTGCGTTAGTACATCGCTGTAGTAATCGAGCAGGTTAATGGTTTCCTGCGCATTTTTAAATGCGCTGCTCAAACCATGTTGGCTACGAGTGATGTCATGTGCTTTCTGTACCTGACGAACACAGTCTAGTTGCTGCTGTTTCGTCCGTTTAGCCTCTTCCAGCAGTAAGCGGTATTTTTGCCGCTGTTTTTCACGCTTATGGTCGAGCTCGCGTAATGCTGCAAAGAGATCCATCAATTGCTCGTCTTCCGGGGCACGAGCAATATTAGCTGCGGCCTGCTCCAGTTGTTGTTCAATATCCGCTAACTGTTGGCGGTACATATCAAAACGCTGCCATGCTTTTTTGCTGTCTTGCTCAATGGACTGCTGGAGCATACCGGCTTCACGTTCAGAAATATCAAACAGCAAATCACCTTTTGGTTTGGCTGCCATATATGCGTCCAAATTATTGGTAATAGCTTCGGTAGCAATGGCTCTGGTACAACTCTCACTGCTGGAACGGAACGCGATATCATTTTTGAGTTGTGTTAAAAATTGATTTAACTCCGTCTCAAAATTTTTCGCCTGCTTGATCTGTGCTTCATTGGCAATTTTTTCCAGCAACCGCGACAACGTATTAGGTGCTAACGCATAGGGCAACGATCCATCGCATTCCTGTCGTAACGATTTTTCCAGACGTTCTTTTTCTTTTAACAGCGTTTCAACTTTCTGTTTTTCCTGTGCTTTGGTCTGGGCAAATGCGCCGCCCTGCGCATTTAACAATCCCTCATGGCGAATAATGTCCTGGGATAAAAATTCAATCCGCGAGTTGACGAAATCGGCCTCTTCCAGCAATTTCTCTGTCTGACCGGCAAGCATTCTAATCTTTGTCTCAAGCGCTTCAACCTGCTGTTGCTGGGAGCCACCCAACTGGGCGGTTTGCTGGCGTTTGACAAAAATCATCAGATCATTTTGCAGTCTGGCAATCAGATCCAGTCCCAACAAACGACGCACCGCTGTACGCAGAATATTGCCGGATTCATCTTCCGCCAGCTCCGCAATCTTCTCTCCATCAAAAAAGAAAAGATCGGCGACACCGTGAGGAATTAATTCATTCAAAAATCCCTGGCACTGGTCATAACTGAGTTCACTACGCGGTTGTCCATCCTGCTGCAAAGAGAGACGATCTTTCTTTCCTTTCTTCCAGCTACGCGTGACGGTGAATTCAGTCTCATGGCCGTTTTGGTTGTAGGTAAAGGTCAGTTCTACTGCGGCCTCTTCTGGGCGCTCTGTGGCATACGTCCCGTTGTGCACCAGCGCACCGAGTTGTTCAACATACTCCTGCTGCTGCATTGCCGGGCCAAACGCTAAACGCCCATACAGTGCCAGTCGAATTGCCGACAAAATAGATGTTTTCCCTGCACCATTTAAACCACCAAATAGCACAATCGGGCGAGGGTTTACTTCATGTGGGCGCTTTCTGGGAGCTAGATCGATGGTGTGTGTGCCGCAAAATACGCGAAAATTATGTAATACAAGTTGCTTAATGAGCACGTTCATTTTCCTCATCGATAAGCACAGACGAGTCGCCCGCATCGATAATTCTGCGCTGTAAAGTTTGAAGTTCAGCTTCTAGCTTATCCACTTCATCCTGATGAATATCCCTATCGTTGCGTTTTTGCAGCGTTGCCTGTTGCTGCTGGATCTCTTCCAGGCTGCCCCAGTCCTGCTTTAAAATTGTGCCGAGCTTGTCAAAAATCCCCTGGCGACGACTTAAACCTTCCATCGAGGTTTCCAGCTCAATCAGTTTCATCACCATTTCAGGTACTATGTCAAACCCTTGCGTTATCTGCGCCAGCAAATCAGCATCGCTGGCATCAAAGCGCGACTGATCGTCAACCACCCAGTTCAAATCCTGCTGATATACCTCGCGGTAAATCCCCGGCAATGTGTCGTACCAGTCTGGCTCGTTAGGATCTTTCAACCACTCCTGACGGATAGCGTGCAGCTCTGGCTGGGTAATTAACGTAATCGTGTGGCCCTGGGCGTTTAAATCACGCTCAATTTCCAGTAAGTCTTTTAACCACTGCTGGCGATATTTGAGCCAGTAGGGGCCAGGAACATGCTTACGCTCTGCACTGCGATCTTCGCCGTCTTTAGCGTACTGATAGCTCACCTTACCGGTGCGGCGTTTATAGTTGCGATAGGTGTCTTTATTCGCTGGTTCGGTGGTAAATGCCAGCAGATCACGATATTTCAGCAAAGGCGACATCCACTCTTCGCCATTTTTGATCAGACTTTCCATCGCTTTATCTTTGGTGACTACGGTACAGGTCCAGCAGCCAAAGCGAGAATTCCCGCAAGAGGGGGTACTTTCGTCGATCACCAGGGGACACTCACCCTGTGCGGAAGAGTCCATATACAGCGTCCACAGAGGACGGTTGTTTCCACCCCACGGGCTTTCCCATTCGTCGATATCTTCAGGAGCATAGCGGAACGCGCCGCGCAGCAGTTTCCAGACGTCTTCTACATCCCAGGTATCAATAGGGGTATAGATAAACGCATTTGCCAGTGTGGTATGTCGGGCTAGGCGTGAGCCATCAATTTTGTGCTTTGCGATAACCTGCGCACGGGAGGCACTCTCGCTACTACGTGAGCCGAGGACAACAATCACTTCATCAAACTGGCTGACCTTATCTTTAATAAAGTCGCTCACCGGATTGATTTTCATACGCTCGGTACACCAGCGAAAACTACGGGTTGGGGCCGGATAACCTTTCCCCAGTAAATTGACCCAGAAGGTTTCATTAGTTTTAGGCATCACGGCATGTTGAGTGATCGGCAGGCCATTACGTTTTGCGCCTGCCTCAATCTGCAACATTGTTTTCTTGATCAGATCCACGACCACTGGTGTTTCCACCAGTGTATCTGATGACACCAGAAAAACATCTTTGCTGCGCATTTCCGGGGGCAGGCCGAGCAGGGCCAGATACACCAGCGTGATCACGGCGGAAGAATCTTTCCCGCCGCTATAGCCAATTACCCACGGACGCTTATCCGCACAATAAATTCTTTGAACCTCAGCAACATATTCGGCCAGAGGGCGTCCAGCGAACTGCTCCTGATTAATAAAATCTTCGTATTCGGCCAAATCGTAGGCCTGAACTAATTTACTCATGAGACAACCATTTGAGCTTCAAGCTCCTGTTCTTCAGGAGTGAGGGGAATTGAGAGCGCGGTTTTTAGTGCATTGCAGGTAAGCTGGATCGCCGTACTGGTTTTACTCAGCTTGCCGTGCTGCATCGCGCGTTTGATCAGATCCGGATTGTTTCTGCGCCAATTAAAAGTTTTAAGTGCAGCTATTTTCTCCGGCCATTGCTCAGGATAATCCGTTAGCAGGGTATATCCCAGTTGCCCAAGTGCCTGCAATCCAATGCCATGAGCGTGAACATAATCTTGTCGTAACTGAACTGGTGAAACCTCTTTTTTAGCCGCTAACTGCCAATCCGGCATCACGCTAAAAATAGCTTGCCAGTAGCGAGTAGCTATTTCGGTGCATTCCTCAAAGTTGTTCTCTTTGGGATCTTTACCCAACAATGCGCGGGTAGCCTGCTTGATGCTGCTCAACGTAAATAACTTATTCGACCGCTGACTGATGCCAGATTTTTCCAGTTCTGTCATCCCTACAAACGGCGCTATGGACATCGCCAGATAACGTGCCAGATTTGAACTGGCATCGCGATGATCGTATAGAGACGCCAGCGAAGGACTGGGGCGAATGGCGTATTTATTCAGATCGGCGAACATCTGCTGGCTACGTTTTAATCCTTCATCAACAAAGAACAACACCGGAATATTATCCTGCCCAAGTTCCGGGCGAGCGTCTAAAGCGTCTTCAATTGCTTTACGGCGATGCTGGCCGTCGTTAATGAGGATTTGTGCATCCATTGGCACACATAACATCCCCAGATTGTTAGAGCCGGGGAATTCATCAAACTGGACGTCAACAGCGATGGACGCTGTTAGTGCAGAAAACACATAATCTTTCGGGTTTTCCAGAAGATAACGCACCATTTCGGGGATGCGTGATTTATTCAGCGTGCGCTGCGCGCGTAGCTCAGGTGGCACGTCATTTTCATCAAAGCTGAATATTTTGGGGATGATGCGCATCGGGCACGTGGCGATGTAGAAAGGACGACCAGCCTGAATGCCACGTATAGCTGGAAAAGAGTAGCAGTAATCTGCATCAACACTAGCCATGCTGTAATCCGTAAAAACATAAGGTGAATTTAGTTACGTTATATTTTACGTAACATTGGATGGAAATTACAGTTTTTCACGTGAAAAATTGCGTACCGCATTCCAATATACCCACAATTTAGTTCTATAACTCAAAACATTCGTGTAACCGAAGCGGCGTGTACAGCTCACGTCTGCTGAAAAATCCACTACGCTCACATCCGCATACTGACAGACATCACAACTTAAGTGCATCGCATCGAGGCTGGGATACGCAGCAGCCCTGTAGACGAAAGGCTGGTGGCAAGACAAACCAGAGCCATACCGCTGCACCACCATCAAATTTGACCAAATGCGCTTCTATTTCAGCTTTTGACATATATGCTAATAGCTCGGGTCGTTATCCTTTAGGTATGTGAGCATTAAGCTTTACGTGGGGCAAACGAGTGAGCAATACCGCTTAACTGAGCCAACTGAAAGAGTTAATTCCTAGGGTGATCGACAGGATGCCAATTAGTGATCGATTCAGATACCATTTTGCATAACGTATGGTAAATATCTGCAGGGGCGGCAGAAGGCAAGTTTTTCAATTAACAGCCTTCGGCCTTCCTGGTTACTATTTAACAGGAGCGCTAGCTATCCCCCACTCCACATGCAACGTACTTAATACGGTAATTCTCTTGTCCCGCCTCCGGCACACTGCCAAAATCCACCTGTAACAACTGCCAGCGACTTACGTCCCACGCGCAAAGTTGTCCTTCCAGCGCCAGGGCCGAAAGAGCACTGTGCGCTACAATAGGTAGCCTTCTCATCGACAACCAACTGGCATTGCGCACCTCATCAATATCGGGCAGACGCAGCGCCAGCCAGGTATCAATCAGCGGCCATCCAAAATTCTGCGTCAGATTTTTGAAGCCGGAACTCTGTAAAAAATTCGCCATCGCTTCAGCATTTTTCCAGAGGTAGAGCGGTGCATAGCGGTTCTCATCGCAATACGCGTCATCGCTACGGGAGACCAGATATGCCTTAAAAAGTAATCCCGGGAAACCATCCAGCTTCGCGCCATTTTCCTGAATACGTGTATCAATCACCGCCATGTCGTAGTCAGCGGGTAAGGTAAAGCGGTATTGCATGACAATCATAATATCTCCTCCGGCAGCATCCGCCCCTGGCTGAAACTCCATTCATCGGCGGTATTGAACTGGATCATTACCATCACATCATCCGGGCAAATATCCAGCTTATTATTCAGCCGTTGACTCAGCACGCGACAGAGATTTTGCTTCTGCTCGTTCGTGCGCGGCTTGCCAGCCAGGATATGAAACTGAATGAAGTTATCGCTGCGCCCGTCGCTTTTATAATAACGGTCAAAAACACGCAGGCGGGCTGGCAGCTCTTCAAAAACCTGAAAGAGATCGCCGGGCGGGACGGCAAATTCCTCCTCCAGACTTTGTTGCAGAATGACGGAAATCTGGGCGATCTCGGCATCGCTGTACCCCTGACGTAGCGTTATGCGGGTGAACGGCATGTTTTTAATCCTCTTCCAGGCAACCAAGAGCAGACACTGCGGCAGGCCAGCCAGCATAGAACGCCAGGTGGGTAAAGGCTTCGACTATCTCTTCGCGGCTCAGGCCATTTTGCCGTGCGAAATTGATATGCCAGGAGAGTTGCTGCACACGGCCTGACGCCGTCAGCGCACCCAGTGTAAGCAGACTGCGCTCGCGTGGGGAGAGTTGTTCCTCCCGCTTCCAGATATCATTGAACAGTATGTCATTACTCAGTTCGGCTAGCTTCGGCGCAATGCTTGCCAGTGTTTCGCGATCAAGGATTTTCGCCATGGTATTTTTTCTCCTTATTGACAGTGAAATGATTCTGATACGATAGTATCATTCTGAAAATCAAATTATTAATGACAAACCATCCCGAATTTCAGGACGATAATGAGCAAACTCCCCTTGACTATTGACCTTGATGCGCTGCGCAGTTTTGTGACGGGTATTGAATGCGGCAGCTTTACAAAGGCAGCGACTCACCTGTGTCGCTCAACCTCGGCGTTAAGCGCGCAGCTTAAAAAGCTGGAGCGACAATGCGAGGCCGAACTGGTAGTCAAAAAGGGTCGCCATCTGACGCTGACCCGCAATGGCGAGATACTCATGAGCTATGCCCATCGCCTGCTTGCTCTTAATGATGAGACGCAGCGGGCGTTGAAGGGTGAGCTGTTACAAGGAGAGATCCGCTTTGGCATGCAGGAAGATTTTGGCGAATCTCTGATGCCCGGTATTCTGAGAAAATTCAGGATCCAGCATCCGGGGATACGCATCATCGCCCGGGTGGATCGCAACCAGGCGCTGCTCACAGCGCTTGATGACAATACGCTCGATATGGCACTTCTGTGGCAGCAGGAAAATAAGCCACGCGAAGGGAAACTTATCAGCCAGTGTCAACTGGAGTGGATACAGCATCAGGATTTGGATATCAGCATGCTGCTAAAGCAGGATGAGCCGTTGCCACTGGTGATGTTTGAAAATCCGTGTCTGATGCGCTCACGCGCCATTACTTGCCTGAATCGGGCTGGCATTGCCTGGAGGGTGGTATTTGTCAGCCAGAGTCTAAGCGGTATCTGGGCTGCGGTGCAGGCTGGGCTAGGCATCACGTTGCGCACACGCGTTGGGATGCCCGACAACCTGCGCGTGGCAGGGAGCATTCTGCCGTCTCCGGGGAATCTTGGAATTATGCTAGAGCAGAGAAATACAACGGATGAAGGTGCGTGGGTAATGCTGGGTCAACTGATAGAAGACGCAATATTAGGCCTGAAATAAGTTGTTTTGGTATGCTCAGAGTCTGTATATACACTCATTTTTTGCGATATCGATACTATAGCTCGTTTCCTAAACGGAGCTGTGCAGTGAGTTTGGAGATCGGGAATATCCATATCGGTCAAAAAATACTCGTAACGTACAATAATTCGATATCCAAACTGCCCCCTAATACATGAACGATAACTAACTAACCTATAAGACAAATTTCCGCCAATCATGCGGGTTTATTCGAGATGAACATCATGACTAAACAACATACTGAAGTCAGTAAATTTTTAAGCTATATACTACGCCACCAACCAGAGGCTGTTGGCTTATCACTGGACAAGGAAGGTTGGGCTGTGATAGCTGACCTCCTCATTTGTGCAAACAAAGAAGGTTATAATCTTGACCAACCCCTTCTGCAGACTATCGTTGCTAATAGTGATAAAAAACGCTTTACGATATCTGAAGATGGGCTCAACATCCGAGCTGTTCAAGGACACTCAACGCAACAAGTAGACATTAGCTATAAAGAGAATGTACCACCTGATTTCTTATATCATGGTACTGCAACTCGTTTTTTGGAAGCTATCAAAGAGCAAGGGTTAGTGGCTGGATCACGCCAGTATGTACATTTATCGAGTGATGAAACTACAGCCATAGCTGTTGGACAACGACACGGTAAGCCGTGTGTGTTAAAAATAAAAGCCCTGCTTATGTACAAGCAAGGCATTAAATTCTATCAGGCCGATAATGGTGTTTGGTTGACTAAAACAGTGCCAACGCTGTTTATTGATTGGCAATGATAACTTCATCTCCTAAAGTCACGCTACTAGCGAAAATCTCAACCAATACATTTTCTGATAAGAAGGCAATCTTGAAGTGTTTTATAGACCTAGAACTGCCAAAATGACGTTCCCATGCAAGCGTCGCTTCAGAAGTTGGGTACTCAATCAAGGCTCCCATTGATGGAGCCTGAACACTTGAGCTGTAATTTACATTGAACAAAGGTACACCTGGAAATGTAGTCCGAGAAAAAGCACATACCATATCAAATCGTAATTCACGATAGCATGTAGCTTGCAACCCTTCCTCAGCGTCATACTCAATTTTGAGTACAAGCACCAACCCTTGTGACTCAAGAACGACTGCATTCTCCCCATAAGGCGGTAACCACTCATAGGGATTTAGGATAGAAATACCAGCACCTGCTTCCATTATTTTCTCCCTTGAGGAATATCTGGGCTACCAGTTTCTGGAAGCTTATTATTTTTTAGCTGATCGGCAGCAAGATCATTGTAAGTCTTCCCATCCATTCCCGGTACTTTTACATTTGTTTGGTTAGTTCCATACCAATCAGATTTTGGAACCCCTGCACGGTCTAATGCTACAGATGTCCGCGTATTTAAAATTAATTTCGTACCATTCATCTCTACATAGTCAACGGCTAATTGGTTTGGCTTGATAATTCCACTACGAATTGCATTAGCTAAATCATCCACAGTGTTGATTGGATAACCTGCTATCTGGCTGTATTTAGCGGCACCTTCTGCACTGAATGTTTCATTTGCCCTTATTTTCGATTGAGCAAAATTCGCATTGGCAACAGAACCACGTTCCGTAGTTGTTCCTTTTGTTATAGTTTGCTCGGTCGCTGCACCCGTTTTCCCTCCAGTGAGACTTCCTATGCCCAGCGCACCATAAGCTAGGTTACCTAAACCATCGGCTCCGGTCTTCAGCAATGAAGCTTCTAGCCAATCACACTTACCAGCACACTGGTCAATGATATCAGCATACCATTTCGCCGAATCTTCATAAGCACGTCCAGCCATGTTGTCCTGCTGACGCAGTTCAGTATACGCTTTTTCATCAAGTTCTATTTTCGAACGCGTATCTGCAACACAGGCAGCATCACCGGCATCCCAGCATGATTTCAGCTTCTGAATATTCTCTGCTGACTCCTGTGCCATATCCTTACGGATTGTCTGCTCACAATCTGCATTTCCGTTACATCCTTTGTACTTCTCAGCGTATTTTTGCGGACTTCCCTGGCTCAGGAAATTATTATCCACGGCATTCTTGCCCGCTTGCGCACCCGCCAGAGCATTGGCACTGCTATCACCGGTCACTCCCCCCGCCAACCCTGCCGCCAACGTTGCCAGTGCACTGATATTCTGCTTCTGCTCCTCGGTCAGATTTTCAGGTTTCACGTCAGGGTACAACTGCCCCGCCAGATAACGCGCCGCCAGTTCGCCACCGGCTGCACCCGCTGCCCCAGCCACCGCCGAGTTACCGCTCATTTCTGCCGCGATGGCGCCCCACACCGCATGCGCCAGCACGTTGGCTGTGTCGTTACCTTTGGTGTACGCCTTGATTTGCTCCGCCGCATACGGGCTTAACCCACCAGCAATCGCCGCCGCCATATTGCCACCGGCCAGGCCCTGCAACGCTGCTGTGACGGCTTGTGCCGCTTTTTGCAGGTCGCTGCCGGTGCCGTATTTCTGCATCTCCGCTTTGTAGGTCGGCGACTCTCGCAGCATCTTGGCATAGGCTTCTTTATCCGCCACAGAGGCGTTTTCCGCCAACGGCTTGCCGCCCGCCTTGATGTACGCTTCCCGCGCGGCATTCAGCCCGTTGATATCCCCCTGCGTCCGGACGATATCCATCGCCTGTGCACCGATTTCCCCGATGAGTTGCGCCGCTTTCAGCCGATTTTGTTCTTTCTCTTTGTCAAAAATTGGCCCGATACTGCCGTTGGCGTTCTCGGTGTCTCTGCTGAGTTCAGCCACATCCTGTTTCTGGTTGGCCTGGTCACGAATGGTAATCGTACCCTCACTGACCGCTGCCTGGCTGGTACCTTCCGCATGGCCACTGTTATTGGCCCCAGCCAGCGACAGGTTGTTACTGTTCGACAGCACATTGCCCAACAGGCTGCCACCGGTGCTAAAGCTGCCGCCCTGGTGTTCAGTCTTGAAGTCCGCCTTGTTGTCGATATCGCTAAAGCCCAGCGTACCGGTATCCAGGCTGTTTTTGCTCTTGTCGGCCGTACTGGCAATCACAGCCCCGTCAAGCTGGGTATGGTTCCCTACGGTGATATCAAAACCACCTTGTCCGGCGTAGATACCCGTCTGCTCCTGCACGCTGTCATAGTTGCTTTGCAACTTGTCACGGCTGGTCGAGAACTGCACATTGCCACCTGGGCTGCCAATCGGCACCGAGACGCCGCCCGATATGCTGGTCTGTTTGGCATCAAAACGGTCGCTGTCCTGCTGGCTGCTGAGCGTCAGGTCGCGCCCAACGTCCATCTTCACGCTCTCGCCACTCACCTGCGCGCCGTTTAACGTGGTATCGCGCCCGCTGGTGATGTTCACCTGGTTACCGCTGTCAATCGTGGTTTCTGTCCACTGGGTGCCGTTGCCTTTCTCCGAGCCCTGGCTCTTGTTGGCGTTGGCCGACACCGCCACACCTGCGGTCGAGACATCGACCCCGACGCCAAAACCGCTGCTGCTGTTCTTGCCCGTCGTCTGCTGGGTGTTGGCTGCACCGCTCAGCAGCACATCGCGTTCAGCATTCAGCGTGGTATCCCCACCGGCTTTCAGTTGGCTACCCGCAATCACAATATCCCCGCTGTTGGCAGTCTGGCCTTTGCCCGTGGCGGTCACAGAGAGGTTGTTACCTGCCGTAAGCCGCGAGCCGCTGACCGTCGTCGATTGCGAATGGGATTCCGAACTGGACTTCTGACTCCCCAGCGAGGCGCTGACCCCGAGGGTGTTTTTAATATCCCCGCCTTTAGCCTGCTCCAACGCCACGGCTTGGCCCGCTTGCACACCAGACAGCGCTGCATTGGTGCCTTGTAACGCTGCCAGGCGGCCGTCGGTTTCTTTCTGCGCCTGCTGCGCCGTGTTGACGGCGGTGTTCACCGCACCGCCTGCCGCACCAGACAGCGCGACGGTCAAGCCACTGGTTTTCTGCTCAAAGCTCTCATCCCGACGGGTGATATCGTGCCCTGGGTCAATCTGTACGCTGTCACCGGTCACCGACAGGTTCTGGTTGGCAATCACATCCGCACCGCCGATATGGGCTTTACCGCCCGCCACGATGCTCACATCGCCCCCGGTCGACCCGATGGTACTCACGCTCTGGCTTTGGGTGGTACCGTCTTCGTTCACCTGATGGCGTGATGAGGTGCTGCCGATGGTGAAGCCCAGCCCACCGCCGCTGAACACACCGCTCTTTTTCTTCTCATCCAACCGATAGCTTAATTGCTCTTCGGTAGCGGCCACTATCTCGACGTTATTACCTGCTTTTAGATTAATATTGCCATCACCGACCACGGCAGAACCTTTTACCGTCAGGTCGTTACCCGCCGACAACGACACGTTGTTGCCGCTGAGCAGTGAGCCTTTTTCCTGCGTCGCGTAGTCTTCCCGCACCGTATGGGTGGTGGTCTTCGACAGGAAGCCTTTCTTGGTTTTGGTTTCTTCGAAGAAGTGATAATCGCTTTCGGTGGCGCTATTTAGTGTGATATCCCGCCCGGCATTCACTGCCACGTCACCGCTGGCCTGCACCTGTGCCGCATTCAAGGTTGCATCGCGTTCGGCACGAATGGTGGTGTTGCCACCGCTGGCAATCTCCGTCCCCTGCTGGCGAATGGCTTCGTCCACCTGCTGGCGTTTGCCGCCTTTGCTTTCGCTGTACTCGCTGGTCTGTTGGGTAGTGAGGTTCACGTCGCGCCCGGCGCTCAGGTTGACGTCGTTATCCGCCACCATCGCCGCCGCCTGCGCGTTCACATCCCGCCCAGCGCCTAACGTCAAATCACCGCCGCTGGTCAGTGTGCTGCGCGTCGCACCGTTGCTGCGCTGCTCGTCACCGTTGTTTTTCAGCCTGGTACTCTCTTCCTGCGTTTGCAGGTTGATATCACGCCCGGCCATCACGGTGGCATCGCTCTGGCTGCCCACCTGGCTGGCCTGCACATTCACATCTCGGCCTGCATTCACGACCAGCGGTCCACCGGCGCTGATTTCACTGGCCTGGCTGCTGTGCGTCTCGCTCTCTTTTACGCGGTTCCAGGTCTGGCGCTTGTCGGCATCGTAGGTGCTGTTCGCCAGAATATTGATATCGTTACCCGCCGACAGAGCCATGGCCCCACCGGAGGTCACTGTCGCCCCCAGAATATCGATGTTGTTCCCGGCGCTCAGGCTCAACGAGTCTCCGGCCCGAAGGGTGCCGATATCACCCACTTCCGTGTGCGACAGGGACAGGCTTTGTGACAGCCAGCCGCCCGTTGTGCCTTGCGCTGCCCACTGGCGGGTCAGCGTCTGGTTGATGATGTTGCCATCCAGGCTTTCCAGCGCGACGCGGTTACCGCTGAGGGTAGAGCCGATGTTGCTGATATCGCCGATAGCACTCAGTTGCAGTGAACCTGCCGCATTCAGCAAACCACCGTTCAGGTTGTTGATCGCCCCCTGGCTGGTCACGTTCAGACGTTCGCCACCCTGAAGGGTGCTGCCGCTGTTGGTCAGGCTGCCCGCATTCAGGTTCACCTGGTTACCGCTGATCACACTGCCGTTCAGTACCACCGTATCCTTGCTCGACAGGTACAGTTTCGGGGCCAGTACCGTCTGGCCGTTGACCGTCACCGGCTCCCACCAGACGATACTCTTGTCCAATGCAGCGACCTGCTGCGGCGTCAGGCTGACACCAAATTGCAGGCCCAGCCCGGTTTGCGCCTGCGCGGCGTTGTCGATCAGATATTGCATCTGCGCCATATCAGAACCGACGCCATTGATATAACGTTGGCCTGTCTGGTGCAGCACGGCGTTACTGATATAGCGAGTATCAAAAGCTGCATCCCCGAGGAAGCGATAGTCGTAATCCGGGCGCAGGTTCAGGCGGTCAAGGAAATAGGCCGAACCGATAAACTGCGTTTCGTTGGTGTAACGGCTGTCATTTTCCTGCGGGGCACTGCCCGGCTGTTGACCCAGTAGACTGTACAGTGAATCAAACAGGCTGTTATCAAGCTGCCCCAGGCCGTTCAGTTTCGGGTTGGTGGTGATAAGGTACGGGCTGTTCGGATCCGGGTTCGGTACGAAGCGGCCATCGCTGCCGTTCGGCAACGGGTAGTCCGCCAGATCTGCCGCCGTGTTGCCCAGTGTGCTCAGCGCATTTTGCAGGTTGTCTTTCCAGGCTGGGGTGCCCACGGTAATGCTTGAGTCACCGGCCAGTTCCTGTGCCTGTGTGCCTTCTACGTTACCTGGTTGCTGCAAACCGTCCAGCACCGGTGTCGCCAATGAATGGCTGAACCCGCCCGCATTAGGGGTGACGGTCGTGTTGCTGATATCACTGGTGAAGTTGGCGTTAACTGCGCCACCGGCTTGAATAATGGCACGATAGAGTTCACCATTTTCATTCACTGTCTCACGTCCAGTCAGCATAAATTCGATGCTGTCATTTTTCGGTCGCTGCCCTGCTGGGAGGGTCAATTTCGAATCAGCAAATGAAGGCTCTCCCTGTGCCCCCACTATCCAAGAGGGGACATCATAATTTTTAACATATTGATAAACATAATAATCAGTGGAGGTTCCTGACTGATAGCTTTGATTACTGAGCTGCTCCCCTGTCAGCACTATGTTGCGATTAGCAAGGAGTTCACTGGCAGCATTTTCAAGGCTCCCAGCAAAAATACTCAAGTCCCTGCCCGATGCAATGCGTGAAGCGCCGCCTTGACTAACGACATCTACCCGCGTTTGCGTTTGCGCAAACTTCTGAATCGCATAGTCACTGAAGGGGGCGTAATAATAGTCATTATGTATAATGTAGTCGCAAGAAGCATTAGCACTGCACGAGCTTACCCGTTGTGACCACGTATGCAGATAATAGCCATAACTCTCTGGATCCAGTTTCCCAATCGGAATGTTGACGGAAACCTCCCCAATGTTATCACCTCCCCCCAAATTAACCGTCTTGCTCTCAAGCGCCAGCCCATCACGCTGATTCAGCAAATGTGCGGTGTTAAGGGTGATATCGCCGTTTTCGGTTTCGAGGGTACCGGACGTATTGACGATTTCGCTGTTGGCATTGCCCGCGGTATCGCGTTGCATCCACAGGCTGTTGCCCGCCAGAATATCGCCGTACTGGTTAGCAATACGGTCCGCCAGCAGGTGCATGTTGCCACCACTGTACAGCATGCCGCTGTTGAACAGTTGGCTCACTGCACTCAGCAGCAGATCACCGGCGGTGCCGATAAAACCGTAGTTATTGATGACACTGCCACTGAATAACTGGACCAGGCCGCCTGATTGCAGGCTGGAGCCTGCGTTTTGTGTGATACCGGCTGCATCAATCCGCACGTCACCGTTGCCACCGCGCACTGTACCGACGTTGGTGAATTGCCCACCACTGTAAATCGCCAGGCTCTGGCCCTGCGTGGTGCCCGTCAGCGTGATGTCCCCCTGGCTGGAAAGATGTAACGTGTTGCCTGCCGCCAGGGTACCTTGTTGTGCAAACGCATCATTCAGTGTCAGCGCAATATTGCCCAGCGCCACCAGTTGCCCAAACTGACTGAGCGCACCGCTGACCAGCGTCAGATCGCCCGCGCTGAACAACTTGGCGTTTTGCCCGTTATCGATCTGTTGCGCCTGCACTGCCAGTTGTCGGGTGGCCAACAACGTACCGGCATTGCTCAGGCTGCCAGTATTCAGTTGCAGGCTCTCGCCTTGCAACATACCCAGGTTGTTGAACACAGTGAGCGTCAGCCCGCTATTGCCCGCCGCAATCAATGTACCGGTGTTATCCAGTTGATTACCGTTAAAGGTAAGGCTACCCGCCTGCAACCACCCACTGTTAGTCAGGCTGGGGGCGTGAAGCGACAAGGCACCGCCCACTACCAATGTGCCCGTGTTGAGCACCGGGTTGGTCAGCACTAACGTACTGCTCCCCGCACTCTGGACAGTGCCCACGTTATCCAGCCCTGCCGCCGTCAATTGCAGCCCGTTCTGGCTGCGCACATCGCCCGCGGCCAGGTTACGGAATACACCGCTCAGTTGCGCACTGAAGGCCGCCTGCCCCAGCAGGAGTCCGGTGTTGGTGAGCTCTGCCGCCTCTACGGCCAGCGCTCCGGCCTGGATACGTCCCTGGTTATCTACCTGATTGGCTTTCAGGGTGGCCGTGCCATTGCTCAGTATCTGCCCGTCAGTCTGCTGGCCGATGTTACCGCTCATCTCAGCGTTAAGCTGATTAACTCCGGTAATCACACCGTTGTTGAGCAGCGAGGTGCCTGTCAGCGACAGCGTGGCCGCTTGCCAGTTGCCCTGGTTGACCAAGGCCAACGCGTTAAGCGCCGCTTCGCCGTTGGTGACAATCTGGCTGCCCACACCGCTGTGGAAATCACCGGTCAGATCCAATTGAATGCGTTTGTTCGCCTGCAGCGTACCGCTATTGTCCAGTTGGCGCGCTGCCAGAAGGATCTGTTCGCCTTGCCATACCCCCGCATTGCTCACTGCCGCCGCATTCACCGTCAGTTCACCGCCGCTCAGTAACTGACCGCGGGTCGCATTATTCAAATCCTGTTGCAGTTGCAATACCAACCGCTCGATGCCGATCAGCGTGCCGCTGTTGGTCAGTTGGCTGGCGTTCAACTGTGTGACGTTGCCTTGCGCTTCGCCCTGATTGGTCAACTGTTGCGCAGTAAGCCTGAGTTGGCCTTCACTGAGGATTTTTCCGCTATTGCTCAGCGACGCCACACTCAGCGCAATCGGCCCCTGGCTCAGCAATTGCCCGCCGTTGTCGAGAGTCTGGGTGACGTTCGCCGTCATGCTGTTAATACCCAAAGCGCTGCCGGTGTTGTTCCAGGTTTGTGTCTCCACATTCATGTCGCCAGCCTGCAGTTTGCCAGCGTTGCTCAGTTGCCCGGTGTGCAAGGCCAGGTTTTCTCCTGCCAGCAGACGTCCCTCCAGGCGGTTAGTCAGCGTTTGTGCCTCAATATCCGCACGGGCCCCGGCCTGTATCAACCCACGGTTGTCCAGACTCTGGGTATTTAACGTCAGCGTCTTCGCCGCCAGGGTGCCACTGTTGTTCAGTGAAGGCACATCCAGCGTCAGCCCCTGGCTTGCCAGGAGCGAACCGCTGTTATCCAGGCTACGGGTAAACGCCAGTTCAAGCTGCGGCGCACCGATAAATCCACTGTTAGTCAGGGCATCACCGCGTAAAGTAAGCTTCTGCCCCGCCTGCAAAGTCCCTTGCTGATTAAGCTGCCTGACCGCCAGCGTTAACCCGTTGTCAGCCTGCATACGGCCTTGTTGGTTGAGGCTGTCACTGCGCCAGTTGAGAGTACGGGCAATCATGTCGGCGCGGCTTTCGGCCTGCGCACCGCTGAACGTTAAATCCCCCAGGGTGGTAAACACCCCGGCAAGCTGTGCGCTTTCCGTCGCCGCCAATACCATGCCGTCTTTGGCCTGACTTTGTGCGCTATCCCCCGTGGTGAACTGTTTGCCGGTTATCGTCAGCGAGCGATCGCTCGACAACAATCCACTCAGCATAAATTGGTCACCCTGCAAGCGGATATCCCCGGCGCTCAGCAATGCCGAGCCCGTCGTGGTCTGCAGGTTACCTGTTACAGCGATACCCTGAACCCCGGTCGCCCGGCCAGCCAGCAGAAACTCACCGGCCTGTACGTTCAGCAGTCCTTCGGTATACAACGACCCACTGACGTTCAGGGTATCCCGCACCGTCAGTGTCAACGGTTGCTGTGAACCCATCAGCCCACGGTTATTGGCCGCATCGGCATGCAGCGTCAGCGCGCCCGCCGATTGCAGTTGGCCGCTGTTATCGAGTTGCAGAACGTTAACCGTCTGACTCCCCTGCGCCTGTAACAACCCGCTGTTATTCAGCGTTTGTGCCGTTACCTGGCTGTTGCGGTTGGCGGCCAGTTGGCCTGCGTTAGTCAGGTTATTGGCCTGCAGCGTCAGATCGCGCCCGGCAGTGAGTTGCCCCTGCCAATCCGCACTGCCGCTGAAGGTGAACTGGATATCCTGTTGTGCACTCAGCACACTACCGCTTGTGCTTTGCAGACTGCTACCCTGCAGGATGAAATCCCCACCAGAGCTGGCTTTCCCCGCCAGGCTCACTGCGCCGCCTTGCAGCGTGACGCCGTTCAACCCGGTCAGTTGCGAGCCACCATCCAGAATCAAGTCGCGTTGGGCTGCGGCAATCACCGTTCCCGCCCCGAGCTGGCTGTTCAGCCACTTCTGCTCACCGGCGTTTACGACGAGCCGCTGGGTGGCGGTCAGGTTGCCTTGTGCGTCCGTGCCTGCCAGCAGGGTGCTGTTGGTCGCTGTCAATTGGCCTGTGGCATGCACCTGAAGGTCTTTCGCCGCGCTGAGCGTGGTCTGCGCCAGTGCCAGGTCACCGCCGTTGAGTACGATCTGCTGACCGGCTTTCACCGAGGTGTGACTCAGTGCCAATTGGCCCTGGCTGTTCAAGGCGACGTTTTGAGCGGCCTCATGGCTGCCACTCAGCGCAATATCGGCTGCATTGACGGTCAAGTTCCCCTGCGCCAGCGTGTTATTCAGCGTCAACTTGCCGTTGGCATCCAGAGTGATATCCCCGTCACGGGCATTGAGGTTACCGAGGTTAACGCCGACGCCGGTTTCGCTGGACACCAGGTGAATTCGGTTGGCATACATTCCGCCCAAGGCGCCTGTGTCGATCGCAACTTTTGGCACGTCGCCCTGACCGGCGATCGGTGTAGCGTTGCCTTGCGCATCCACCCGGTTGGCACCCAGCGTGATGGTTGCGTCTTTGGCATGCAGTTGCGCGTTGAGGTCGGTGGCACGGGCAATCAGCGCGAACTTGTCGCTCTGGCTGGCATCCAGCCCTTGGCCCTGAATGCTGATCGCCCCCTGGGTTACTTCCAGCGCCTGCAAACTGCCGTCGGCACCCAGTACCGGTTTACCGGTGGTCAATGTTGCATTCGGGGTGTTGATAAAACCGCAGCCGTCGCAGGTGATACCATACGGGTTGGCCACCATCACATTGGCCTGCTTGCCCGCCACTTCCATATAGCCCTGCAGTTGCGAACGGTTCGGGGTCACCACTTCATTGATGATGCCCTGGGCTTCTTTCCCGGCCTGCAGATTGGGGTTGTTCTGGATCAGACCACCCAACTGGCTCTGAGTGAGCCGATCGGTGGCGTTGTTGAGGATCAGCCCCTCTTTTCCCACGTTGAAGTCGTTGTATTTATTGTGGGAAATTCCGGCCTGATTGGGTGTGGCGATATTGACCACCGGCACACCGTTGGCGGCCTGATCGAGTTTCGTATTGCCTTCGGCAACATTTACACCGTTGGCAAAGGCGGGTAACACCGGCTGCCACGCCAAAAGGGTACACAGGGCATAGCTCAGCCAACGTTGGGTGGCATGAAGAGGACGATCCGTTGACTGACTCATGTAGTAAACCCTTTCCCTGGACATTAATTAAAGAACAATACTGATGCGGTAATAGACAGAAACCCGGTCTGGCTCCAGCCAACTCGGGTGTGACAGCGGCCAACCGACGGTCAACTGGCTGCCAAAATAACGGTTGCGGCTGCCGAGCCCCACCGCGCCGCCCCACAGCGTGCCGGAGGCATAGGTATCCTGAGAGTCGTGGCGCAGGTAACCGCCATCCACCGCACCCAACAGGGTGATTGTGCCGAGGTACGGCAGGCTGAATGGCGACCAGTTCACCTCGTTACGCCAGTAACCGCCGTTATCCCCGGACAGATACTGCTCCTTGTAACCCCGCACCGAGCTTTCGCCGCCGACAGTCAGGCGTTCGCTGCCGTATAACCGATCGGGCGACCACTGGCCGTAGACGCTGGTGAGATAGGTCCAGTCCTGGGCAAGTGGCAGGTAATAGCTGCTGGAGAGTGAAGTCTTGTTGAACTCTGCTCTCGGCGCATCGTGGCTTTTACCGCTGTCGTCTTCCGCCCCCAGCCACGGCACGCCACGGCTGTATGTCGGGTTGAAGGTGGCAAATCCGCCCCACAGCTTCTGGCTGTGCGCCACGCCCAGCGACACACTGGTGAGCTTGCGGCTGCTGCTCTCCAGCCGGGCGTCGTTGAGGTAGTTGCGATTGATACGGTGCGTCAGGCCCAGCGCCAGGCCGGTTTTTATCTCACTGTTGCGGAACACGACGCGGGACAGGTTGAAACGGTGCGTCTGGCTGTCGCCGCTGGAGCGCCAGTCGAAGCCCTGATTGTTGATGGTCGAGAGGTAGTCGCTGTAGGAATAGTTGTAATCCGCCAGCCAGTAGCCGTAAGGCAGGCTGACACCCGCCTGCACGCTGCGGGCGTTGTGATCGCTGGCGAAATCGCTGCTGCGCGCGCCGGAGACAAACCACTGATCCGCCAACCCCAGCAGGTTATTGCCGGTCAACGAGCCGTTGATCTGCCCGGTGCCGGTGCTTTTTTGCCCGCTGTTATCGAACCCCAACCCCAGCATCACCGGGAACTCTGGGGTTGCTGTCAAGTTCACCACCGAATAGCCCGGCTGGCTGCCAGGCAGGATTTCAATCTTGACCGGTTGCTGACGCAGGCGGTTGATCTGCTCCATGCCCTGTTCGACATCACGGAGGTTGAGGATAGTGCCCACCAGGCCGGGGAACGCCATCTTCAGCATGCGGTCATCGCGTTTATCCAACTGGATCTTCTCCAGTTGGCCTTCAAGAACGAGAAGTTTCAGTTCCCCGCGAGACAGATCCTGCTCGGTGAGGAACGCGCGGCTGGTGATGTAACCGCGCGCGATATACCAGTCGGAGACCTGTTGCACCAGGGTCTGGATCTGCGCCAGATTCAGGCAGCGCTGGAGATAAGGCTGCGTGAGCGTTTGCTGCGCGCTGGCAGGCAGGTGAGTGGCGCCCTCAAGACGAATGGTATTGATAGTGAAACAGGGGCCACCTTCAGCCGCAACGGGTGGGGCCTCTGGGCGCGTAGGGGAAATGCTGCGTTGCAGTTGCTGGCGCTGCTGCTGGTTTTGCTGCAGCAGATCACGCTGTTGCTGCTGGATAGTGTCGCGATCGGCGGGGCTGAGAAACGCGCCTGAAACCGGAAAGACTGCACAACTTACTGCGACGAGCGCACAAAAGCGCCACGCCTGCTTCCTGCATGCCAACATGGATCATCCCTGAGAAGGTGTCGAAAATGATAAGAAATGTATCAAATTATGTTGAGGATTATCCCGCGCCACAGAACAGAAAGCAAGCAGTCCAAGGCAAAATGCGTTGCTTGGGTACCCCGAATACATTAACACGGCTTGATGCTTGCGCGACCCGTATGCCGTCTCCACCTGCATCAATAGGTTCCCGTGGGCATCAGTGTCGCCGCCTTTTCTGATCCACTGGCGGTGAGAAAACATGTCGCCAGAGCATCGATAAAGACCTGCACGTTGCCTGCAATTCTGAATTCAAGCGGCGTGATTAGGCGACCTTCAGGCGTAAACGCCACGTTGAGTGCGGATTTGACGACATACAGCGCAGGCTCAGGTGCTTCAATAATCCCGTTATCCCACTCGGTCTGGGTCACCAGCTCATTACGCCAGCCTTGTGCCTTCAGGCTCTCGATGGCGTAGGTGAGCCTGAACAGGTCGTTCTGGTGCTTGAGTTCGCCGGTGCAGGTGCGCCAGACGTATTCAAAGCGATTTCTGAGTTTGGCCTCAATCCCCTCTTTACGTCCCTTCTCCAGCAACTGCTGAATATCTAACGCCACACTGCGGGGAAACCGTTTTTGTTTTTGCGCTGTGGCCAACCAGCGAACCAGGAACAGGTGTTCTGCCATCGGCGACGTGGCCGTCCCTTGCTGAATGGCAGTATGCAAGGCTACCAGGGCGCAGAACGCCAGGTGGGCCAGGTCTTTTACGGTTTGGTCAGGAGGTGTTGTCATGGGGTTATTAATGTTAAGTAAAATTGATGCCAAGGGTAATAAAGCGGTGAGCCCGTAGCAACCTCATGGAAGTGTTTATTTTGTCGCCCAGATGGCTTGTTATTCCTGGCATTGTTATCGACATGCTTTGGGTCAGCACATGTCGGTTTTATTCAGCGTAACAATACGAGACAGTTGAAAAACCAGGCCACTACCACGATATCATGCAGGCTACCCCGTACCGGCTTCGTGATGTTTTTCAGGGTTAAACATCGGTGATGGGGTAGCTTCTCTCATCCCCGTTGTACCGTCTCAGTTGTCACCAACCTGCGGCGGATCGGCAACGGTGTATCAACGGTCAATCAATGCCTGTTTTCACCCGCAGCGGTAGACCGGTACAGGGCGGAGGGTGGCGGTGAGGCTGTCCCAGACGGGGACCTCAGCGGTTGCAATACGCATCCCCTTTTTTCTGAGCACTGCCACGTCAGCAGCGATCCGCTGCATACCGAACCAGAACAGACCATCCAGCGCCGTCACTGCCAGTCCGCTCTCCAGCGCCCGCTTAAGCCGCTCGCGCGGCATTTTTATTTCCCTGGCAATCTCCCGGTAAGGCGCAGCGGTATCGCCTGACGCCCCTTCTCGGCAAATACGGGTTGACAGACGGTAGTGAAACTCTTCTGGTATCTGATTTACATCAGATTTCACGCTGTAAACACAGCCAAAACGTTTACCGTTAAACACGACGTTTTTCTGACTGAGTGGCAGTTCATCACGCAGCCCGGCAATCAGTTGCGAGGCACGCACCAACAGCAAACGAAAAGGCAGTTCAAAGCTGGTGACATAATCCACATTCAGCAAGGCGATACGCAGACGTTCGGCACTTCCAGCCCTAACCTGACGGCATTCTTCGATAACCTCAGCCCATTGACGTGTTATACGCGGCGTTTCACTGATTTCCGCGAAGTGGTATTTTTCAAGATGGTAATCAATACGCTCGATCATGCGGTTTCCCTTTGCCTGCTCACCGATGACTTTATCAACGAGCTACGATAAGCGAAAGTCAATTTGCTGGAGTGTGAAGCCAGCGGCGATTGAAACGGAATACACCCTGTTGAATCGCAGTTTTGGGAGCAACCTTAAAACCTCACTGAGTGTTGATGGGCATTCAGGGGGGGAACAAGTATGACTTTAGTGTGCAAATATTGTCGATGTGCCACTGACTAAAACAGAGTCAGGTATAATTCTCCCACCATTGAGCCTCCTCAATGCTGTATATCCCCGTGCCACACTCAATACAGTGCTTTTCCCCCAGGTAATGGTCCCGGCACCAAACGCAGTACCAGGATTTAACCACAGCAGGTACTGGTAGTCCTTTCACCGCTTTGCGTAACGCCTCTTGCCTCGCTTCTGCCTTCACTTGTGGGTCAAGATTGGCACAATTCATCAACGTTGCTCGCGAAACGGTTTGCTGATCATGTTCAAACCAGGGGGCCACGCCAGGCACGCCAGCATGCAATATCAGTCGACAACCGCAAGATACGCAGGTCAACATGCCACCGCCCCGGTTGATTGCCTCTTTTGTTGTTACAAAATGCCCGGACTTGTCATTGGCCAGATAACATTTCAACATTCGCATGTGATGACCTCCGGCTGGCTAACGTGACAGCTGTGATCACCGGTCTGGCACACCAGGCAATAGTGCTCGCCGTAATACCCGGTGTTGCAACTCGAGCAGAACCAATCCGCTTTTCGGACGATGGGTTGAGCATCGGGTACATAACGACGTAGCATCTCGATACACCGTCTTTCTGCATGCTCCGGTTTGACGTAGGGGCATTCTCGGCCTCGGTCAGTTAATGTGTTCTGCCGATGTTCAAACCAGGGGCGTTCCGTTTGAGAATCTGGATGGAACCTCATCACGCTACCGCAAAGGTGGCAGCAGTAGCGATCATCAGGTGCCGTTTGTGCCGTTCTGGCACCGGTCAGGCGGTTATGACTGTCCAAAGCGATAAAGGATTTGGCATACATCGTGTTAACTCCTGCACGACCTGACGCGCAGGGGACATCCATCCCTGTCTATGGGCAACACGTCGTGCTATTGAAGGGTAAATAAAATCAGGTCAACGAGCGAGATGAAACAGCCAGGCGGGTGATCGGTGACTTACGGGATCGTACATACCACCGAAGCTAACGATTTCATGCTGTTGCTGAGCGCAGCGTATTGGGAGGCGTATTGTTCAACATCACCACGGTCAACCTGCATGCAAAAGGCTTCCGAAGACAGAACAAACGCCAATTCGTTGACCGGATCGATAACGGATGACCAGACTTGGTCGATGAGGGCATTAACGGCATCAATTTGTATCTGAAACGCCGCATCATGGCGAACGCTGTAAACGGTATCCTGGTTCACCAACAACAGCATCGGGATACCTCCATGACGTTCGACACCCCACAACAGACCGATCTGGGTCGGTGGTGCCGGTTTACCTTCTGATTGGCGAATGTCGATGAAAGCGTTGATGTGCTGGCGTAATGCAGCGTGAAACCGAGTTATCAGTACATCGAGGGGCTGTATTGCAGTATCGGGTAAATGCAATGTAACCCGTAATGCCAGCAGCCTCGGATACCGATCAATGGCGGCTTGCAGCGTGCGTTTGACGCCGTGGGTATCAAGCTGAATGCAGGTAAGTGGGGCGTTCATACATGTTGCCAATGCGCGTTCGGTTTGTCTTGGGAACCCACCGATACGCTGAACATCGCGCTGTGGCAGAAAGTGCAGGGTTTGCCCCCTGCGTATTGTCGGTGGCACTGCGTACATATCCAGCGGGTAGCGACATTAATCGGATTGATGGCGTTGATCTTTTGCATGTTGAGTTTCCTTGTTTGAACCATGAGAAACGCGGGCCCTGCGACAGGTTCAAAGGACATCGCATGCAGAAGGGGCGCGGGATTTTTTATTACGTCAGATGAGGTTGTCGAATGTGTGTTTTTTTATTAGCAAGATCATGACGTGGAATGTGGCCATTGTGGCTCATACCATTGCGTCAATAACTATTCTTCAGATTGCTATCGGGGAGGTCGAACCTTCAGGCTGAAGGCGATCTGTCGATGTTGGGGCAAATCGCCAGCGCAGTTTCAGTCAAGTGCTCTGGATTGTGGATGAAATACGCAGGCTGATCGCCCTGTGCCAGCACCAGCTCCACCAGGCTATTACAGTGGAAGCAGTAGAAATTCCATAAACAAGGAAACTTGAAATCATCAGTTGCACTCACCAGGTCACCAAATTCGTCAATCGCAGTTTTAGCAGGTATGTGTTTCATCATAGGACCTCATTGGATTGGAACGTTTAATGTCATCGGGAAAATGTTGTCGATCATCAGGCTTCAACCGTCGATACCCAGTCAGCACAGTGTGGGCAAGACTTCCTGCCCTCGTAACGATACCCACATGACCGACAGTGCCAGGCACGCTTGAGGGTAGGATGCTGCAAGATATGCCGAGAGAGCATTGAATGGGCTAACCGATGATAAGGTTGCCAATCACCCGTTAACATGTGCCGATATAAACACCGGCTGGCCCTGGCAATATCACTGTGGTTCATCAGGGTATGCTCAAATACCTTTCGGCCCTCGCCATCGGTACGGCACCACAAGCACACCCCGCAAAACTCGCAGACAAGCCGATCATTACCCAGGTGGTTGATATCCACAATTTCTCCCTCAGAGGTGACCGCGTAAGGGATTGAGGTAAAAAACAGTTGCATATACACCTCGCTTGAACGCTAGGTGCGGACAGATCAGGGCAGAGATCACGGTACACAACAGTCATCATCCCCAGCGTATCGTCCACCGTTGAAAGTTATCGTCATTGAGCATCGTTTCGACCCACAACGGCATGAAATCTAAATGATGTTCATGGCAAAACAGAGCAGACACCGTAGCGCTATCTGCTCACACCATTGGTCTGTACAGTAAGAGATTACTTCTGGCTATAACCGAGGGAGCGATCCGAGGCGCTATAAACCTTGCTGCGATCTTTGGCGAGATAACTGGCACGGAATACCAACGCCTGGTAATGAGCCGCGAAATCCGGTTGGTTACGATCCAGCACGTAAGTGGGATTATCAGGGAAATGCACCAATGCCCGGTATTCATCGTGCCCTTTCAATCCCAGAGCACTTAACCAGGCCTCCTTAATCATCGAACCCAAATTCCGGTTTTCCGAGTCAAAACACCCCAGTTGCCTGAAAAGATCTTTGTTGAAGAACAGCACAGTGTGATAATGCGGGTAATGCAACGTTTCACTTTCTTTTACCCAGTAATAACGTAACGTACAAGGATGAGCCCGTTTATCCTGTTTTAGTAATCGCTGACGGTAGCTAACGATCTTGGCCATCAGCGAACGTATGAACCGGGTCATCAGATCGGACGATAAATTAGGATGACAGCTAAGCATATCGTCGTTATTGAACCAGCCAGGAGATAATCGCAAATCAACGCGAACGGCTAATGTCCGAGGGTGCTCACTCAACGCGTTGTTAATCACATGTTCAAATTTATCCAGGTAGTGATTATTCAAAGAGCCATGGCTGTGATCGAGAAGATGAGGGTTAAACATGCTAAGGTTCCTGTTGGGTTGGATGACGAACACCGCCCATCCTCAGAAAACGATCTGCATTGGGATAGGCGGAAGTGTGTTATTGGATTTTTTGCTGAGAAGTGATACAGCTTTAGTCAACGGAAGTATCAGATTTGATCAGTGGAAATTTATCTACGTTAATCTGCATCTCACTTATTAGAGATGAGAAGATAAAAAAATATATCTAAAACAGAGCATGGCATTAGAAGGTTTACGTATTCGCATCAGTATAGACAAGACACCTATAAACAATGAGTATATAGAACGATGTATAAGGAGGGTATAGAACAACATACACAATAATGTATATTACTATTACCGACATTCGTTTATCGAGATTCAGGCCACTATCACACTTTACAGATGATGAATCGAACAGTCTTTTAACCAGACAGTTACTCTCAAGTTAGTTCTCATAAGATAATAAAAAAACTCATCTCAAACTCACTACGCCCTTGAGCGCTCAATACGGCTCTGGACCCAATTTTCAACTTCGCTTTGCAGCCACCTGGAGCTACGGCCCAGCTTAATGGGTTTGGGGAATTGCCCTTCACTAATCAGCTTGTAAAACCATTTATCTGTTAACCCGGTAAATTCTGTGATGAAAATCATATCGACCATTTTGTCGTTCAGCAACGGAATGGTGCTGGTTGCGCCAGTACTAGCATGGATTTCATGAATCGGCGCTGAATCAGTTTTGTTGGTCATGGTATTGGCTCCCGTCAGTAAGATATTGGCATTTTCGCCTTGGGAGATCGATGCAGGTTGACCTTGGTGGGGTAACGTACATCTACCTCATACCATATTGCTCAATGTAAAAAATTACTGGCTGACATCCACACTCTTTTGATATGTCCTTCTGCAACGCTTTATGAGGGGATGTTGGAAGTGGCCTTCATGGATCGTTCATAGCGTCTTTGTAGTGGACATAAAAGGTTAGTTGTGTAAACTCAAAACTCGTCTTAACGCAAACATCTAAATGTATACGCTCAAACATGATCTACATTGAGAGGTTACTCTGGGACATTTTAGCTGAAAAACCACCTCCCCTCCATAGCCTGCACCATCTGGATTCGCATAGATATTTTTTGCCATTAAATATCAAAAGGAAAAAAATAAATAAAAATAAAATTATGTTTTATTTTAATTGAAACACATTATTTGAAATTATTGACTTTATTTTTCTCGTTTCATTACAGAGATAAATGACATCGCCAGAGAAAAATTTATTATATAGAGTCACAATTTCATTTTTATTTCTCACATCAATTGAAAATATATTTAAAACAAAAATATTCAACAAGGCCAATGCATTCTTATAAATGGATGGTTGCCAATTAGATAAAGCACCTTTCCATTTATAAAATCTTTTTATCAACTCCATCCCTTCGCCTGACATTAAAAAATAGAAAGACACTAAAGCAAATAGCTCATTAAAAATAGGGTTTTCTTTAAAAACAACTTTAACGTCAAAGAAGAAAAATACCCAATCGTGCGGATAAATCCTGAGATATTCAGAGTGACATAACTTGAATAAAGGTAACTCTTCTGTAATATGGAATCGCTGAAAAGCCTTATACTGATAGGGGGGTAAGCGAGGATTTAACGACCTATACAGGAGATTCATTTTATCTTCAAGTTCTGGATCATTTTCTTCTCTCAAGCGAGAGTAGAGTCCTAGGTTATCGTTTCCTGGTTGCTTTTTCTCCTTTCTTTTCTTTCTTGATTTTTTCATAAACCTTAATCCTAAATGTGTCGACTCCATATATTTTTTCCTTAAAAGTGCTTTTTTTAAGGTAACCATTTTCCTTATTTTTTGTGGAACAATTATAACATCTTTACTACTTACACTTATGATATCTTCGTCAATAGCATTTATATCCCGACCTGTTTGAAAAGCAAAACTAACTTCCAGATTTAAAATGATACAAGGCGTCGTTACGCTAATAAAAGGTGTTGAGTGCTTACTATATTTGTTATTCGGATTTAAAAACTCCCTACTACAGTAAAATTTCAATTGATAGAGCAAGCATACATCTCGCACATAATCGAATAGACTTGAATTATAAAGGCACAGCTTTTTATTTCTGAGTAGTGATTGTGTATTTAACCACTCTCTTGATTTGAGAATATGGACAACATTACTTTTCCTCACACGACTCTCAGAGAACCATTCTCTCGATATTTGCTCTGTTGTTTTTGGTATGGGATATTTTCTGCTAAGAAATTGATTTTCCATTGATGTTAAGGTTTTTAAAGGAATTTTAGAATTAGCCACTTTAGCTATATAGCGGGCCATTCTCTTCTCCTTATTGTCATTATAAATTTTAAAGTGCTCATCACAAATACGCATTTCGTTCGCCTCTGGGATTTCTGAAAGCAGATTGCTACACTTATCTCTCTTACATTTTCCTGTCTTCTTTCCTGTTTTATTCATCAGTATTACTCCATTTATTTTCACGCCCATATTACTTCTGTGAAATGCCGTATGACCCGCATTCGGCATCGTTTTCTTCACAGGAGTGATCCATGCCACACATCCCCGAGCCACAAGCCTCCGCAGATCCGCTACGCGCCTGCCTCACGCTGTTACCTCAACACGCTACCGACCGCATTCTTGCCCATTTGCAGCAGGTGATCCACTACGAACCCGTGATTGGCATCATGGGCAAAAGTGGCGCGGGTAAATCCAGCCTCTGCAATGCCCTGTTTCAACAGCCCGTTTGCCTCACCAGCGATTTAACCGCCTGCACCCGTGAGCCTCAACGCCTGACCTTGACTGTGGGCGATCGCACCATGACGTTAGTTGATTTACCTGGCGTCGGTGAAACCCCGGAATATGACGCCGAGTATCTGGCGCTGTACCGCGAATTACTGAATGAGCTGGATTTGATTATCTGGGTGCTGCGAGCCGATGAACGCGCCCGTGCCGTGGATATCACCACCTACCGGGCCTTGCTCGCCCACGGCGCGGATCCCTCACGTTTTCTGTTCGTTGTCAGCCAGGCAGATCGCATTCCGCCTGCACATGAATGGAATGAAGCACTGGCTCTCCCGTCTGCCACACAGTCAGTGTCATTGGCGGTGGTGACGGCACAAATCGCCAGCCAACTCCCGTCTTCATTTCCGGTGATGGCCGTCTCTGCCCGCACCGGTTACAACCTGCCCGCCTGGGTGACATTGATGGTTCACGCGTTGCCGGTGCAAGCCAGCAGTGCCGTCTATCCGCATCTCAACCCCAAGAACCTCAGTGCAGACAGCGAAACGGCAGTACGTCAAAACTTTGGGGAAGCCGCAGGCAAGGTGTTTGACACCGTGATTGACCCGCTTTCCCTGCCTTCAAATCTCACGGTGTTATTGAGGCGGTTGCGGCGAAAACTGGTGCGGCTGGCGATACGTCTGTGGGACCGGTTGTTTGGCTAAATTTTCCAGCGTCGCGTCAGGCTGTGTCGCACACACGCTGAGCACCAGGGTGATAACTGATAAAACCCCTTATGACACAGTGGGTTGCCCACCAGGAACTTTTTTATCACTTTTTGCCCTTTCGCTTTCTTGTGGCGACATAACGTGTCAACCCCCTCCGGCATAATAACCGCCTGAAATACCCTTGTATTTCTTACCTTTGGAGAGATCTGCAACATGAAAGAGCATGATCCCCGCCATGATCGGCTGGCGGTGAGGTTGTCTGTGATTATCAGCCGACTGATGGCAGGTGAATCGCTCTCGCTGAAAGGGCTGTCTGACGAGTTTGGTGTTTCAGCCCGAACCCTGCAACGCGACTTTCATCAACGTCTGGCCCACCTGGATATTCACCATCAGGGGGGACATTACCGACTGGGCGAAAACCCGCTTCGGGATCATTCGCCAGGAGCATTCTCCTTTATCCGCAATACCGGGATCGCACGCATCATGCCGGTACAGAGCAAACAGTTGATGAATCTGCTCACCGATGAGTCGATAACCTCGCCTTGTCTTATCTGGCATGCTCCGCTGAAATCCCACGTTGCCTTACCGGAGTTCTTTACCCGGCTGGTCAAGGCCATCTGCCAGCAAGTCCATATCACGATACTGGTAGAAGGGTGTCGCCACGAAAACCTAGAGCCTTATCGGCTGATCCATTTTAGTGAAGAGTGGTATCTGGTTGCATGCAGGTTGGGAGAAATCCGTGTATTCGCCCTGACCCTTATCAGTACCGTTTCCCTCACCACACGTCCCTTTACGCGCCGCGAGGACATCAGCTACCTGACCGCTGGCGAGGGATTTATTGCTGCACTACCGCATTTCCCCTTAATCAGCGACGTACTCCGTACATTCAACACGCGATAGTGCAGCCCCAACCAGGGATATACCCCATGGAGAGAAATATGAACATCAATACGATACCTCTTGCAACCGCAATACTGGCCTCATCCCTCACAGCCCATGCCGGTCACTGGCAGATTGCTGACGGTTTTTGTCATACCCAAAGTCAGGATGGTCAGTTTACGGTGCGCATCAAGCCCGGCACCCTAGGGATCATCGAGCAGAAGCCCAACTGCAATGGGCGAGGTGAGATCCTGATGGCCAGCAGTAACGTGGTATTCAATCAAACGCGCTATCCCTCCAGCGTGTCTTGCATAGACCAGACGCAGTACCGTGCGATACAGATCATACAGGCCACGAAGGATATTGCCGCCGTTATCGCCACCCTGAAAGAGAGTGACAGTGTACAGATATCGACATTTGGTGCGCGGTTTGACATTGATACCTCTGACTTTGCAAAAACCTGTGCCGCCATTATTGATAAGAAAGTTGCCGATTTTGACCCGCAGAAGGCCCAGGATACCGCCATGGAAAGTATGGGTTACGAGAAACTGGCCAATGGGCAATGGCACAAGAAGAGTCGGATGGCGGGTGCCATGCCCAACAAAGGCGAGACCAGTAAACTGCCTGACAGCGGTCCACGAAGCGGCCCGATGCAGCCCGCTGGCGGAGATCCTGCTGGAGGTTGGGCGAAACGACCTGACGATATCACAGCCAATACAGCGATGAAGCACCACCAGGCCGCAGAGAGCCACGGCATAGCCACACTCACTGATGCCGATAGGCAACGTGTATTGGCTGCCGCCAAACAGGCTTACCTTAAGAATATCGGCGATGCCGACGATGCGGCATCCGCCGATTGGGGCTCGGTGAGACAGCTACCCGATAGCCAGCACCAGGGTCAGCATGTGCGTGTTATCCAATATACCGTCTACAACGCCCCTTTCCACACCTACGACAGCGTAACGGTTTACATCAATGACGATGGTCGTGTTGTGAACACCACTGTCGAGTATCTGGGACGTTAAACCTCAAGGAATTGAATCATGTTAAAACTCCGCTCCCTGGTGGGTGTCACCGCCCTTGCGCTGTCGTTGACCGCCTGTGATTTTTTCTCGACCCAATGGGAAGCCAAAGACGGTGCCTGCCGGGCTATCAGCAGCGAGAATACCGTGATGGCGGCGATCCAGCGTGACCGGATCGCGTTCATGGAGTTGGAGCCGGGATGCCCCAGCAATCTGGATATTCTGGGCTCTCGCTTCACGGAGATAGAAATCAATGGAAACCGTTACGCGGCGATGATGGTGTGCAATGACGCAACGCACAACCGAAACATCACCACGGTCGGCACGTTTAAAATGGCGGTCAAGGAGAAAGCAGCCTTGGCCGCGCTGTCGGTAAAAGCGGCAGCAGAGTTTACCGGGACATTCGGTGCCAAGGTCGCCCTTGAAGGCCAGACAGCCCGCTTCTACAGAGGTAATTTTGCCAGCGTGTGCCCCCAATACCTGCCGCGCCTGACCCTGGCTGATCTCCAACAGAGCCTGAAGACCACACAACAGCAGAGCCACCTACCTCAGGCTCACGTGGCTGCAGAGAAACCCACCCCGCCCCCGTCCCCGGTCGAACTGACCCCGGAGATTTATCAGCAGGCGCTGGAGCGTGCTCAATCCACCTATCTTCTCTCCCACCCCGGCACCAACCTGAGTGACATGGCGTGGGAAGAGATACACCGTCCAGATCAAGAGAGAAACGGTCAGATGATGCGCATGCTGCGTTACACCACCTTCAACCCGGCTACCGGCATCACGTCGGATGTGGATGTTGAAATTACCCCTGACGGTACTGTGGGTTACAGCATCAACAAGGACCGACCTTCTCCTGCTGCCCCCGTCACAGCGCCGCCTCCACCTCCATCACCAGAAGACCGCACCATCAATGCCTTCTGTATGCTGGATAACGGAAAATCGGTGAGCGTGTATGCCACTGAAGGGCGAGATTACCACTACACCTACAGGGATAAAAATGACCGGCCAGAGCTGGAACTGGTCGAAGGCCTGTTCGGCGTCAAAGCCTTTCATTATTTCGCGCCGTTTGGCATGGGCACCGCCCACTATATCCGGTTCAATAAAGGCACCTACGATTATGTGCTGTTGAGCACGGATAACGGACGACAGGAGTTTCAGGGCGTCCGGGCCTATAACAACGGCAATCTCATCGCGTCACACGAATGCACGACGCCCCTGTCACTCAACACCGAACACCTGCCCAAAAATGACCATTTCGATAACGAAAAGATGGGCGACTATCTTCTCTATTAATTCACCCATGCAATAACCCCTGTTGATTAACCACAAGGAAAGGAAATCATGAGTACACCGTCAGTTTCATCATTAAAAGAGAAAATAAACACCTCTACCTGGCATCTTGCGCTGCTGACATTCGCCACCGGGGGCATTTACCCGCTGCTGTGGCTGTATAAACATCAGGATACCCTGATGCAGGAAACTGGGCAGCGGTTCTCCTCCCGCGCATTGGTTATCTGGATGGCGGTATGCTTTGGAATAGCCGCCGTGCTGCGACCCATGGCCCAACCCGTGTATGATGACTACCGTTATAACTCCTCCTACGAAACCCTGGCCATTCTGGTCTTTCTGCTCTCTCTGGCTGCCGCCGTGTTGTATGCCGTCTGGGCGTTCAAGGCCAGAAGCGCACTGCAACACTATGCGCTGACACAGTTTCGTTTCGAACTCAAAATGAACCTGGCCTGGACACTTTTCTTCAATATTTATTACATCAACTACTGCATCAATGCGATGCCGGAGGCGCTGGCCAAGCACCAGATAATCCACGGTAAACCCGAGCCAACAGCAGCGTCAGAGCAGGAATAAGTTCTCCCCACCTCATCAGGGCAGATAACACTGCCCCTAACAGACAGGCCATGCTTCCTTCGGGAAGCGTGGCCTGTCTGCTTTTATGTCCCTTACTCAAGGAAACAAACCATGCGATTAGCCTCCCGTTTTGGTCGGGTGAATTCCGTTCGCCGCGACCGCCCCCTGACCGTTGATGAACTGGCCCAGTACGTGCCCAGCGTATTGGGTGACGACAAACATCAATCCCGCAGTGCCCGCTACGCCTACATCCCGACCATCACCTTGCTGGATCGGTTGCGCGAAGAAGGTTTTGAGCCGTTCTTCGCCTGCCAGACCCGCGTGCGCGACCTGGATAAACGTGAACATACCAAGCATATGCTGCGGCTGCGTCGTTCAGGGCAAATCACCCAGAAAGAAGTCCAGGAAATCATTCTGTTAAATAGCCACGATGGCTCGTCGAGCTATCAAATGCTACCCGGTTGGTTTCGCCAAATTTGCAGTAATGGCCTGGTCTGCGGCCAGAGTTTTGGCGAAATTCGTGTGCCACACCAGGGGAATGCGGTTGAAAAGGTCATTGAAGGGGCCTACGAGGTGTTGGGGATATTTGACCGGATAGAAGAAAGCCGCGAAAGCATGCTGGCGTTAACACTGACACCGGAACATCAGCACGCATTGGCGCACGCCGCACTGACCTACCGTTACGGCGAAGACCACCATCCGGTGACCGAAAGCCAAATCCTGATGCCCCGGCGCTGGGAAGACAAGAAAGACGACTTGTGGACGACGTTCCAAAGGATACAGGAAAACCTCACCAAAGGGGGATTGGCAGGTCGCAGTGCCAAAGGTAAGCGAGCACAAACCCGCGCCATCAGTGGCATTGATGGCGATATCAAACTGAATCGGGCGTTATGGGTAATGGCTGAGCAGCTTAAGCAGGCAATAGCCTGATGCAGCGTGTTCCCGCCAACGCCCGGCAAGCGGACCCATATCCGGTACCACTGGACAACGAACCTGGCAGCCGCTCGATATCCGATGACGATTTATGCGCGTGGTGCAGCCATCTTTGCTATCGACCGGGTGAACGCAGCCTGTGCCGATTCGTCGAGGTAAAGGGGCATTGGCCTGCCAGCTTTGATACTGATGGCTATGCCCAAGCCTGCACCGAACTGCAATTGATCTTCACACTGTCGCAATAACCCAACCCCGTAAGTACTCACTGACTTTTATGACATCACCTCCAGACGGCTCTGCCGGTTTTCCGACAGAGCCCATCCGGCTTATTTATCTCATTAATAAGGTATTTTTCATGAACATGCATTTTGAACTGTCTGCGCCTCCCTCTCATTCAACAACGTTGAGCGCCACTCTGGTGCCTGGTAATCAGCGCCCTCGTTTCTGGCCACTGCACTTTGGCAGCATACCGCAATGGCTCACTCTGGAGGCTCACGTCTTTGGCTGGATGGAACGTCTGTGTGCCGATTATCACGGTGGGCAGTGGGAATTTTATACGCTCAGCAACGGCGGGGCCTTTATCGCTCCAGACGCTGATGACGATACCGATAAAAAATGGCGGCTGTTCAATACCCTGAACGGTAACGGTGCTGAAATGAATACTGAGGCTGCGGGGATCACCGCCTGCCTGATGGCCTACAGTCACCACGCCTGCCGCACCGAAAGCGAGGCGATGACCGACCATTTCTACCGCCTGCGGGAATACGCGCTGCACCATCCTGATAGCCGCGCCATTTTTGCCCTGATTGACTGAGAACACCAACATGCATTCTTCAACATTATTGGCGTCAACCGCACTGCCGTTAACGGCACAGCGCACGGTCAAACGCGCACTGTCATTGCTGGAAAAACACCTGCGCGAACCAGGGGCAGTGTTCACCTCCACCAGCACCGCACGCGACTGGTTACGGTTACAGCTTGCCGGGCAGGAGCGTGAAGTGTTTATCGTGCTGTATCTCGACAATCAGCACCGATTGCTGGCAAGCGAAACCTTGTTCACCGGCAGTATCAGAAGCACGGAAGTCCATCCCCGTGAAGTCGTGAAGGCCGCGCTGCACCATAACGCAGCCGCTGTCATTCTGGCGCACAATCATCCGTCCGGGGAAACTGAGCCCAGTCAGGCCGATCGACAAATCACCGAAAGACTGATCAACGCACTGGCGCTAGTTGATGTGAAAGTCTTGGACCATCTGATTGTGGGTGGTCTGAATATCACGTCATTCGCTGAACGCGGCTGGTTGCCTGGCTAATCGCAACTTATCCCACTATCCCCCTCATTTTCAAGGAAACATTGTCTATGGGCTGGTTATTTTCACACCGCACCCGTCGTGAGCTGATCGCGGCACTGATCCAAAACGACGACACCGAAAACTATCAACACGTGACGCTGGCGCATGCACTGCGGGGTAATGTCCTGTGGTCGGTTGTCCAGAGTACCCCCAAAGATCCGACAAAAGTCGCCCAAACGGTCATTCATTGCATCCTGATGGAGGGTTCAGGCGGCAGTTGGGGCTATAAAGCGGTGGATGAATCGGTACAGCCTTTTTATTACTCCTGCCCAAAAAGCTACCTGACAATGGCCCCGGTCATCAGCCCGGAATGGCGTGAGAAAGTCTTGGCACATCACCAACGCCGTTATCCGCAACGGGGCGTAATAAAGGAAGGAAGTCAATAATGGTAAAAACGCCGCTTTTACGTTTTGGTCTGCAATGCAGTTCGGCCCATATCAGCGAGGATGATAATGCGGTGCTGTATCGAATCTCCCACTGTCAGGATGAGTTCAGCGACGGTGAGTGGATCTCTTTCTCAGGCACCGGCTATCTGCTGAGATTGGATGCGTGGACCCACCCGGTGTTGCACCTCAAACGGCTGGGGCTGTCCAAAACCTGCCGATATCTGGTCACCACGCTGATGAAACGCCATCAACTGAGCTACCTGCATATTGATGCCTTGGGTGAGGTCTTGCCCGACTTTACCACCTTCGACTGGTAATACTCGCCCCCCCCCACGTTCCACCTTCGCATTACCCCACTATTTTACAAGGACATTGACTCATGAACACGAGCGCATCACCCGTGCCTGGCGTCTTTCATTTTCTGCAACATGGCAACGTAACATCGCAGGACTGGCAAGCCTTATGCCAGGCGATCACCACCGCGTATCTGAAACTGAATTGGCAACCCGACACATTGGGATTAACCACCGCACCGGTGATCTGTGAACACACCGGCAACCGTTTGTACCTGTTCGACAACAACCTGGTGGGATTGGGCATGCTCGGTTTTAACGGTGAGCGGATTACCCATCAGGCAGGCGATCCGTTCATCCTCTACCAGCACCAGACCCCCTATGCCCTGATCCGCTGCGATACGCGAGGCTATCCCTACCAGTGGCTGGTGATGGCCACGCTGTTACTGGCCAATACGCAGTGCCCGAACACCTGGACGATTGAATCTGATATCCCCGTGAAGCACTGGCGAAAGGTCGCTCACTGGTTGACCCACCACTGTCAGTTACCGGTTTCTCCCCTTTGTTGAGGTTAATTCACTATGACGATGATCAACACAGCCGCACCGATGACCGCGAATGCCCGTCAAGCCTTGGTCGAATACCAGCAGTTGCTCACCTGGCTGTTGGGCCACTGTTATGGCCTGGAGCTTAACGACACGCCGTATCACGACGACCAGGCTATTGCCCAACAGATTGAGCACGGTGTCACGGTACGGGAAACCATCAATGAACTGGTGGAGAAATTTGATCTGGTACGCATTGATCGCCCCGGTTTCAGTCTGATGGCACAAGATCCCACCCTGAACGGTGGCGATATGTTACGCGCCCGCAGTGCGCTGGGACTACGCAGCCCGGTGATTCGACGCCTGGCCTGATTATCCCACATTAACCTCAGTGACCCGCCATAACGCCAGCCTCGACCGCTGGCGTTATGCTTTTTAAGGAGATTCGACAATGAAAGAACCCGGTCCCGATACCGCTAACTACGCAGACAGCACACCGTCCCCCCTATGGGGCCTGCAACGAGATATCACGCCGCGCCTGGGGGCCAGATTGGTCCAGCAGGGTAATCACCTGCATTTTCTGGCTGACCGTGCCGGTTTTGTCGGTACATTTGATCCTGATGCGCTTAAAACGCTGGATGCCGCTTTCCCTATGCTGATTGAACAGTTGGAAGCCTGCTTGCGCTCCGGTGAACTCGACCAACGCCGTCAGCATTGCGTTATTGTGCAGCATGCCGGTTTTACCTGCGAGGCTGATACGTTGGGCAGTTTTGGGCATGTCTATCTGGCGGTTTATCAGACGTTACCTCCCTCTATTGGTGCGCACTCATGACCATGGCGTTAACCACTGAACAGGGGCTGGACATCCTCATTGACTGGCTGCAAGACAATATTGATTGCGGCTCGTCACTCCTTTTCGATAACGACGAGAATAAAACCGATTCTGCCACTTTGCTGCCCCTGGTTCAGCAGGCACGGAACGCGGTTTGGGATCTTCGCCATCTCGGGCTGTTGCAAAACGAAACATCAACCTGACCCGTATTCAACGCTCACTCATATCAGCGCCAGCCTTTACCGACTGGCGTTTTGCTTTTCTGTTAAAGGACGAAAACCATGTCAGAACACCTCATCATTACCAAACCCGAAGTATTAACGGGTAATACTGAACTCATTTGTTCCACCAGCATTGAACGCATCGTCACCGGGCGTAACGCCGCGCTGACGCAGATTGAAGCCCTTATTCAGCAGATTGAGGATATATCGGCCATCACCAACAGCATTGGCGGCGGAGTGGCAAGAGACTGGGCAATGAAACAAGACTTCCGCTGCGGTTGCTGGTTGATGGAAAAAGCAGAAACGGCCATGCGGGTGATCACCCGCAATCTTGATCGCGACATATGGCAAGATCTGATGAAAAAATCAGGAATGCTGTCGATCATGGACGCCAAGGCGCGTGACCAGTGGTATAGAAATCTGGAGAGCAAGGACTTACCCGCTATCAGTGAAGAAAGTATCTACGGCACATTCGAGCAGTTGCACCGGGATAAAGGCGAGGTATTTGAACGGGGAGTGATCAATGTCTTCAAGTCGCTGTCCTGGGATTACAAAAGCAACCATCCCTGCAAATTTGGTAAGAAGGTGATCGTCAACAGTTTGGTGAGTTACAACCAATGGGGATTTACGTTGAACCACAGCTATAGGCGGGATCAATTGGCGGATTTGGAGAGGATGTTGTTCCTGCTGGAGGGTAAGGCGATCCCGGATAACCGGGCTGATGTCACCGCTCGGCTGTATGAACATATCAGTGCTCACCGACTAAAGGCGGAGGTTTATGAAGATGAGTACTTTTCAATTAAATATTTCATGAAGGGATCAGCACATCTAACGTTCCAAAAACCAGAACTGATGGATAAGATGAACGACATCATCGCCAAACATTATCCGGGGATGCTGGCATCACGATAATATTGGACAATATTGGAACAATAACTATTACTAACTAATCGTAATCATCAAAGAGGAACCACCATGCCCACCAACATCGCTCTCATTCCTTACTTTGCGCAAGCGGATACAAAGCGGGCGTTATAACAACACCAGTGAGGTGATCCGTGCAAGTCTTCGATCTCCATCTGAAATGTCCGCCAAATGCCAGCAAAACCATTACGAGGTACCAAACGAGGTATTATTTTTAACGAACCAAATAAAAACAAACAAAAACAATAAATTATAATTAAAGTTCGATTCCAGTCGGGGACACCAACATCCGCTATCACATGCCGATCTCCTGAAAAATAATAAGCCTGCACCCGACACATTTACTCTAAACATTCAGGCAAAACCTCATGGATGAATTCGAAGTCGCGTGGCACTGGCTTTTACAACAATTGACCAACGCAACCGGGCAGGAAGTACTCAAACTCGGGGATTCGATGTGGCGTTGTGAAGATCTGCTGCGTCTGGTAGAAAGCGCGGCTGCATCATCGAAGAACAATAATATCTCCTTGCAGAAGTGGTGTGAAAGCCTACGCCTTCTCAATCTGGGGTGGTATCCCGTGTGGCAGGAGTCGGGGCTCAGTTTCAGTATCACCTTCAAGGCCCTTAGCCAGTCAGCTAACTTGACACCGCTCTGGTGGCTACTACAAATCTGGTATTTGAGCCTGAGCCGTATCTATCCTTCTCTGGAATGGAGATTGGCCTGGCCTCAGTCCCAAAAAACAACGATACCACTGCACTTCAGGCTGCTTCCATCTCATTATGCCATCCACCCCACCCTCCATGTGGGCACTAAACAGCAACAAAACCCGCAATCCCACCTTAACGACATACTGAGCAAACTCCTGCATCACCTGTCCCAGCAGGGATCTCAACCACAAGGACTGCTGGAGCAAGTCAAGCAACAGCTCACGCAAGCCTTGCCGACGCCCCCTCAATTGAGTGAATTGGCCGCCTTGCACAGGACGCCGCCACGCACGCTCCAGCGCAAGTTTCGAACGCTGGGGACCAGCTATAACCAACTGTTGGAGGAGGTCCGTCGCAATAATGCAATTAGCTTACTTTCTGTTAAACACTTCACCACCCAGCAGGTAGGGCAGCAATTAGGTTACAGAGATACACCGAGCTTTCAACGAGCATTTCGCAAATGGTTTTCCATGTCCCCCGGACAATATCGCCAACAATACTATGAGTCTACATCCCGCCATGATGATGAGTTGCCCGCAGTCAGTCTCTACTATGCGATCCGTCAGGAAAGGCGTAAGGCACCGTATCACTGTGATGGAGCCAGAATCTGGATTGCCTTGCGCAACCTGTCGTTCGTCAAGTCCGTTACCGTCGTGGGTGAAGATAAGGATGGGCTATGGCGACCTTATAGCGCCACCTTTGAGCGTGCATTAAGTAAGGAGCTTGAGTTATGGTCAACCTCAAATCTGCCTGTACATGCGCCATTTCGCTTTCATATTAAATATCAAGTCGGCGGAAAGACCCATATTGATAACGACCGGGGCCATGATTACTGTCTCGATGGTCCTGTGCTGTTAGGCTCGCAACCCGCAGTTTGCCATCAGTTGATCAGGGTCGTGGGCGCTGAAGGGAAAAACTCCGTACTGGTTCGTCTCTTCAGCCGCGATGAGTGGTCCCGCGTTAATGTGGTTTGCCACGACAATGCCCCTCCTCTGCCACTGCATGGCCGCCAACACTCCGGGGCTTGGGAATGGCAGGGGATAATAGATTATCCAGACACCCACTTGCCTCTGATATTCCATTTCCACCAGGTTGGCGGGGCTAAACTGATACTCGATAACAATGGCGTTGGATATTCCCCACAGTGTTTATAAGTTGAGAGAGATCACACTCCAGCAAACTGGCATGAAATGCTATTTTTTTGGCGTTGCATGCTAGTCACATTCTTTTCTACCGCGATTAATATATAGTGCTGAGCTAAGCCAATAACACATAAGTGCACTATTATATTCGAGCTGCCTATACTCTGTCTGCAACTCGCGATATTAGAGCCTATGAATATTACTGCCAGAAGAAAGTAAAGAGAGAGCGGATGAATATAAACATTTCAAAGTACAGTTATGCCTTACTTTTAGCACCTTTTATAATAACCGCCTGTGATAATAAAAGTGAGCCTTTACCAGCATCTGTCGCCCCCCCTAATACAGTGACGTTTTGCGTGGATAATATACCGACCGGCACTGCAGAAGGAGAAAGTATCTATCTGGCAGGAACCATGAATGGCTGGAACGGGGGCAATGATCTCAGCGATCTTGAAAAAAAACCGCCGCTCCCTTTACAACCAGGCGGCGAACAGTGCCAATATAAAATTGACGTGCCATTTAACAAAATTGGCGACGTACACCAGTTCAAGTTTACGCGTGGTAGTTGGGATTCAGAAGAATTGGATGAAAATGGATACGCCATTCATAATCGCCGCGTTATTTTTGATGGTAAAAATAATACTCTGCATTTCTCGATAAAAAAATGGAAAGACCTAGAGGGTGGAGTAAAAGAAAAACCCTCAACATTGGTAAGTAAGGTTGAAACTCAGGTGTTTAGCACCCCGCAACTCACTACAGCGCAACGTACCGTCAGAATCTATCTTCCTGCAGGTTATGATCAGAATAATGAGTCTTACCCTGTGCTCTATATGTTTGATGGGCAGAATCTTTTTGATGAAATTACCGCCGGATATGGCATGGAGTGGCAGATTGACGAAACGCTTGAAAAGCTCGTCAGTGAAGGAAAAACCAAAGGGGCCATTGTGGTCGGCATAGATTCTCCGAATAAAAATGATGACACCGAACAGAACCCTGAAGTTAATGGGGAATATAAAAAAGCACGCTATCGTGAATATACGGCCTGGGAATGGGATCTTCCTGGTACTGGGCATATCGATCCTCTTGGCGAAGAGACCAGTGATTTTATTGCTGGTGTCGTCATGCCCTATATAGAGAATAATTATCGGGTGAATATCAGCCGGGAAACTACCGCTTTGGCAGGTAGTTCTATGGGAGGATATATGACCCTGTACGTAGGCACTCGTCTGAAAGAGCGCTTTTCTAAACTCATGGCTTTTTCGGTTGTCGCACAAGACGATCCTATGCACGGCTATGAATTACGCACTTATATCGAGCAGAACTCTGATCCTATTAACTACCCGGCCCGGATTTATATGGATATGGGAACTCAAGAGCGTTTAGCTTATGCACCAGAACCAGAAATGCTGATTGAAGGTATGCAAGCCATGTGCAGCAGCCTGAAAAAGGCAGGACATTCTGATGTTTCCTGCCCGTTAATCAGCGGAGCATTACATGATGAAATATCGTGGTCAGAGCGTTTTGCCGATGTTTATATGGCGACAATGGAGAGGTAACGCCCTAGGGAAAGAGGTTTTTGTGCACGTTATTGCCTGATGATTTTTATGCGTCAGCCACACGAATAACGTGAAGGTTATCACAGAGTCGCAGGCTGGCATCATATATCACTATTATGGCGTAAAATGCTAATTTAATTTCCCTGATCTCTCGCAAGAATGCTTGATAGTTATTCATAGAGAACTGGGAAAAACCATGAGCATAATAAGAAAGGCGCGTTTGGGCTTACTGGCTACGGCGGTGTCATTCGTCATAGCCGGTTGCTTCGATAGTAATGACCACGGTGAGCAATCCTCTTCCTACCGCCATGTCGCCTCGCCTGATTGGCGCGATCAGATCATCTATTTCCTGATGATTGATCGCTTTAACGATGGAGATAGCTCCAATAACGATCAGGGGACAGGAGAGTACGACCCCACCAGTGACAAGAAGTTTAGCGGTGGTGATATCGCAGGCGTACAGCAGAAACTGGATTACATAGCCGGGCTTGGTGCGACCACTGTCTGGATGACACCGCCCGTAGCTAACCAATGGTGGGATCCTGTCCAAAATTATGGTGGCTACCACGGTTATTGGGCTCGTGATATGCAAAAGATCGACGAACATTTTGGCGATCTTAAACAATATCAAGCGCTAGCCACTGAGCTACACCAACGTGGCATGTATCTGATCCAGGATATCGTCGTGAACCATGTGGGTAACTACTTTACCTACTCGGGTACCTATGACCCGGCCCAACCTTGTCATGGCTTTGAACTGATCCCAAATTCCTTGGCGGCGGGTCAGAGCCTGCCCTCCCCTCTGAACCTCAACCAGTGCAACAGTCCAGAGTCACAGCAGGCGGCCATTTACCACTGGACGCCCCAGATAGCCGACCACAACGATCTGAACCAGCAGCTAACCTATCAGTTGTCCGATCTTGACGATCTTAATACCGCCACCCCGGCAGTACGCGATTACCTCAAACAAAGCTACCGTTACTGGATTGAACAGGTCGGCGTGGATGCGTTCCGGGTTGATACCGTCAAATTTGTCGAGCATGATTTTTACCACGACTTCTTCCATGGCCAGAATGGCATCCTGGATAAAGCCAAGGAAACTGGGCGCAACGGCTTTTTAAGCCTTGGCGAAATCTTTGAAGCTTCCACCCCCTACAACACAGAAGGTGAGGAGAAACTCATCGCTTATCTGGGTACCAAGGAAAAGCCCGAACTCGAGTCAATGCTTAATTTCCCTCTTCAAGCGACCATGTCACAGGTGTTCGGGGGCGGGCGTCCAACCGCGGAGTTGGGCTTTAGACTGCGCAAAATGATGGAAATGTATCCCGATCCCTATCGGCTGGGTAACTTCATCGAGAACCATGACATGGCACGTTTCCTCGCTCAGGCGAATCTGAGCGATCTCAAGCAGGCCCTGTTCACCATGCTGACGCTGCCGGGAATACCCGTTCTCTACCAAGGCACAGAGCAGGCTTTTACCGGCCATCGTGATGCCATGTTCGGGCATGGCTACCGGGAAGATGGCCAACAGATTGATTCTTTTGATAGCGACTCAGAGATGTATCACTTCATTCAAAAGTTGACCACTCTGCGTCATCAGCACAAGGTGTTGTCACGGGGCAATTTAACCATTCTGGCTGAAGAAAAAAACGGGGCTGGTGTTTTTGCCTATCGCCGCCACATTGATGGTAATGACCTTTTAGTGATCCTCAACACCGCACAGGAGACAATACTGCTAAACCGCATGGAAACAGGATTAGGTGGGAATACTCGCCTGCGGATCCTAAATACTCTCAATATGGCCGAGAGTCAGGAGATAGTGACCGCAGAGGACGGTACCCTGACGCTTGCCCTGCAACCCAAGTCGGCAATGATGGTGATCGCGGAGGGCGGTGGTGGGCAACTTCCCCAACAGGATCACACAATGACCCTGTTGACGGATCTGCAAGGCAAGATCCTGGATAAAAATTTCCCACTCACCGGGACGGGAACGCCGGGCAGCCAGATAAGATTGGTCATTGATGGCCGCTTGGGAACGGCTGATAGGATTACCGTGGATGAAAACGGCAACTGGCAGGGGCTGCTCAACTTGCGTCATTTCCAGGTAGGTTTGCAATCCCACCGCCTGGCGCTCTACGAGGAGGCCAGCGGCAGTTCAACTGCGGATGTGCACTTCCAGAGCCGTGTCAGTTTCCCCGATTTACCAAGCATCACGCTTGATGACAGCGGCGATGCTGGAAATGGCACGGGTGGCCCGATGGGCAACTACCACTTGCCTGAGGATACCAGCTACGATAAATCAAACCCGCAATTGGCAATAGAGCAGGCCAAGGTATTCCAGATTGGCAGTAACGTGCGCCTGAGCTTACAAATGGCCAGCGTCTCAGACACCTGGTTACCCACCTTGGGGTTCGATCATGTGGGCTTCAGCATCTTTATACATCTGCCCGGCCAAGAGGGGGGGCTAAGTATGCTGCCTAAGCTTAACGCGACTATGCCAGGTGGCCAGACATGGCATCGGCAGGTGCTGGCGTTTGGATGGCAAAACAGTCTTTACAGCAGCCAAGGTGCCACTTCAGATCAACTTGGAGAGTCTATCACTCCGGCCCCAACAATCACGGTGGACAAAGCTAGCCGAACAATTAACTTCGATTTTGCAAGTGCAGCCCTTGGGGAGCCAATGAGCTTGAACGGCATCCAATTCTATGTCACAACCTGGGATCTTGATGGCCTTTCAAGTACCTATCGCCCACTGCAGAGAGAGCCCGCTCTCTGGAGTTTTTCCGGGGGCACAGAGCAAGATCCATTGATTTGGGACGATCTCCCTCTGATTAGGATGAACGATTAAACAATGCCGACGGGGTTTGGTCGCTTTAAAGGGCGACCAAACAGACTCAGGCCTTATACTTTTGACTTAACCTATTTATTCCTCAATAAAAATCGGATAAATGGCAACAGAACAGTGAACAATTCTGCAGCGAGAAACATTCTTTCCCTCTACCAGCGCCATGCTGATGCCTTTGCCTGCCAGCGTTCACGCACACTGTTTGAAAAAAACTGGTTGGATAAGTTTATCAACGCGATCGGTAAGAAGGGGCACGTTCTCGATATCGGTTGCGGTAATGCTCAGCCGATTGCGGAGTATGTCATTCAACAGGGTTTTCAACTCACCGGCATTGATGGAGCCCCTGCGATGCTGGATCGCGCTCGCCGGCGTTTTCCCGAACAGCGTTGGTTAAAGCAGGATATGCGCGAGTTAGCGCTGGGCGAAACCTTTGATGGCCTGATTGCGTGGGACAGTTTTTTCCATTTACCCCAACAGGACCAACAGAAGATGTTCCCGCTATTTGCGCAACACAGCCATCCAGGTAGCGCCCTGATCTTTACCAGCGGCCCCAGTAATGGCATAGCCATCGGGCAGTTTGCAGGTGAGCCACTGTTCCATGCCAGTCTTGCACCGGAAGAATACCGCACGCTGCTGAATGAGAATGGCTTCGAAATTATCGATATGGTCATAGAAGATCCGCAATGTTCAGGGCATACGATCTGGTTGGCAAAAAGAGAATAAAACTCCGCCAACGAGAGAACAGCATCGATAAAAAACGCTATCTAATCAAAACACTACCCGCCCCTTCCATCTGGTCAAGAACCGATTGACAATGCCCGTTTTCTAGCGTTTATTGCATCAAGCCGACTTCTCAATACCTCTCTATAACCTTTGTCGGCGTAACGCTAACCATCAGTAAAATCTAAAAAACGATCCACCCTCAGGGATTTACCTTTTATTATGCTAAGGAGCTAGCATGTCACTACCTTTACGCCATTTAGCTTTAATACCTCTGCTGGTCATCACCGCCTGCCATCAACCTGCCAGCGTCACTGCTACCAGTCCATTATCAGTTACGGCCAAAAGCCAACCAACGGTGGTGGACAACGCCAGGATTGAGATTTCGCGCAGCGCGCTGGAATACAACACGCAAAAAATTCAGCAGCTGCTGGGGAATAAATCCACCCTCTGCGCCATCCTGAAAGGCGATGCCTACGGACACGATCTCTCGCTGGTGACCCCGGTGATGCTGAAAAACAACGTTCAGTGCATCGGCGTAGCCAGCAATCAGGAGCTGAAAACCGTGCGTGAACTGGGCTTTACCGGGCGCCTGATGCGCGTGCGCAATGCCACCGAGCAGGAGATGCGTCAGGCGACGGATTACGATGTTGAAGAACTGATCGGTAACCTGGAGATGGCCCAGCGTCTGGATGCCATTGCCGCTCAGCAGGGCAAAACGCTGCGGATCCATTTGGCACTCAACTCCGGCGGCATGTCACGCAACGGACTGGAGGTCAGCAATGCCACAGGTCTGCAAGAAGCCAAGGCGATCTCTCAATTAAGCCACCTGAAAATTGTTGGCATCATGTCGCATTATCCGGAAGAAGATGCGGAGGCGGTCAGGAAAGACCTCGCCCGTTTCAAAGTGCAGTCGCAACAGGTGCTGGATATTACCGGGCTCAAACGCAGTGACGTTACGCTGCACGTCGCCAACACCTTCGCCACGCTCACCGTGCCGGAATCCTGGCTCGATATGGTGCGCGTCGGCGGGGTATTTTATGGTGATACCATTGCCAGCACAGAATACCGGCGCGTGATGACCTTCAAGTCCTCAATTGCCGCGCTGAATCATTATCCACAAGGTAATACCGTGGGCTACGATCGCACTTACAAGCTAAAACGCGACTCGGTACTGGCGAATATCCCGGTAGGCTATGCCGATGGCTATCGCCGGGTATTCAGCAACGCAGGCCACGTGCTGATTCAAGGGCAACGGGTGCCGATTGTCGGTAAAACTTCGATGAATACCGTGATGGTGGACGTCACCGACCTGAAGCAGGTGCGCCCTGGCGATGAAGTCGTGTTCTTTGGCAAACAGGGCACTGCGCAGGTTACCGCCGAGGAGGTCGAAGAGATCAGCGGTGCGCTGTTTACCGAAATGTCGATCCTTTGGGGGGCCACCAACAAACGCGTTCTGGTGGATTAACTTAGGCAATCTGGCAGCGGCGTTGGCCGTTGCCAGCAAAGATCCCATTCAATGTTTAGGTATCGGATGGTTTTTATTAATGCAATGAATAATATGTGATTTTCATCTTCTCGCTGCCTTGCGCATCCCTTACGGTCAACTAGACTGTCTTAAGAAAAACAACATTGTCGCTTGCCCGTAACTGGAATGTATGGTGCATTTTTATTGTTCATCCCTATGATGAGCCATCTCTTAATCATCTGGCTCACCAGTTCCGCACGGGTGAAAGATAGCCTTAACGGGCCAAATCGTTGCATACCTCCCCGAGGCTGAAGGAAAATGATATGAGCACAAATTATGAAGTGCTGTTCAATGACAGCTACGACCGGATGACCTCAGCGGACCAAGGGGATACCTTTTTCTCCCATTTCTATGCGCTATTCATCGAAAGCACCCAGGCGCTTAACGTCCTGCCGAGTCCGCAGGCTCATCAGGAACAGCAGAAAATAATCTACAAAGCATTTTTCTACATGCTGTCTGTCGCCACCAGCTACATCGTCTCCGACTATCTGGAACACGTCACGCGCGAACAAAGCGAACATGGCCTCAATTTGCCCGCCTCGGTGTTTGCCTACTGGCGCCGCGCGGTGTTGCAAACCGTGCGCGATCTGGATCCGCAATGCGATGAGGAAGTGCTTACCGCCTGGGCAATTTTTATGGCCCCGGGGCTGGAGTTCATGCGCCGCCAGGCGGAACTGCATCATGATGCCAGCAAAGAGGCACCGGATGAAAAATAACCTTTTATTCCCCGCACTGGATATGATTCAAGCTGCGCTGCTGGTTTATGACGAAGAAGAGCGCCTATGCTACTGGAATAGCAAAGTGGTGGAGTATTACCCCGGACTAGCGGGGCAATTGCGCTCAGGCATTTCACTGGAAGAAGTGATCGAATGCGTGCTCAATAGCAGCGATGCCCGTTCGATCCAGTTAAAAAAGCCACAACTGACCGAAGCGGTACTCAATAACTACCGGCAGGATGGTCATTATGAAATCCGTAACCTGCTGGAGCGCACGCTATACGTACAACATCACCGGGTACCGGGTGGCGGTATTGTCAGCCTGCACACCGACATCACGCAATATGCCGAAATCGCCCATTCCGGGCAGGTCTGGCACAACAATTTCATTCTGGCGGCAGAAACCTCTCATATCGGGATTTGGGATTGGGAATGCACGCAGGATCGGTTGCAGGTCAACGATGCGCTGCTCTTGCTGCTCGGGGTCAACCGCGAAAACAATCAATATACCTCCGCGCTGTGGCAGCAGGTGCTGCATCCCGAGGATTTACCGCTGTTACTGAATCGCCTACAACAGGCCAATCACGCGGTTTTACCGGTGTTTGACTGTGAGGTTCGCATCAAGCATCGGGACGGCGACTACCGCTGGGTGCTGATTCGGGGGCAAATCATCAGCATGGGCATACAAGGTGAGGTGCAGCGCGCAATCGGTACGCTGCAAGACATCACAGAGCGCAAAGAGGCGGAGTTCTCGTCCCAACAATCTGTCGAACTTGCCCGCGCGGCCAACCAGGCCAAAAGCGAATTCCTTGCCAATATGAGCCATGAAATCCGCACGCCGATGAACGGGATCCTGGGGATGACGCAGTTATGCCTGGAAACCAACCTTAGCAAAGAGCAGCGTGATTACATCAACATGGTCTATTCGTCCGCGCGCGCCCTGCTAAAGATCATCGATGACATTCTCGATTTTTCAAAAATTGAAGCCGGGAAGATCGTCCTGGAGGCCGAGAACTTTACGCTGCGGACCCTGATTCATGAGATCACCCGGCCGTTGATGTCCAAGTTTGCCGAAAAAGGCCCCGAGTTGATCGTGGATATCGATCCGACGGTCCCGACCACGTTTTACGGTGATGCACTGCGCCTGCGGCAAATTCTGACCAACCTGATCGGCAATGCGCTTAAATTCACCCAAGACGGCGAAGTGGTACTGCGTATCTCTCCCTCACTTGCCCCTGCGGGGATGCTGACGTTCAGCATTACCGACACCGGTATCGGTATCGCAGAAGACAAGCAGGCCATTATTTTTGAATCCTTCAGCCAGGCAGACACCTCAACCACGCGCAAATACGGTGGCACCGGTCTGGGCTTGACCATTTCCGCCCGGCTGGTGGCGATGATGGGGGGCAAACTGCAGGTTTCCAGCCAGCCAGGGCGCGGCAGTTGTTTTTACTTTTCCCTGCCCGTCCATGCTATCGCTGATGCCGAGGTAAGCCCCGTACGCACGCTCACCGCATTGCCTAAGGTATTAGCGGGTCTGGACGTTTTAGTGGTGGATGACAATGAAACCAACCTGCGGTTACTGTTCGATATGCTGCGCAATATGGGGTTCAAGCCACACACGGTGAACTCCGGCAAGGCGGCGTTGGACGTGCTGAACGCCGGCCGACGCTTCCCCTTGATTCTGCTGGATTCACAAATGCCGGAGATGGACGGTATGGCATTGGCACTGGAGATTATGTCCACACCCAGCCTGCGCCAATGTAAGCTGATCATGCTCAGCTCCATGGGCAACCGGATAGATACCGCCGTGCTGAAAAAAGTCGGTGTATCGGGCTTTCTGACCAAGCCTATTGATGCCGCCGAGCTGCAGGAAACCATCATCCGCACACTGATCCCTGAAAATCCCCATAAGCTCCAGCCAGTGGTGAGTGCTCCTGCGCAAGAGGTTAACAAGGGTTATCACATTCTGGTGGCCGAAGATAATCTGATCAATCAACAGTTGGCGATCAATTTCATCCGTAAATTGGGTCACACCTGTGAAGTGGTGGGCAATGGCAAGCTGGCACTGCAAAAATTGGCGCAAGAGCATTACGATGTGGTGCTGATGGATCTGCAAATGCCAGAAATGGATGGTATTGAGGCCGTGCAGCAGATTCGCGCCAGTGAAAAACAGCAGCCAGGCAAACATCAACCGATCGTAGCCATGACCGCACACGCCATGAAAGGCGATCGGGAAATGTGTTTATCCTACGGTTTTGATGGCTATATCAGTAAGCCCATTTTGCTGGAAAATCTGGCGGGAGAAATTCAGCGGGTATGCAATCTCAGCCAGGAGGTGCCAGAGGCTCCGATCTTCGACTACTCGCAGGCTTTACCCCAGTTGAGCAACGATAAAACGTTGTTTAACGAATTGGCGGCGATATTTATCGAGGAGTTGCCCACCTTGCTGGCGTCACTGCATAACGCCATAGAGAAACAGGACTTTGATGCGATCCGGCGCAGCGCCCATCAGCTCAAAGGTGAATGCCTGCACTTTGTCTGTCCCGCGCTGGAGAGCAAACTCATCCAGATCGAACAGGCCGCCACGGCAGGCAATCTGCCCACTATTCTGGCGCAAAACGCTGGCCTGGAAGCCCTGTGTCAACAGCTACAAGCCTCGCTTGCCGCCACCCGAGAAACCCCCTGAAACAGTGCCCTTGATGCGGGTTGAGCCAGGCTCAATCCCCATCAGGGTATGACGCCAACATGCCATTCTGCTCTGCCGCGATCAGGCTCATCAGCCGCTCAAGCATCATCGGCGGAGAATAGAAATACCCTTGAATAATATCGCACTGATATTGCTCCAGGTACTTCAGCGTTTCGCGATCTTCCACCCCTTCCGCCAGAACGACATAGTTCAACATATGCAGCATCTTGATCAGGATCTCTACGATAATGCGGCTGTCATTATCTGACTTCAGGTTTTCGATCAATGAACGATCGATTTTAATCAGATCGGCGGGGATATTACGTAAATAGTTGAGGTTACTGTAGCCCGTACCAAAATCATCCAGCGCAATGGCATACCCCATTTGACGCAGGTTTTTTACACAGGCCAAAGCCTCTGTGCTTTCCAGTATGCGCTGCGTTTCCAGACATTCAATTTCAATATCTTGCGGCTGCAGGCCGCCGTCGCGCACCAGAGAATCGAGCTTTTCCGCAAAATCAGGCTCGGCAAAATTATTGGCGCTGATATTAATCGAGATCGGAATGTTGATCCCCTGCTCACGTAGGCGCTTGGCTTCCAGCACCGAGCGGGCAATGACAAACTCAGTCAACAACTTGATCAGCGAGGTGCTTTCCGCAATCGGGATAAAGGCATCCGGCTGGATTTCGCCCAGTGTCGGATGCTGCCAACGGAGCAATGCCTCGGCACCGATAATTTTTCGTGTCGACAAAATGACCTTGGGCTGAAAGACCAGATACAGCCCCCGCTGTTGGTTCAGGCTTTCAGCCAGATCGTTGAGTATATTAAGATTAAATTTCCGCGTTGCGTCTTTAGATTCGCTGTAAGCGGAAATCGTCACCCGCTCATCAATAGCGTCATGCAAGGCACTGGTGGCCATACGCAATAATTCAGGTGGGTTGCTACAAGGGGGAGAAAACCAGACGTAACCCGCATAAAAATCCAGCTTCAACGGCACGATACTGCGGACTTCACGCTGCATCCTGTCGGCAAAATTCTCCATGTGCTCCATATAGCGGTTTAACTTTTCCGCACGCAGAATGATGGCAAACCGCCCCAGAGAAATCGCGTAGATCATCTGTTCATTCATAAAGGTGGTTTTTAGAAAATGGCCAATGTCACGCAAAACACTTTCCACTTCTGCCATACCAAATGAGCGGGCTATTTCGTAAACATATTTGATATCCAGGGTATCGATCAGGATCAGCACAAATTCGCCATGCTCGGGAGCAAGCTGTTGGATATCCCCCAGCAGACGTTGCCGATTGGGGAAACGCGTCACCGCATCCACCAGGCCGATTTCACTCTGCGCCTCAAGCAGTTCCGTGACAATCATGGCCATGTTGTTTAGCAGATCCGCTTTAGGTGCAGAAAAACTGCCAGGCTTTCGGTCGATGACACAAACGGCACCCACCACATAGCCTTCGCTGGTGCGCAACGGGGTAGCAATAAACTGGCGGATGGCGCTTGGCCCGGTGACCATAGGATCGCTGGCAAAACGGGGATCTTGATGCGTATCTTCACAAATCAGGGTATCACCGCTGTAACGCACAAAGTTAAATAACGGGCTATCGTGGTTTATTGCTGCAGGCGCCAGGTTTTTCTTTGCCTTAATCCATATTCTTTGCGAACCAAAAAGATAGATAAAGCACCCCGGCAGGTTGAGCAGTATGCAGGTCATATCCAGAATATGGTGAAAAGCATCATCGTGCAGGCCACCCAAAGCCTCGAGAGCATCCAAGGATGTCAGCCTGGCCTCTTCATCTTTGCCAAGGTTTCGCAACATACCGACTACTCCTGTATATGTACACAGCAAGCCTTTGCTCACTTAATAGATAGAGTATTGACCCTTACCCGCCAATTTTGCACGGTACATTGCTGTATCCGCCTGCCCCAGTAACATTTTAGCCGTTGCGTGGTCACCAGAATAAATAGCAGCCCCAATACTGGCCGATAAGGTGATTTGCCGCTCGCCAATGCGCTCCAGCTTTGCCAATTGCGCCAATATCTCTTTACAAACCTGTTCCACTTCGGCGCGGGGGTTTGCCAAGCGCCAAAGAACGGCGGTGAACTCATCCCCGGCCAGCCTGGCGACAGACCCCAAGCCGTGAATGCATCCATTAAGCAATTTAGCGAACGTTTTTAAAATGGCGTCGCCAAAATCATGCCCAAAGGTGTCATTGATCTGTTTGAAGCCATCCAGATCGATGAACAATACGGCCATCGATTGTTGGTTGGCAGCGCATTCCGCCATGCTCTGCGTCAGCTGATGGAGAAATGCCCGCCGGTTAGGCAAGCCAGTCAGTATATCGTGCGTCACGTCGTATTCCAGCCTGCGCTGTAAACGTTTTAGCTCGCTGATATCCATCGACAGAATATAAAACCCTTGGGTTTCACAGGGCACCAGCGTGGTGTGAACAATCCGCTCACCGGTCCGCGTCTGCAATTCATTCTCAAAACTGACCGTTTGCCCCTGCAATGCTTTTTCGATCAGGGGTTTAGCTTTAAGATAGACGCTTTCACCCACGACTTGCCGTAAGTTCATGTTCTTCAACGTCGCTTCATCAAAACCAAACCAGCGCATATAGGCGCTGTTAGCAAACTGATACACCTCATCAGGGCCAACCTGGCTGATCAACGCCGGTACGTTGTCGGTGATGGCGCGCAGACGCTCTTTTTCCGCATTGAGCTGGTACTGGGCATTTACCCGGCTCTCAATCTCCAGATTCAGCTTGCTCACCACGATATTTAATTCTTGTGTCCGCTGCACAACCCGATCTTCCAGTTCATGCTGCAGCGTACGCAGATTATTTTCAGCGACTTTGCGTTCCGTGATATCCACAATTGCGGCAATAAAATGGTGAGGGGTGCCCTCGGGTAAACGGTTTAATGAAACGGTTAACTGCACCCACAGCGTCGCACCATCGGAGCGAAAATAGCGTTTCTCCACCGAGTAAGTGGTGAGCTCACCTGCCAGCAGTTGCTGCAGCAGATGCGCATCACTGTCCAGATCCTCAGGATGGGTAATATCGCGAAAAGTGCGCGCCAGCAGTTCCCACTCGCTATAGCCTAATATTTCGCCAAGACGTGGATTGACCCGCAGCCAGTAGCCTTCGAGGGAGACCAACGCCATGCCGACGGCCGCCTGAGAGAAGGTTTGTTCAAACAAAGCTTCGGTACGTTTCAGGTCAGACTTAAGATTTTCGGTGTAGACATTACGCTCAATGCCGTGCAGATGCTCTTCCACGATCGCCGCAAAATCATGCAGATCCGCCGCCTGCTGCGCTGAAAAGGCGCGCGGCTGCCGATCGATAATGCACAGCGTGCCCAGCGGCAGACCATTGAGTGATAACAGCGGTTGCCCGGCATAAAAACCAATTCTCGGTCCGTCCGTGACCAATGGGTTGTCAAAAAACCGTTCATCGGTGGCCGTATTGCGCACAATAAAGGTCTCCTTCTGCAAGATGGCATGCGCGCAAAACGAGATCTTTCTGGGGGTTTCTCTGGCCTCCAGACCGAAACGCGACAAGAACCACTGGCGTTCACGATCGATCAATGAAACCAGCGCAATCGGAACATCAAAGTAATTGGCCGCCAGCCGTGTGATCCTATCCAGTTTTTCCAACGCATTGCTATCCAGCACGTGCAACGTATCTAATGCCAGTTGGCGTAAAGGTTCATTGACTGGTTTACAAGGCTCGATCATAAAAGCTCCTGACCATTCCAGCATGAGGAATGTGAAACGCTCATGAATGCTCACTGGATAACTGTTTAGTCAATGTCAGGATATTACGCCCATTTTCCGTTTGGTAACTGACATTATCCATCATGGACTGTATCAGTAGCAGCCCCATCCCGCCTTCAGGCCAACTGGACTGAACAAGCGGATCCGGCGAGAAACTCGGCGCGTGCCCAAGCTCTCGCCTGATCTCATCCGGGATCGCCACCCCATTATCAGCTAACGTCAGCATGAGTTGCTGCCCATCATTGCTCAGAGTAATGATGACATTCTGACTATCATCATAGTTCACCGCATGCTTGACGATGTTGGTAAATGCTTCGCAGGAAGCCAGATCAACCTGATAAACCAGAGCTGAATCAAGCGCAAAAGGCGCAACAAAGTCATACAGCGCATTGCTCAGCTCAGCCAGGCTGCCCAGCGATGCCGGTAAACACAGTGTGGTGCTAACACTTGCCATACGGCCTCTCTAACGGATCAAGTCCTGTTTTAGCGGATCATGACTTTCAACGTCGACGCTCGATCGTTACCAATAGTGAAAATTCTGTCCATTCGCGTCAGTTTGAACATGTGCTGGATATTACTGTTCAAGGAGCAAAGAGCCAGTTCGCCACGGCCATTGAGCGTTTTGAGTATTGATACCAGGGCACCAAGACAGCTACTGTCAATAAAATCGATATGGCTAAAATCCAGCAGAATGTAGTGTTTACCCTGTTGGATAAAAGACTGCAGTTCCTGCTTGAACACCCCAGCCACCGAAGCATCAAGGCGGCGTACCAGCGGAACAATAATTTCGATCCCATCTTCAGACTGAATATCAAAGTTCATAATGATTCCTTAATTGATTGATATGCCTACACGTTCAATGGCCATCAGAGAAATATCGTCGGCAAAAGGCCGCAGCGGTTTAGTCCCCTGCGGCTGCCGGTTTTCTGCTTCACTGCTGCGCCAGGTATTTAACGCATTCTCAACGCGTTCAAACACCTGATGTTTAGGCAGTTCGCGGTGTTCACATAGCAGCTGTTGTAAGCGTTCTTCCCCGTACAGTTGCTGTTGGCCGCCTTCGCACTCGATAATCCCGTCGCTGTACAGATACAAGCGATCGCCGCGCTCCAGCGTGAAGTGGCTGTCCTGATACTCAGCCTCAGGAAACAGCCCCACCGGCATTCCCCCTTGCCCCACCGCCAGCAACTCCCCACCGGCCCGGATAATAAAAGGCGTCGGATGGCCGGCCTGGCAGAGCGTGCCCTGCCCGTTGGTGCTATCGATCACGCCATAAATCAGCGTGTAATAGCTGAACACCTCATCATTATCCAGGCAGAAACGCTGATTCAACTGCGCCACAACCTGATGGGGTGCCACCGGGGCACTTTCCCCGGCGGCATTTTGGCTGACGAGCAGTTGGCTGCTGATACGGCCGGTCATGAACTCCCGCGCAACCGCCAAAGAGAGCATGGCCGCGCTGACGCCATGGCCAGCAACATCGACACTGAAGAAGGCGATATGACGTTCGTCCAGCGAGAAGTAGTTCAGCACATCGCCAGACACGTAAGCCGAGGGCAAAAACATCCAATCCGCCTCAAACCCTGCCAGCGACAGATTATGAACAGGCAAAACGCTATGCTGGAGTTTTGCTGCCGCCTGCAGGTCGGATTCGATTTGCCGGTAGGCAGAGGAGATCTTTTCGTTACGTGCCGCCAGAGTGTTCTCCAGCAACAACACGCGTTCCGCCGCATGCAGGCGCGCACGAAGTTGGTTCTGGTTGACCGGTTTGGACAGGAAATCATCCGCCCCGGCCTCCATGCCAGTGAGCAGATCGTCAAGCGACTGCCGCGCAGTCACCAGAATGACGTAGATGTAATGACCAAAATCGTTCCGGCGGATCGCCTGGCACAGTTCAACCCCGTCCATGACCGGCATTTCCCAGTCGCTGATGACGATATGCACCGACTGCTGCTCCAACAGGCGCAGCGCACATTCGCCATCTTCCGCCTCAAAGACGCTGAATCCCCATTTTGTCAGCATTGTCGCCATCAGATGACGATAACTTTTTGAATCATCCACAATCAGTACCGTCACCTCCATCGCCTTGGAGGAATGACTATGGGTAAGCTGTTCCATTAGAAATCCTTTGCCTCAGAAGGCATGGTAACGACGTCACCGGCCATAATGTGCCGTATTCCTACTCGCATTGCTTAGCGGATATCATGAACCTATCCCCCAAATTTCCGTAGCATAACCTTTGATGGTGCGATCGCTGGAGAAGCTGCCCATGTTGGCAATGTTCAGCAGCGCCCGCTGGTGCCACTGCAGTTGCTGGGCAAAGTCAGCCTGCGCCTGGCCCTGGGCGATACGGTAGCTGTCAAAGTCCAGCAGGTGGCAATAGTGATCGTATTCGGTCAGCATCTGGTAGATCGGCCAGAAAACAGAGGTATCGGTATTAAACCGGCCGGAGATCAGCGCTTCTACCGCCGCGGTAATCGCCGGATCGTTATTCTGATAAACCCGGTTATGCGAACCCGCCCGCCGATGCCTATCGATCTCATCCGCATTGGCACCAAACAGATAAAAGTTCTCTGCCCCCACCGCGTCGCGGATCTCGATATTGGCACCGTCCAGCGTGCCAATGGTCAGAGCACCGTTCATGGCAAACTTCATGTTACTGGTGCCGGAAGCCTCGGTACCCGCCGTAGAGATCTGTTCAGACAGGTCGGTGGCGGGAATAATATGCTCCGCCAGAGAGACTTTATAATCCTCCAGGAACAGCACGCTGAGCTGGCCCTTGGTGCGCGGATCGCTATTCACCGTTTTCGCCACTTCATTAATCAGTTGAATGATCAGTTTCGCCATCGCGTAACCCGGCGCCGCCTTCCCGGCAAATAAGTGCACTTTAGGCGTTAACGTGCGGCCAGATTCCGTGATCTCTAAATACAGATGAATGACATGCAAAATATTCAGCAGTTGCCGTTTGTATTCGTGAATACGTTTTACCTGGCAGTCAAACATGGCGGTCGGATCAAGCTGAATCCCCTGATGAAAGGCGATCTGGCGGCAAAGTGCCTGCTTATTTTTGAGCTTGATTGCCTGGATCTCTTCCACCGCGCCGCTGTCAGTAGCCAGTTTTCTCAACTGCTGCAGTTTATCGAGATCGGTAACCCAGCCGTTGCCCAACTGGCGGTTTAAAAACGTCGCTAAACCCGGATTTGCCTGCTGGATCCAGCGCCGAGGGGTCACCCCATTGGTCTGGTTGGTGAATTTTTCAGGCGTAATAAAATAGAAATCGGGCACCAGCGTTTGCGTAATCAATTCAGAATGCAGCTTGGCCACCCCGTTGACCTTATGGCTGCCCACAATGGCCAGATTCGCCATGCGGATCTTTTTCTCCCACCCTTCTTCAAACAGCGATAACGATGCCAGCAGGTGCGGCTTATCGGGCCATTTCTCTGCCACCTCCGCCAGAAAGCGGTGGTTGATTTCAAGAATGATTTGCAGGTGGCGCGGCAGCAATTTTTCAAATAACGATACCGGCCAGGTTTCCAGCGCCTCGGGCATTAACGTATGGTTGGTGAAGGAGCAGGTTTTCTGCGTGATCTCCCAGGCGCTATGCCAATCCAGGCGATGTTCGTCCACCAGGATCCGCATCATTTCGACAATCGCCAACGCCGGGTGGGTATCATTAAGCTGGATAGCAACAAAATCAGGCAGCGCGGTAATATCTGAAGACAGTTGCGCATAATCATGGAAGATATCGCGCAATGTACAGGCCACCAGAAAATACTCTTGCGTCAGCCGCAATTCTTTACCTGATTGGATTTCATCCGCCGGGTAAAGTATTTTCGAGATATTTTCTGAGGCAATCTTCTGGCTAACAGCACGCAGATAGTCACCGCGGTTAAAGATATGCACATCAAAGGAGTCAGAGGCTCCCGCGCTGTATAGCCGCAGAGTGTTTACCGTTTTCCCGCCGTAACCGGTCACCAGATAATCGTGGGGAATGCCGACAATCACTTTCCAATCCATCCACATAGGATTGTAATTTCCCTCGATGTCCTCACTTTCTTCGATATGGCCACCGATGGGAATTAACATCAACTGCGAGTGGTGCTCAATTAACCAGGGAGAGTGCGTTGAGTGCCAATCGTCAGGCTGTTCGACCTGCTTGTTATGCTGTATTGCCTGTTTAAACAAACCATATTCATATTTGATGCCATGCCCCGAAGCTGCAATATCCAGCGTCGCCATAGAATCAATAAAACACGCCGCCAGGCGGCCCAGGCCGCCGTTGCCTAACGCGGCATCCGGCTCTTCCGCCGTAATATGCTCAAAGTCAAATCCCAGCTCACTCACGGCCTGTTTAGCCTGCTGCAACAATCCGACGTTCATCAGGTTATTACGCAAAGACTGACCGATCAGGAATTCCATCGAGAGGTAGTAGAGACGCTTGGATTTGGCTTTTTTCTGTGATTTACGCGTGTTGAAAAAACCATCAAGCTGGTAATCGCGCAGGGTTAATGCCAACGCATTAAAAATATCGACATTCGTTGCACTTTCAACTTCCAGGCACAAACTGTATCTCAGCTTATTAATGACGCTTTTCTTTATCTCTTCGACACTGGGCATCTTGACGTTGGTGAGTTCGGTGTTCATTTCAGCTCCTAATGCGTTCCTGCATCTGAATTTTTCTGATCAAGATCAGAAGATAAATAGCGAGCAAAGACCTCTGCCAAGTGTAGACTGATTTTTGCAATCGGGAGCTAAATAACACCATTATCAGTCAGTCGCGTTAGCACCATTAAAGTGACAAACCATTACCGGCTGAGTGCGGATTCAATATGCCGTTGGGTAGACTCGCGCCTTAAATGGTAATCCACCTGATATTCACTGGCATTGCGAAACATCACTGAATAGTTCAAGAACTGGCCATCGTCACTATAAGAAAGTGACGTAATGCGCAAAATCGGCGTTTGCTGTTCAATATTTAATAATGTCGCCATTTTTTTATCGGCCAACACCGGCGTCAGGCTTTCATAGTTGCCAGAAATGGTGATGTGGCATTCATCTTCAATGTAGGAAAATTTTGACCCCTCCAAGTGAGCCAGCGATAAATTGCGGTATAGCTTTACCGGCATATAGCTGTCTTCCACCATCAACGGTTTGCCATCCACCGAGCGAACCCGGCGCGAGTAATAGATCCGCTCATCAATTTTTATCCGTAGCTGGCTGGCAATCGCCGGTGGCGCTGGCATGACCACAAACTCCAGCACCTCACTCACCACCTGCTTGCCCTGGTTTTTCATCACCTCAATAAAGCCGGTTAAATGGGTGGTTTCATGATGGACATCCTTGTTGGCCACATAGGTGCCACTGCCATGACGGCGCATGACCAGCCCCCAACTCAGCAACAAATCTACCGCTTTGCGAATCGTCATCCTTGATACGGCAAACTCCTCCGCCAATCTTTTTTCACTGGGTAACGGGCTGCCAATGTTGTAGTCGGCAGAATTCAGCCGGATACGTAGCTGGTCAGCAATAGATTTGTAGATCACCTGTAGACCTCTTTAGCGCCCGGCGCTTGGTTTAATTCATCACCCACAGCGTGATTAATTAGCTGATTCTTAAAAAATAATTTAAAGATAAAAATAGCAGACTCTGACAATAAAATTATCGTGTCTATCAATCCCCTTAAAAATAGACCACTTAGCCTAAAGAAAAACCATGAAAGCGATCACGAATCGGCATGTCAGATCAAGCTAAGCCAACGGCAGCTTCTTACTCTCCACCCAGACCAATATAAAAAAACCCTTCAAGTTGTTACGTGAGGATTTAACAATGCTCAGTCAAATACAACGCTTCGGTGGAGCCATGTTTACCCCGGTACTGCTGTTCCCATTTGCCGGTATTGTGGTCGGCCTGGCTATCATGCTACGCAACCCGATGTTTGTGGGGGATGCATTAGCCGCGCCAGATCATTTATTTGCTCAAATTATCCATATTATTGAAGAAGGCGGATGGACGGTATTCCGTAATATGCCGCTTGTTTTCGCCGTCGGTTTGCCTATTGGCCTGGCGAAACAGGCGCAAGGGCGCGCCTGCCTGGCGGTATTGGTGAGTTTTTTAACCTGGAACTATTTTATTAACGTCATGGGAATGACCTGGGGCCATTTCTTTGGTGTGGATTTCAGCGCCGAACCCAGCGCAGGTAGCGGCTTAACCCTGATCGCCGGCATAAAAACGCTCGACACCAGCATTATTGGCGCGATTGTGATTTCCGGGCTGGTCACCGCTATTCATAACCGCTATTTCGACAAGCCGTTACCGGTCTTTCTGGGGATTTTCCAGGGCAGTTCCTTTGTAGTGATCGTCGCCTTTCTGGTGATGATCCCCTGCGCCTGGCTGACGCTGCTCGGTTGGCCTAAGGTGCAGTTGGGCATCGAGTCGCTACAGGGGTTCCTGCGCAGTGCCGGGGCAATTGGCGTCTGGGTATATACCTTCCTCGAACGCATTCTGATCCCCACCGGGCTGCATCACTTTATTTACGGCCCCTTTATCTACGGCCCCGCCGCGGTAGAAGGCGGGATCCAGGTTTACTGGGCACAGCATTTGCAGGAATTCAGCCAAAGCAGCGAATCGCTGAAAACCCTGTTCCCAGAAGGCGGATTTGCGCTGCATGGTAATTCAAAAATCTTCGGTTCGGCGGGGATCGCTTTAGCGCTCTACTTCACGGCTGCGCCGGAAAATCGCATTAAGGTCGCCGGTTTACTGATCCCTGCCACCCTGACGGCAATGCTGGTCGGCATTACCGAACCGCTGGAGTTCACCTTTCTGTTCATCTCGCCGCTGCTATTTGCGGTGCACGCCGTGCTCGCCGCCACCATGGCCACGGTGATGTATCTGTGCGGCGTGGTCGGCAATATGGGCGGCGGCTTGCTCGATCAGTTCCTGCCGCAAAACTGGATCCCGATGTTCCACAACCATGCTGGGATGATTGCCACCCAGATTGGTATCGGCATCGCTTTCACCGCGCTCTATTTTGTTATCTTCCGGGCGCTGATCCTGCGCTTCAACCTGAAAACGCCCGGCCGTGACGAGAGCGAAATCAAGCTTTACAGCAAGGCGGATTATCAGGCGGCGCGGGCGCAAACCAGCGCCGCAGCCAAAACCAGTCAGGCCGCCGGTTTCCTGCAGGCCCTCGGGGGCTGCGGTAACATTCTCAGCATCAACAACTGCGCCACGCGCCTGCGCATCACGCTGGCCGACATGGCACTCACAAAAAGCGACGACACCTTTAAAGCCCTGGGCGCCCATGGCGTAGTGCGCCGCGGCAACGGCATTCAGGTGATTGTCGGCCTGCACGTTCCCCAAGTCAGGGATCAGCTCGAAAACCTGATGAAAGATCGCTCATATCTCGAAAAAACATCCATGACGGAGGCTGTATCATGAAAAAATTCTCAATCGTTGTCGCCGGTGGGGGTAGCACCTTTACCCCAGGCATCGTATTAATGCTGCTGGCCAACCAACACCGCTTGCCCTTGCGCGCCATCAAATTTTACGACAACGACGGCGCACGCCAGGAAACGATCGCCGAGGCCTGCAAAATCCTGCTGCAGGAACAGGCTCCGGAGATTGAGTTCAGCTACACCACGCAGCCGCAAGTCGCGTTCAGCGACGTTGATTTTGTGATGGCGCATATCCGGGTGGGTAAATACCCGATGCGTGAACAAGACGAGAAGATCCCGCTGCGCCACGGCGTGGTTGGCCAGGAAACCTGCGGCCCGGGTGGGATCGCATACGGTATGCGCTCGATCGGTGGCGTGTTAGAACTCGTTGATTATATGACGAAGTACTCACCTGACGCGTGGATGCTCAATTATTCCAACCCGGCAGCCATTGTCGCCGAAGCCACTCGCCGCCTGCGCCCACAGGCCAAAATCCTCAACATCTGCGATATGCCGATCGGCATTGAAGGGCGCATGGCGCAAATTGCCGGGCTGAAAGACCGCAAAGAAATGCGCACCCGCTATTACGGCCTGAACCACTTTGGCTGGTGGACAGCGGTTGAAGATCTGGCAGGGAATGATTTAATGCCCAAAATCCGCGAATATGTGGCGAAGTTTGGCTATGTGCCGCCCAGCGATAAGCAGGCGACCGAAGCCAGTTGGAATGACACCTTTGCCAAAGCGAAAGATGTCTGGGCACTCGATCCTGATACCTTGCCGAATACCTATCTGAAATATTACCTGTTCCCGGATTATGTGGTTCAGCACGCCAACCCGCAGCACACTCGCGCCAACGAAGTGATGGAGCACCGCGAAAAGCACGTGTTTGGTTCCTGCAACGCCATCATTCAGGCGGGCAAATCCTCGGCTGGCGAACTGGAAATTGATGAACACGCATCTTATATCGTCGATCTGGCGGCCGCGATCGCCTTTAATACGCAGGAACGCATGCTGTTGATTGTGCAGAATAATGGCGCTATCCATAATTTTGATCCGGAGGCCATGGTGGAGATCCCTTGTCTGGTGGGCAAGAGCGGGCCAGAGCCGCTGGTGGTGGGGAATATTCCTCAGTTCCAGAAAGGGCTGATGAGCCAGCAGGTGGCCGTTGAGAAACTGGTGGTTGATGCCTGGAAGCAGCGTTCGTATCAAAAACTCTGGCAGGCGATCACGCTGTCAAAAACGGTGCCGAGCGCCTCGGTGGCCAAAGCGATTCTCGACGATTTGATTGTGGCCAATAAAGACTACTGGCCAGAACTGCGCTAAACCCCACGGCGGCCAGCACTTGAGGTGTGGTCTGTTTTCTTTCCACCGATCATAAAGCGAAAAAAGCCCCGAATTCTCGGGGCTTAAAATTTTACGATAACTGTGTTTGCTTTCTATAAATAGTGCGATAGTGATTAAGCCGTTCAAAAAAGCTATCACTTTGCTCGCGTGACATATTGCCAGCCACATCCTGGGCATTGATTTCCCGTCCCTGGAACTCTAAGAAGGCTACAGTAGACGCGAGAAAATCCATATTGCTCGTGTTCTTCGCATACACATAACATCTTTCCAAGGTTTCCATCTGACCACTCCTGAATCTTTCACGCTATACCCTGCGAGCTTGAAGTTGCAGAGAGGCGTCACTGCCAGCCTGCATCTCAACCCCTAATTGGGTATAAAAGTGACGTGCCAAAATCAAGATATCAACGGGCTCGTCAAATGAGCCGCACTATTGAAGATACACCCAACGGTCATAAAATGTACTCCAATAGTGCAATCCGGGATAAAAAACTGCAAAATTTGGATCTAGATCATCTAAACCATCGTTTATTTGGGGTCATTACGCACAATTGGAATTAACAACCATTAGCGCATTGAGGATCCGGATTATTAAACAGGATTCGCACCAGCAGGCCACGCGCTTCCCGCAGAGGATCGTCGCCAATCGCCAGCACCTTACCGTCGTGCGTTGCCGTATATTCACGAATCACGTCACCAAAAGCATTACGCTGTACCGCCACTTTCTGCCCTTTGGTTACCTCATCGCCCACCTTGACCAAAATCTCGGCAAAACCACCGACTTCCGCACGGATCGAGCTCATTTCATTGCCGATATAGGTTTTCTGCTGTTGTGCTGTCTCACCTAACTGCCCGGCGATCATCCCCTGCTGGATCATCAGGTTATGCACGCCCGTTACGCTACGTGCGATCAGTTCAGGCTGATACAGCTTCGGTTTGCCGATTTCCAGCGTGATGGCAGGGATCTTGTTTTCAACAAAGGTCGTTTCTACAGAGCCTTTTTCGCCCGGATCGGCTTTAATCTGATCTGCCGGGAACAGCTCGGCCATTTGCTTGACCTGCGGATTGCGGTAATCGGCATAAATAAACAGCGGATATTCGGTCCCACGGCTTTGCGTATGCATGTCGACAAACATGCCCACGTTGCCTGTCCACAGATTATTCCACAGCAACCAGGCGTGCTGTTCCGCGGTATTGCCTTTCTCTTTGCCCGGCCAGATACGGTTGAAATCGACCATATCACCACCGTCATTCACCAGTTGCCAGTTACGGTTATTGGCTAACATACCGGAAGGGTTAGCGCCAATTGCCCCTACGACGCTGCCTTTCAACTCGGCAGGGTTCAGTTTCTCAAACACCTGCTGGATAACCCGGGTGCCGTTCAGTTCATCGCCATGAATGGCCGCTTGCAGCCCCAGCTTAGGGCCCGGCTGAGCCCCTTTGGCAACCATAACAGGCACGTACCAATGCTGGCTGATGCCATTACTGGCCCCTTGGAACATAAAGCGGTGAACCTTGCCCGCCTCCAGATCCTCAACGTCCAGCTTGCTGATCACCGGATGGCCATCAATCTTGTCTCCGGTATAAACCGTTGCTGCCTGAGCATTAAGCGCCCCCAGCAGCAATGCTGCCAACATCGTCACTTTATACATACACTTCCCCATAAGTATGACTAAAAAAACCGCTTTCCTGAGCAGGAAGGCGGCAAACAAAACTGGAATTTACAGCGTTGCCATCTAAAAAAATAAGGGTATCAACAGATTGAGCGCACCGGCCAGCGCAAGCCACGGGCCAAAAGCTAACGGCTGATTAAAGTCTTTTTGCGCCAACGCCAACCCACGCTGCACCAAGGTGAACAATAACCCACCTCCCGCCGCCACCAGGATCACCTGCGGCAGGGCCTGCCAACCTAACCAGGCCCCCAGCGCCGCCAGTAATTTAAAGTCACCGTAGCCGAGCGCTTCTTTGCCGGTGGCCAACTTGAACAGCCAGAACAGGCTCCATAAACAGAGATACCCGGCCACTGCACCGATGATCGCCTGCTCCAACGCCACAAACTGCCCTTGCAGGTTAAACAGCAGGCCGAGCCACAGCAGCGGCAACGTCAGCACATCCGGCAGCAGTTGCGTATGATGATCGATCACCGCCAGAGCCAATAAAACAGACAGGAATATCCAGGCCCCCAGCAGCGGCATACCCAGCGGCCAGGCCAACGCGGCCAGCACAAACAGCAGCGCCGTCGCCACTTCCACCAATGGGTAACGCCAGGAAATAGCTTCACCGCAGCAACGGGCTTTGCCCTGGAGCCACAAAAAGCTCAACAGCGGAATATTATCCCTGGTGGCCACCGGGTGCTGGCAATGGGGGCAGCAGGAGCGCGGCAGCAGCAGGTTAAAACGCGGCACGGACTCAGGCAAAGGCTGCTGCGCCAGTTGCAGCAGGGCTTCGCGTTGCCAGCGCATTTCCAGCATCACGGGCAAGCGGTAAATCACCACGTTGAGAAAGCTGCCGACAATCGCCCCCAGCAGCCCAACAAAGCACAGCCAGAAAAGAGGAAAAGCCGCAGCAAAATCCACTAACAAATTCACAGAATATCCCTGTTATTAGTCATGTTATTACAGGTCAAAGCAACCTTCCCTGAACCTGCCAGGGGATCTGCCCCTGATCGTCGGCCCTGCCCAACTGCCCCATCAGCGATTTCATCATCGCGGGCAGTTCGGGCCCGCTGCGCAGTTGCCCCCTGAACTGATAGCGCCCATCGAATGCAACGGTGCCACGTCCCGTCAGGCTTAGCTGCGAAGATTTCTGTTTCAGCACCAACGCCAACGCCCCTTGGCTATCGCAGCTAAGTTGGCCCTGCACATTAGCCAAAGCGACTTCCCCCAGCGGGGTCGCCAACTGGGCATTCTGCCAGTTAACCACGCCCCCGCTGAGGCTCGCGCAGCCACGCGGGCTGAATTCCCCCTGCAATAGGCGCAGTTGCAGCCTGCCCTGAACGCTCACCGGCACGGGCAGCGGCAACTGCTGCTGGATAAAATCTGCCGGAGCGGAAAGCTGCCACGCATGCAGTTGCAGGTTCCACCAGCCACGCAGGATCCCACTGCCTTGAATCCCTTGCGGATCGCGCAGCTCAAGCTTCAGCGCAGGCCGCCATGCGGACCAGGTCAGTTGCCAGCTCACCTCTGGCAAGGTGAAGTTACGCAAGTTTAACTGGTGCGCGCTGCCCTGCCACAAAGAGCCAGAAAAGCTGCCGACACCGATCTCAGCAGGTAAAAAAGCCCGCACTAGCTGCGCTGGCGCGTTCCATCCTAACAACAACAGATAGCAAAACAGCAACAGCGCGGTTTTTTTCGCTTTAGCGCCCATCGCTGCGCTCCAGCATCAGTTTGTTGACCATTACCCAGCCCGGTTTATTGGCTTGCGCGGCAACCTCAAACGCCACGATGCGCACGCGGTATTGCTGCTCCAACTGGGTGAGCCATTGCATCAGCAAATTAAAATCACTCGGTTCCAGCGTGACTGCCAAGCGTTCGCCCTGCGGCTGTAGGCGGGTGATATTCAGGCCTTGTACGGCGGCGCTGCGCGTCACCGTCGCTGACAAACTGAGGGATTCCCCCTGCGGCATTGGCCGGGCCCCTTGCTCACGCAGGCGCGGTGCCTGTTGTAGCATCCATTCCACCGTGCCCTTCTCACGGGCGAGGGTCCGCTGCCACTGCTCGGTCTGTTGTTGCCAAGGCAGCCATAGCGCGTAATAACACAGCCACAAGATGAGCAACAGGCCACACCCTACTACCAACCGGCGTTCTCGCGAGCTGATTTGCAGCCAACGGCGCTTAAGTTCATTCATGCTGTATCCCCAGAATCAAGCGGCTCTCGACGCCATGTGGGTTTTGCTTGACCTCACCAGGTTGCACCCGGTAATGCTGCCCGGCGCGCTGCTGGAACTGTTCCAACGCCTGGAAGGAAGCCGCATGCAGATCGACTTTCAGCTCTTTACTGCCTGCGTCATAGGCCAACGCCCGGAGGCGGAGGGTCGAAGCCCCCGTCAGCAGTTGCTGCAATTGGCGCACCTGCTCGTTCAGCCCGGCCTGCGCAGTTGGTTGCAACTGCTGTAAGTGCTGCTGCATCTGCACGCGCGGGTTAACCACGTTTCTCTCTGTGGGAAACAGTTGCTTGTAGAGGCGCACACTTTCCTGCCGCCAATGCTCAGACTGTTGCCAAAGACGGTAATGCGACCAGCCCGCGTCCACACACAGCAGCAATAAATAGCCCGCCAGTGCCAGCATCACCGGGCGCCAAGGGCGTAATCCCGCGCGCCAGGGGCTGGAAGGGGTAAACTCGCCCTGGCGCAGATCGGCTCCGCGATAAATCTCACCTTCTGCCGCCAGTTGCAGCACATCACGCGCTGGCCGCACGCGCCATTGCGCCAGACCTTGCGCCTGCATAGGCGGTGGGGAGTAGCTCTCAATGACCGGCGGAGCCGACATCGCCAGCAGTTCCGCCAGCCAGGATGACTCCACGATCATTCCGGCATGCGCTTCACGGCGGAACAGCCATTGATCGTTCAGGCAAACGGCGCTCCAGCCATCGGCGATCAGCGGCAGCATCAACACGTCGGGCAGCAGGGCCTGAACCCGCACGCTCAGTTGCTCACAGCGGCTAATCCACTGCCGCATGGCACTTTTTTCCACTACCGCGACGTCGCAGACATCGCCACTTTGCTGCAAAATGGCAAAATGCAGGCGCTCAACCTCCGTTGCCAACTGCTCCTCCAGCATAAACGGCAACACCTGCAAACTTTGGCGCCGGGCGCGGCGCGGCAGCGTCACCTGATGAAAAGCAAACTCGCTCGCAGGCACCAGCACCCAGGCAGGATAAGCCGCCAGCAGGCGTACCAGTTCAGGATCGGTTTCCCCTGCCGCCAGGCTACCGTGCCGATGACTGTCTGAAGACACTAATCGCCACAATATCGGCTGAGTGTCGTCACTGGGCAAACGCAGAATTAACCGTACTTCCCCACTGCGCTTCATGTTCTCTATCAAGGCGTCACCATCATGCTTAATCCGTATTTGCGCTGTACCACCTGAAAATTATTGCCCGTGCGCTGCAATAAACTGTGCTGACTAAAATGGTTGTTCCCCATCAGCACGCTGAAATTGGCCAGAAAAAAATCGCTCTTCACCGCCAGTACTGGCCTCACGGCTGATGTCTCGATGCCCTGTAGCTGCGGCTGTGCCAAAAATGCCGTCACGCTGGCCCACCCTTCACGCGGGCGCTGCTGCAACAGTTGTGTCGCGGCACTAGGATCAAGCTCCGTCAGAAACAATGCCGCCAGTAACGGCCCCTGCGATTCACGCAGAGTATTCACGTTCACCAAAAGCGTCTGCTTTGGCAACGCGCAGACATAGGGCAGCAGTTGGCGATAAAGGCTGGCGTCAACGCCAGACACGGTGCGCAACTCGCTGACATCCTTCATCGGCTGATTGGCAGGCAGGTAAGGCACCTCCAACGCCATATAGACCTCATCTTCCGCGCCCCCAATCACCGGTTCGCTGTCACTGTCGATCCAGTCGCGCAAGGCGGCGGTTACCTGTGCTGCCTGCAGCGGTTCCACCTGCAGATTTTTCAACAACTGCAGAAAAACCTTGGCGGGATACGGCATAACTGTCGGGTCAGTCGCCCCCTGATTAATGGCATTAAGATTAAAGCAGGCCTGAGCATCGACGATCTGCCCCCGCAATTCGCCCCCTTCAACCGGGAAGCGGCGCTCTTCCTGTGCCCAGTTTTGCGCCAGATGGGTTTTCTCCGGTGAATCCAGCGTATCTATCTGCAGGATTTTACCGGCCAGCGCTTCTGCCGCACGGCCATACCACTTCGCCTGCTGGTGATCCAACTGCGCCACGGTGCGTAGGTAAGTCCGCCCGTTGCGCTCGGCAATGGTGGCAGCCACCGTCACCATCAGTGCCAGGATCAGCAACACCACCAGTAGCGCAACGCCCCGTTGCCGCGCCCTCATTCTTTTACCTCTTCGGTGATCAAAAACAGCCGGGTCAACTCGCCAAAACCGTTCACCGTCAGCGTCACTTCAATCCCTTGCGGTAACGTGGTGGCGCTGTCCCAACTCTCTTGCCAGGCACCTTTGGCAAAAAAACGCAGGCGAAAAGCGCTGACGCCGCTGAGCAAAACCTTAACGACCGGAGCCTCTCCCACCTGCGGATCCGCATGGGTGTAGCTCAACCGTTCTAACTGCTGCTGACGCAGGCGATAGCCCACGTTCTGTAACTCGGAGCGTGACAGCATCCCCAGCGGGTTTTGCCAGCTATTGCGCATGAAAGACACGGCCCAGTCCTCACTCTGCAATTGGTAAGGCGCGGCAGAGAGCAGACGCTCACTCCCCCGGCTACGGCGCGGGATGATCTGCCCAAAATCCCCCTCCATCTGCACAAATGCCCGCTGCAGCTCGGCCAGGCGCTGTACCTTGCTCTGGGAGATTTCATCATTACGCATCACCCCCTGTAACACCTGAAAGGCGCTGATGCTCAGTGCGGCAAAAATAGCCAATGCCAGCAACATCTCCAGCAGGGTAAAGCCCTGCACCTGTTGGCGATTCATTCACGCACCACGTAGCTACGCAGGGAAATCAAGGCGGCCGTATCTTCTTTTTTGCGCCGCACCTCAACATCCAGCGCACGCAGTTGACTGATTTCGGTATCCACTCCTCGCCAGCGCAGGTACCACTCCTCTCCGGCAAAGGTGACGGATTTCCCACTCCAACTCTTCTCTGGCCAGACTTTATCCAGGCGCAGTTGCACCTGCTGATTATCTGCCAGCCAGTTTGCCAACACTTTCTCTTCCATACGGCCAATGCCGCTTGCCTGCAGTGCCGTGGTTTGCAACAGCGCCAAGCCTGCCAGAGCGAACACCACCAGCGCCACCAGCACTTCCAGCAGCGTCATCCCACGTTGCGCTTTCACGGTGCGGCCCCATGTTCTGAGGTGCTGATCGCTCCGGCATCGTCTATGCGCAGCCAGGCTTGCGCACCGCTCCCCGCCTGCCTGAACACCAGGGTAAATGGCGTTACCTCGCCACCGGGCAACAGCAAAATATCCGGCTCTGCCGCTGTAGTATTGGCCGTTGTCCACTCATGCAAGCCGGGGAACTTCAGCTCAAGCCGCACGTCATCCGGCAGTTCGCTGCCTAAAGCTGCACGGCGCGGCTGCCAGGTTTGCCAGAAATACCCCTGCCAGACGTCAGAACCTGGCGCCGAAGTGCCGTTTTCTGCCTGTTGCCGCTGCAACAGCTTGAACTCCCAGCCGTCTGGCCGCACCTGGATCCCCAGCAGTTGGCCGTTTTGCTGGCTGTCGTCCAAGGCAAAATCCAACTGTGCCTGAAAACGCGCAAGCTGCTGTTGTGGGGTCTTTTGCTGTACGGCAGGAAATGACATCACCACCAGGCTGGCAGCACTGCCAATCAGCAGCACCACCAACATCATCTCCAGCAGCGTGAAGCCGCGCTGACGCACTACTTCTTGTTACCGATCGTCCAGTTGCCGATATCATCTTCGGTGTCCGGCATGCCATCCGGGCCATAAGAGAAAATATCGATCTGACCATGCTGCCCAGGGCTCAGTAACTGGTAGTCGGCTCCCCACGGATCCTGCGGCAGGCGGCGGATGTAGCCGTCTTTCGGGTAGTTACGCGGTTCCGGCTGGGCAGACGGTTTGCTGACCAGCGCCTGCAACCCCTGCTCGGTCGTCGGGTAACGGCTGTTATCCAGCTTGTACATGTCCAGTGCACTCTCCAGCGCCACCAGATCGCTGACCACTTTCTGGTGATCCGCTTTATCCTTGTTGCCCATCAGGTTAGGCACCACCAGGCTCGCCAGAATGCCCAGGATCACAATCACCACCATAATTTCCAGCAGGGTAAAGCCGCGCTGACGCTGTTGCCGCATGTTTCTCTCCGTTGGTTGCAGATTCATCATTTACATACTCATCATGTTATTCAATTGCAGGATCGGTTGCAGGATCGCCAACACAATAAACAGCACCACGCCCGCCATACTCACCACCAGCAAAGGCTCAAACAGCCCCAGCGCCAACTGCATCTGGGCACTGAACTCCCGGTCCTGATTGTCTGCCGCGCGTTCCAGCATGCTGTCGAGCTCACCGCTGCGTTCGCCGCTGGCAATCATGTGGCGCATCATCGGGGGGAACAGCGCCGTCCGCTCCAGCGCCCGATGCAGGCTGACACCTTCACGCACCGACTCGGTGGCAATGGCCAACTGACGGCGCGCATAATCATTGCTCAATACTTCACCGCTGATACGCATTGCCTGCAACAGCGGCACCGCACTGGCATTAAGAATGCTTAGCGTGCGCGCATAGCGCGCAGTATTCAGGCCACGGGCAATGCGGCCAATCACCGGCAAGCGCAGCAGTTGGCGATGAAAAGCCACGCGCCGGGATTCCTGGCGCAGCAGCACACGCATCAGCAACACGCCCAGCAGCAGCAGCAACAATAGCCAGGGGCCAAAGGCTCGCACGCCGTCGCTCAACCCCATCAGCACCCGGGTAGACAGCGGCAGCGCCTGCTTCATATGCACAAACTGCTCTACCACCTTCGGCACTACGGCGGAAAGCAGAATGGCAATCACGCTGATGGCAACGACCGTCAGTACGCAGGGGTAAATCATCGCCTGCAGGATACGGCCACGCATCTGCTGACGCTGCTCGGTGTAATCCGCCAGCCGGTTCAGCACCAGATCCAGATGGCCAGAGGCTTCGCCCGCCGCCACCATGGCGCAATACAGGCGTTCAAAACTGGCGGGATATCCTCCCATCGCCTCTGCCAGCGAATGCCCTTCCAGCACCTTGGTGCGCACCGCCGCCATCAGTGCGCGCTGGCGCGGTTTTTCACTCTGCTGTGCCACCGCATCCAGCGCTTCCTCCAGCGGCAGCGAGGCGGCCACCAGCGTCGCCAACTGCCGGGTCAGCAACGCCAGATCGGCACTGCTGATCCCGCGTTGCCATAAGGCTCGCTTGCCGCTGCGGGCCCGCTGACGTTCATCCTGCCCTTCTTCCAGGCTGACGGGCACCAGCCCTTGCTCGCGCAACAGTTGGCGGGCATGGCGGGCAGAGTCGGCCTCTTGCACACCACGACGCTTCTTGCCTCGGCCGTCTAATGCCTGGTAATGGAACAGTGCCATATCACTCCTCTTCCTGAACCCGGCTTTCCGTGACGCGGACCACCTCTTCCCAACTGGTCTCGCCCGCCAGCACTTTTTCACGCCCGTCGCCGCGCAGCGTCACATATTCATCACGCAGTTGGCGGGCAATGCTCAGTTCACTTTCCCCCTGATGGATCGCCGTTCGCACCCGATCGTCAATCAGCAGAAGTTCATGAATCCCCGTACGACCGCGATAGCCGGTAAAGCCGCACTTCTGACACCCTTGCGGCTGCCAGAGCGGCGTGCCGGGCGGAATTGCCATCTGCCGGGCCAATTCAGGATCGGCCTCATAGGGTTGACGGCAGTCAGGGCACAGGGTGCGCACCAGCCGTTGGGCCAGCACCGCCAGCAGTGAAGTCGACAGCAGGAAGGGTTCGATCCCCATATCCTGCAGGCGCGACAGCGCCCCCAGCGCGCTGTTGGTATGCAAGGTGGAGAGCACCAGGTGGCCGGTGAGTGATGCCTGCACGGCGATCTGGGCGGTTTCGCCATCACGGATCTCCCCCACCAGCACCACGTCGGGATCCTGGCGCAAAATGGCGCGCAGGCCGCGGGCAAAGGTCATATCCACTTTGGGATTGACCTGCGTCTGGCCGATGCCGTCCAGTTCATATTCGATCGGATCTTCGACCGTCATGATGTTACGTTCGCTGGCGTTCAAGCGGCTCAGCGCCGCGTACAGCGTGGTACTTTTGCCGGAGCCGGTTGGGCCAGTGACCAGAATAATGCCGTGCGGCCGCTGGATCAGTTCATCGATCTGCCGCTGGTTTTCCTGCGACATACCGAGCGTGGCAAGATCCAGATTCACGCTGTTTTTATCCAGCAAACGCAGCACGATCCGCTCGCCATAGTTGGAGGGCAGGGTTGAAACACGCACGTCAATGGCTCTGCCGCCAATGCGCAGCGCCATGCGCCCATCCTGGGGAACACGCTTTTCAGCAATATCCAGCTTTGCCATTACTTTGATGCGCGAAATCAGCAACGACGCCAAGCGCCGCTGTGGGCGCAGGATCTCACGCAGCACCCCATCCACGCGGAAGCGGATCTGCAAATGACGTTCGTAGGTTTCGATGTGGATATCCGACGCTTTATCCTTGATCGCCTCGGTCAGCATGGCGTTGATCAGGCGGATAATCGGCGCGTCGTCGTCGGCATCCAGCAGATCGTCGCTGTCCGGCAATTCTTCAGCAAGGGTATAGAAATCCATTTCATTGCCGATGTCGGCCATCATACGACGCGCCTCTTCCGAGTCGCGCTGATAGCCGATCACCAGTTGTTTCTCAAACTCCTCGGCCGACAGCGTGCTGACGGTCAGGTTGCCCCCTGCCACCCGGCGCGCCTCAAGCAGTGCGCTGGCCGGCGTATCAGCGACGCACAGCACCCGGCACCCCGCCCGATCGCGCAGCAATAAAATACGCTGCGCACGCGCGTAGGCAAAAGGCAACAGAGGGCGTAATTCGGCCGCGTCCAGCGTGGCGTCGCTCATCGAGCCCCCTGCTGATAAAACGCGCTGATCGCCGCATTCACCTGACGGAAAGTGGATCCATTCTGGTCCGGAGGCAATCTCAGCACATCGTTATTCAAGGTCACACCACGGGCTTCTTTGCCGCGTAATTGTTCCTGCTCCTTACTGAAGGCCTGATACTTATCTGACGAGGCATTACGGAAATCATCACGATCGCGAATGATCGTTGGCCGGATAAACAGCATCAGATTGCGCTTGGAAACCGTTTGGCTGTTGGAACGGAACAGGTAGCCCAGCACCGGAATATCACCCAGCAACGGCACCTTGCTGGCACTGTCGTTCACCGTTTTATCCAGCAGACCGCCCACCACCACCGTTTCTCCGCTGCCCACCAGCACGGCATTGTTGACCGTGCGGGTATTGAAGGTTGGCCCCAGGCTAGCATTGTTGCTGGAAGTCGAATCCGCCACGCTGGAAACCTCTTGTTCGATCTCCAGTTGCACCGAATCCCCTTCGTTAATCTGCGGTTTAACCTTCAGCTTGATACCGACGGTTTTACGCTCCACGGTGTTGAAAATATTATCGCCGGAGGTGGTGCGCGAGCCCGACAGCACCGGCACTTCCTGGCCGACGTTGAAGGTGGCTTCCATATTGTCCAGCGTGACAATGCTCGGCGTCGCCAGAATGTCGTTCTTGCTGCTGCTGGAAAGCGCCGTCAGCAGCATGGCCCAATTACCGCGATAAAAACCTGCGGCAATGCCGTTAAAACTGCTCAGTGCAGTGGCAAAGTTCGTGCTGATGCTGCCATTCTGATCGTATTGATTAATCCCGGCGATCGCGGTGGTGATCGGCAGGCCAGTGTTGGTGAACTGCGTTACGCCGGCGTGCTTGTTTGCCCACTGGATCCCCAGATTCAGGCCATCCGCATCCTGAACCTCGGCAATAATTGCTTCAACCAACACCTGTGCGCGCCGGATATCCAACTGAGTGATCACCTTTTCCAGATCGCGGATCACATCCGGCGCACCGGTGAGGATCAGGGCGTTGGTCTGCTCATGGGCCTTGATGGTGACGTCTTTACGCAACGCCACGGCAGGTTTGGCATTCTGCTGCTCGCTTTGCATACTGCTGCTGACGCCGGTCAGCACTTCCACCAGATCGGTGGCTTTGGCGTATTTCAGGTAAATTACTTTGGTATTGCCCTGCACTGCCTGTTCGCGGTCCAGTTGCTTGATCATGGCAATAATCCGCTGACGGGAATTAGGTTCCCCGCTGACCAGCACCGAGTTGGTGCGTTCATCAGCCACCAGGCTGGCGGTCATCAGGCTGGGCATGGCCGACTTGCTGGCATCCTTGGTCAGTTCGGTGACCAGCTTGACCACTTCCGCAGCCGAGGCATAGGCAAGAGGCACCGTCACCACGTTGCGATCCCCCACTTTGTCCACCCGCTCGACAATTTCCATCAGACGTTTAATCACCGCCGCACGCCCGGTCATCAACAGCACGTTGGAAGGTTCATAGTGCACTACGCTGCCGGCTCCGGCGTTATCGTTGAGCTGGCGCAGCAGCGGCGCCAGATCTCGGGCGGCCACGTTATTCACCGGTACCACGCGGGTCACCACTTCATCCCCCTGCCCCGGTTCGGCATCGCTGGCCACCGGCACCGCCGCCGTTTTGGCATCCTTCGAGCGCACCACTTTCAGCACGCCGTTGTGCATATCCACCACGGCAAAACCGTAAACGTCCAACACGCTGAGGAAGAACTGGTAATACTGTTCCTCGTTCAGCATATCGTAGCTGCGCACGGTGATGGTGCCGCGCACGGCAGGATCAATAATCACCGTTTTATTCAGATTCTTGCTGACGGTATTAATGAACTCCTGAATATCCGTGCCTTTGAAACTGGCAGAAAACTCAGCGCTCCACCCCGACTTGGTCCCGAGCAGCGCAGCAACCAGCACCAAAACGCGTAAGCTCCCGATCATCCCTTTGCTAAACAATTAATTATCTCCAAGAGCAACATAGATATCATGCAATTGACCATCACGTTCGACGGTAAGGTTCAGTTCACTGAGTTCTGGCAACTGTTTCAGTGCCTGCTGGGCTTGTTGGGCATCACGCAGATCCAGGCCATTGAGCGCCACGGCCAGATCGTTCTCCCGCAGCCCGACCTGTTGGAACAACTCCCCTTGCACGCCAGGGTTCAGGCGATACCCGATCAGTTTGTTATCCACCATCACGGGCGAAATATTCAGGTAGGTAAGAATATTTTGCGGCTGCTTCTGTAACTGGGCCTTAAGCTGCCCTGTAGAGGCTTTTTTCTCGCCGTGGGCCTTAGCCGCCGCGGGCGATGCATCGCCAAACAGGAGCAACGACTCGTAGCGCCCCTGATAGTTAATCACCACACGATCGGCAAAAATAGCCGCAATCTTGGCATCATATCCGGGGGTGTTATCCCCGATACCGAGGCTGAATTGCTTGCTGTCTTTGGCGATAATGGCGATGGAATGCGCTGGCGTGGGGCTGGCAACAATGCCGGTCAGGTTGATTTTGAGCGCCGATGGCGGGGCATTATGTAGAGAAGAGTCTGATACCGCCGTAGCGGCGGGCGCAGACGAAGGCGCGGCCGTGCCGAACAGATTGAATCGATAGGTTGTGGCCGTCTCGTTGCTAACGGCGGCAGCTTGCGGCGCAGCGGCCTTGGCCAAACTGACCGTGGGCTGTTCAGAGGGCAGCCAGATCTGCCAGGTCAGCATCGCCAGCTGATTGCAAGCCAATAGCATCACACCGCACAATACCCAGCGCGGCGTCAGCATCTTGAATGCTGTCTCTCTGATTGACAAAACCATCCCAGAAAATTGAATCATGCTTTCCTTTGCCAGCGTCCCTGTTGGCCTGAGTCACTCCACCCAGCCCTTGAGGCACATCGTGATAGTTAGCGCTGTCCAGCAGAACCCGGTCTGTTTCTCACTGGAATCTTGCGCAGTGCAATTGCGTCGCTTTCGCCACCCGCGGTGTGAGACGATCCTCTCAGCAACGACTACTTTATACATGCTCACATGACGAAAAAATAATTTTTTTTGCCAAGCGGATGATTCATCTTTCTGTTTTGCTAGTGATTTCTTTCTTTTTTAGCCCGCATCATAATAGTCGCCCTTTTGCTGTTCGTCATCCCTTCTCCGCTACGCTTCCTCCTGCTCTCTACGCCCCGCCTCCTCCCTTGGTGGGATGATGCTGCGCCCTTGCCCACGCTATCTAATGCCTTGGCTTTACACATTAATACCATTTTTTACTTTCTATTACGTGAGTCTGATAGGGAATTTAGAATGCTTAAACATACCTGTAATGCCCTACTCTTCGGTTCGCTCATCTTGTTGAGCGGCTGTGATAATAATAATTCTGTTGATGTTACCCCCAACACACCGACTACACCTGAAGTACCGAATACACCCGATCCTGAAAAACCGGTACCTGAAACGCCAGACAATCAGGAACCGATCGCACGCTTACCCGATGTGGCTATTCCTGGCGAAGCCGTTACGGCAGACAGTAATCAGGCAGTGATCCATCTGGTGGATATTGCCGGCGTCACCAACCGAACCGCCGTGGATTACGCGACCAAAAACCTGTTCCTGTGGAATAACGATACCTGTAACTCGTTAGAAAAAACCTCCGACGGCTGGGATGACAAGACCATCACGCCAACGGGTAGCGATAGCTACGGCCCTTACTGGGTATTGCCACTCAACAAAACCACTGGCTGCATCAACTTTATCCTGCGCGATGGCGGCAATAAGCTGATTGATGCCGACATGCGTGTAACGTTCAGCGACTTCCCCGATCGCACCGTGTCGGTCCTCGCGGGTAGCAGCGCAGTGTACGATACCCGCGCCGACGCTTTCCGTGGTGCCTTCGGGGTCGCACTGGCCGGGGCGCATTGGGTGGATAAACAGACCATCCTCTGGCCTGGCGGCAAAGATAAACCGATCGTGCGCCTGTACTACAACCACAGCAGCAAAGTTGCCGCCAACAGCCAAGGGCAATTTACCGATCGCTATTTCTCGCTGACGCCTACCAGCATCAGCCAGGAAACCAGCGCGCGCTTCCCGCATCTTGCCAGTTATGCGGCGTTTAAGCTGCCCGATAATGCCAACGTAGATGAGCTACTGACCGACGAGACGGTAGTGCTGGCCACCGACAAGGACGGCATCCTCAGTTCGGCCACCCAGGTGCAAACGGCTGGCGTGCTGGACGATCGCTTCGCGGCCGCGGCGGAAAAACTGGAGTATGGCGCCCTGGTGAGCGGTTCGGGTGTGACTTTCCGCCTGTGGGCACCAACGGCGCAACAGGTTGAGCTGGTGCTCTACAGCGCAGACAAAAAAGTGATTGGCAGCCAGCCGATGATCCGCGATACCGACTCCGGTGCCTGGTCATATCAGGGTAGCAGCGATCTCAAAGGGGCTTACTATCGCTATGCACTCACGGTCTACCACCCGCAATCGCGCAAAGTGGAACAGTATGAAGTCACCGATCCCTACTCCCATAGTCTCTCGACCAATTCCGAGTACAGCCAGGTGGTGGATCTCAATGACAGTGAGCTAAAACCTGACGGCTGGGACAGCCTGACCATGCCGCATCCGCAGGCTACTCAGGCCGATATTGCCCAGATGGTGATCCACGAATCCCATATCCGCGATCTTTCTGCCTGGGATCAGACGGTTCCTGAAAGCCTGCGTGGCAAGTACCTGGCGCTGACCGCCGCCGACAGCAATATGGTGAAACACCTCAAGCAACTGGCACAATCTGGTGTAACGCACGTTGAACTGCTGCCGGTGTTCGATCTGGCCACGGTCAGTGAGTTCAGCGACAAAGTGGCGGATCTGCCACAGCCGTTCAGCCGCTTGTGCGAATTGAACAGCGCCGTGAAGCAAAGCCGCTTTGCTGATTACTGCAACAGCGCCTCCACCATTGGCGAAGTGCTCAACGAGCTGAAACAGGATGACAGCAAGGACAATCCGCAGGTGCAGGAGTTGAACGGCTACGTGGCACAGACCGATTCCTATAACTGGGGTTACGATCCATTCCATTACACGGTGCCGGAAGGCTCCTATGCCACTGATCCAGAAGGCACGCTGCGTATCAAAGAGTTCCGCACCATGGTGCAGACCATCAAGCAGCAGTTAGGGATGAATGTGATTATGGACGTGGTGTACAACCACACCAATGCCGCAGGCCCAACCGATCGCACCTCAGTGCTGGATAAGATCGTACCCTGGTATTATCAGCGCCTGAACGAATCAACCGGCAGCGTGGAATCGGCAACCTGCTGCTCCGATTCAGCACCGGAACACCGCATGTTCGCCAAGCTGATTGACGACTCTCTGGTGGTCTGGAGCAGAGACTACAAGATTGATGCTTTCCGTTTCGATCTGATGGGTTATCACCCGAAAGCTCAGATCCTGGCGGCGCGTGAGAAAGTCAAAACGGTCAATCCTAACGTTTACTTCTTTGGCGAAGGCTGGAATTCCGGGCAGGAAGATCGCTTCGAGATCGCTTCACAAATCAATCTGAAAGGCACCGGGATCGGCACCTTCTCCGATCGTTTGCGTGATGCGGTGCGCGGCGGTGGTCCTTTCGATGAGAAAGAGGCCCTGCGGCAAAACCAGGGATTGGGTAACGGAGCCGGCGTGCTGACCAACGAAAAAAGTGGGCAAACGGCAGATGACGTGCGCCACCTGGCCGATCTGACGCGTGTGGGGATGGCAGGCAACCTGACCGATTTCCTGCTGATCGACAAAGACGGTAAGGTGAAAAAAGGCAGCGAGATTGACTATAACGGCGCCATCGGTGGCTATGCCAACGATCCGACCGAAGTGATCAACTATGTCTCTAAGCACGACAACCAAACCCTGTGGGACATGATCAGCTACAAAGCGGCCAAAGAAGCCGATCTCGCCACCCGCGTGCGCATGCAGGCGGTTTCTCTGGCGACCACCTTGTTAGGCCAAGGCCTGGCCTTCGATCAGCAAGGCTCCGAGTTGCTGCGCTCCAAATCCTTCACCCGTGACTCCTACGATTCCGGTGACTGGTTTAACCGTGTGGATTACAGCTATCAGGACAACAACTCCAACGTGGGTATGCCGCGTTTCAGTGATGATGGCATAAACTACGATGAGATTAGCCTGGTAAAAGACGCTGTCGCAGCACCTGGCAACGCAGAAATCACGCAAATGACCGCGTTCTATCAGGAACTCACGCAGTTACGCCGCTCTTCTCCGCTGATCGCGCTGGGAAGTGGCAGTGAAGTGATGAAACGTGTCGATTTCCGCAACACCGGTGCCGATCAGCAGTTAGGGTTGTTGGTAATGACCATTGATGATGGTGCTCAGGCGGGTAGCGATCTCGATCCGCAGGCCGATGCGCTGGTGGTGGTAATCAACGCCGCCCCGGAAGCCCGGACAATCAATGACTTTGCCGGGAAGAACCTCAGCCTGAGTACGATCCAACAGGCATTGGGGGCCAACTCGCTGGCTTCCGGTATCAATATCGCAGGCGACGGCAGTATCACCCTCCCGGCATGGTCCGTGGCGCTGTTGGTGAAACCTCAGGAGGGCACGCAAGGCGCTGGCTTGCCGGTCAGCAGTAAATAAAGCTTGGTTTCGGGCCACCTCAGGGTGGCCCTTCTCTTTCTGCCCCATTGATAAACTTAAAATACCCAGCGGGCACTATTGACCCGCGTCTGCCGGACAGATAGTTTCTTTGCCTACAGAAGATTTGCTGGCCTCAGGCTGCCGCCACCCGCGCATTAACTCAAAGGTTCAAGGATGTGGATAATCAAACGGAATTAACACCGCAAGTCAGGGCCCGTTCCACTAAGGGGCTGTTTATTCCCCGCCCTCTGTTGCCAGTGTATGCACTGCTGCTGATCGCATTCGGTTGGTTTGCCGGGGAGCGTTGGCACAGCAGCGCTGCGCTGGACCACCCAGTGGCCATGCTCACCCAGGCAGTGCCTTCAGCCATCGCGCAGCCACATCCTGCACCGGTTAAACCCGAGGTAACCACTGTCGCCGAGCAAAACGCAGCAGAATCGCAAAAAGCCGCCGTTCAGGAAACGCCGCCAGAAACGTTGGCCAGCGATGAACTGCCCGCACTGCGCTACAGTGCACACGTTTATGCTTCAGAAGATAATAAACGCAGTATTACCCTGAACGGGCAACGCTATCATGAAGGCGATAGCCCAGCCCCTAATCTGGTCATTGAACAGATTCAACAGGATGTGACTATCTTCAATTTTAACGGTGAGGTTTTCACACTTGATGCGCTGGAGGATTGGCCCGGTGGCAAAGTTGACCTGGCAAACCCCAGTGAAAAATGAATGTTAAACGCCAAATACCCCGGCGTTTACCGTTAGCTGTGGCCTTCTGCACGCAGTTCGTCAGTGAAAGGGGCCAACAGGCTGTTAAAGCTGCTGCATTTGGTCTGCTCTGGCGTACTGTCTCTGGTCAGGCTCTGATAGAGCGCTTCGCTGCGCTGAGGCAGCGCCGCGTAGTCTGACGGATTCCATCCCCGCTGTTTTGCCACCTTGTTAGCCACCTTGTTGATGACCGCATCACCCGGCAAATCGCTACGGTTGCATTTGTATTTGAGGTATTTGGTGCCAGCCACCACCGATGCGAGTTGTTCGACCTGATCATTCAGGGGCACCGGTTTATTCTGGCTGGTGGAGCGTGGCTGCTGGCAACCGGCCACTCCCACAAGAAGCAACATAGGTACAACACGTATAATCAGAGATAACCGCATGATAAGAATCATCTTATTTTAATGAGCCGGATTCTATTTTACCAAATCCCCCTTCACTGTCACTTGTCTGGGGGAAAAAGTTTTTCTTTTGCGTTCTTATGTATCCTTCTGGCGCTTCAAGCTAAACCCGGCTGCGGTAAGGTCAGAGTAGCAACGGAGAGTTATCACTTTCCATTCCTGAACAAAACTCAATTCTGTGCTCACGTAACGTCGTACAGCGCACAAAGAACATGCGGTGAATGCCCGAAATATAGGAGCGTACCTGATTGCTGCGCACCACCAGCAGGTATTCATCGCCCTGACATTGCACCTTTCTCTGTTCCACATAGGCCAGCAGATCTTTGTTCAGACTGGGGCCAGGAACACCTGATGTTGTGGACGTCGACAGAAATACTTTGCAACTGCCAGCGCTGCCAAGAAAAACTTCCTGCCGAGCCAGAGAGTTGGTGGTGTACATGGTAATGCCAATTCCCAGCACAAACACAAACACACTCAAGGCAATGACAATGGCCCAACCATAGCGTCGTTTGCTGGCGGTCGGGGCCACTTTGGGCGTCGGTTTGGTTGTGCCATCAACCTCGGCATTCACCTCCCCACTCTCATTCATATCCAGCTCGTCTTCCGTTGCCGTATCAGGCTCGTCGGCCAACACCGGCGGCACATAATTTTGCGTAAAAGCCTCATTATCCCCTTGATTGGATTCGATCTGGATCTCCTGACGCAGCATAAAACCGAGTTTAGGGACGGTCGCAATAACCTCATCGTCAATCCCCATCACCTTGATCACCCGGCGCAATTTACTGACGCACTGGTTGAGGTTGTTGTTGCTGGAGATCATGCCGTAATCGTCCCACACCTTCTTGAATATCACTTCACGGTTAACAGGCTCACCATGATGAGCGATCAACAGCAGCAATAAACGCTTTGTTGGGTTCGAAATCGGAATAGGGTCGTCGGATAAATCGCTAGGCCCCAGCGTTCCTGCATCTTCATCAAAAAGGACGGTATCATTAAACTTATATTTCATATTATTCCCGATTAATCTTAGGAAGATAAATCAATTCTGGCAGGAATTACTGATAAATCATCAGCGAATAACCAAAAAATACCCTCTGACAAACAAATTAACAAAATTGTCTTCCAAAGCCTTATCCGGCAGCGTAGCGACGCCAATCTCTGGCATTGTTAACGCTAACCGGTCACAATGCCGCTCAACTCATTTTTAAGCAGGAAATACGATGCCTTGCCACTACCCCGCCCACTACGTTTTCGACAGCGAAAGCGATTCCTGGCAGATTACCTTTCGTGATTTCCCGTTGCAGCAAGCCGCCTGCTACAAGCGTGATGACGTTGAGCTGGAGGCGCAGGAAAGCCTGCTGACGGCGATCGCCATTGAAATGGAAGAAGGCCGCCAAATACCGCCACCTTCTGCGCAGCAGGCAGAAGAGATCGCCGTTCATCTGCCCGTATTGGTGCAACTGAAGTTGGAATTGCATAATCGGATGCTGGAGACAAACACCGCAAAAGCACAGCTGGCACGCCAGATGGGGCTTAACGGCGCTCAGATCGAGCGGTTGTTGGATATCACCTATGCTTCGAAGGTTGAAGTGCTGGAGCAGGCATTATTTCTGCTAGGCTATGAAGTTCATATTTCTGTCGTTGCAGTCCCCAAACCATAAATTTTTTCAGGGCGGGCTAAATCTTCGCGCATTGACGCCGATGTGGTTATAACCCAACCACCTCAGTAATCAGTGAAGGCTAAAAATGGAATACTCTCGTCGTCATATCTGGAGTGCGATCCTGCTATCTTGCTTTGTCTTCTGGGTTATTCTGATTGCCAGCGCCATCGCCTGATGATAAAGGGGGCTGATTCTCTTATCTGCCCCCTCGATTATTTCTGCTACCCGCCTTATTTACCCGGCATCATGCGGCGCAACGTATCGTCACCTCGCAGATAATGATGGTAGATCGCCGCCGACGTATGTGCCCCGATAATGAAATAGCCGGTGTTAGCTAGAACTTCATGGATATCTTTAAGCAGGCTGCGCATCCCAGGATCGGGCGTTACCCATTGGGGCACCTGCCAGCCCAGCAGCACCCACTCTTTCCCGCCGTAGGCCAACGTCAGCACGCCCAGGATCGGCAAAGATAAAAACAGCAGATACAACAGCCAGTGGAAAACCTTCGACCCAAACGCCTGCCATACTTCTAGCGCAGGCGTAATAGGTGGCACCGCATTACGCTGACGCAGGCAGAGACGCAAAAACATCAGTACAAAAACCGACAGACCGAAATTGAAATGCAAATTTTTAACCAAATCAATATTGTCTTCTGATACTGAGTCTTTCAGCAACATCGCGCTGTAAGTCAGGATCACCATCAACAACGTCAGCCAATGCAGAATAATTTGCGATTTAGCAAAGCGCACCACCATAACGATTACCTCTCCCAATCCATAAAAGAATACGGGTTAAAGATAGTCGGGAAATGATGAAGAAAACCTTAATAAAAGAAAAAAACCGGGGATCTCCCCGGCTTCAGACTGCTGACAAAGCCCGTTATTAGGGAGAGCGTGCCGAAGGGGTCGTAGCGGCGTAAGCCGCCGGAGCGCCCCTCGGTGCGCTAGGCCCGAGTATCTCGGGTTCAAAAGCGACTTTGTCATCAACCTCAAACCGGGGATCTCCCCGGCTTATATCCCTTACTTGGCTGCGGCGCTACCGGCTTTCGCTGGTGCCATCAGGCCATCGGCGCGGAACATGGCTTTAATACCGCGCACCGCCTGACGGATACGATCCTGATTCTCGATCAGTGCAAAACGCACATGGGTATCCCCATAATCGCCAAACCCTATGCCAGGTGAGACGCACACCTTAGCATCGGCCAACAGGCGCTTGGCGAACTCCAGCGAACCTAAATGCGCATAGGCATCGGGGATCTTCGCCCAGACGTACATCGATGCCTTGGGGTTCTCAACCATCCAGCCGGCTTCATGCAACCCTTTCACCAACACGTTGCGGCGCTGGCGATATTGCTCGGCAATGTCGCGAACGCACTGCTGATCGCCTTCCAACGCAGCGATAGCAGCCACCTGCAGCGGGGTAAACGTGCCGTAATCGTGGTAACTTTTGATACGTGCCAGCGCGTTGACCAGTTCGGGGTTACCCACCATAAAACCAATGCGCCAGCCCGCCATATTGTAGCTTTTCGACAGGGTAAAGAATTCGACTGCAATGTCCTTCGCCCCCGGCACCTGCATGATCGACGGTGCTTTCCAGCCGTCATACACGATGTCGGCATAGGCCAGATCGTGGATCACCAGAACATCATACTGTTTTGCCAGCGCCACCACCCGCTCGAAGAAATCCAGTTCCACACACTGCGCGGTGGGGTTGGACGGGAAGCCGAGGATCATCATCTTCGGCCGCGGAATGGTTTCACGAATGGCGCGTTCCAGCTCACCAAAGAAATCGCCCCCGTCCACCAGCGGCACCGAGCGCACTTGTGCACCGGCAATCACCGCGCCGTAAATATGAATCGGGTAGCTCGGGTTCGGCACCAGCACGGTATCGCCATGATCGAGCGTTGCCAGCATCAGGTGCGCCAGCCCTTCTTTCGAGCCGATAGTGACAATCGCTTCGCTGTCAGGATCGATATCGACCTGATAGCGCTGCTGATACCAGTTGGAGATCGCACGGCGCAAGCGCGGAATTCCGCGCGACGTGGAGTAACCGTGCGTATCGTCACGCTGCGCCACGGTGCAGAGTTTTTCGACGATATGCGCGGGCGTCGGGCCGTCGGGGTTGCCCATGCTGAAATCGATAATATCCTCACCGCGACGGCGTGCAGCCATCTTCAGTTCAGAAGTGATATTAAAAACGTAAGGGGGAAGACGTTCAATGCGCGTAAAACGGCGCGGACTGTGATCAGCCATAGATTCCTCGAAGAAACGTGAGCGCCCGGACCGTCCGAGCGACGCTGGCCACGTTGTGGCCGGATATCGAACATAGCGCAGCTCCATCAAGCTGTCGAGCCCCCGATAGCCCTTTTTTACCGTTTCAGTGCCGCAAACTCCGCCGCCAGCAATCCCAACTGCCAATCATTGCACCACTGCCCTGCCAAGCGATAGTTATCCCGCAGCGTGCCCTCCAGCCTGAAACCGCAACTTTCCAGCAGACGGCGCGAAGCGATATTCCCTTCGGTCACGGTGGCATTCATTTTGTGAAATCCACAGGCATTGAAGGCAAAATCCAGCACCGCCAGCAGTGATTCTTTGCCATAGCCTTTGCCCTGCGCTTCCGGCAAGCTGCCAAACCCGACCTCTGCCTGCTGGAAAGGCAACCACTCTGGGCGAAACCCCGTGATGCCCAATGCTTTGCCACTCGCTTTCTCACGCATCACCAGACATAGCCAGCGTTCGCTGTGTTTATCCCATGCCGGTAAGCGCGCCTCAAAACGTGCCCGGATCTCACTTTCCGCCATCGGATCGGCGATATAACGCATCACCTCGGGTTCCTGGTATAAACGCCGGAACAATGGCCAGTCATCCACCGTGATCGATTGCAGGATTAAGCGTGGCGTTTGCCATTTCATCAGCTAAGCCTCCGAAAAACGAAAAATAGGATATTACGAATGAAAGATATCCCTTTATTTTCCTCTATTAAATCCAGATAATCATTAACGTCATAACAACAGAACAGCAACACGACTCCCCTACATCCCTCGCCGCCCGCTGGTGGCATAAGGAGAACGCTATGGCTTCATTACTCATCGAAGATATTCCTACCGCCATTAAAGCCGTCAAACAGCAGTTGCGCCAGGTATTACCTAACTACCGCGAGGTGTTTTTGGCGTTGGAAGACAATATCCGCCAGCAGGTTGCATGCATCCGTCAGGAACTCGCTGCGGGGCAAAACCCTGTCCCACAGATCGACGCTGAAGATATTCTGCAACAGCGCGTCAGCGAACAGCAAAAAGCGCTGATCAGACAACGCGGCGCCTGTGCCATTCGCGGCGTATTCCCACGCAGCAAAGCGGAAGCCTGGAACCAGGAGATCGGTGACTATCTTGATCGCAATAACTTTGTCGAACGCCTGAAGAATGCCGCTGAAGATAACTATTTCGGCAAGCTGGCCGCCAGCAAACCGCAGATCTACGGTATTTACTGGTCAAAACCGCAGGTGGAAGCCCGGCAGGATCAACGTATGCACGCGGTGCAGGTGTTTCTGAACAGCCTGTGGGAAACCGAGAGCAACGGCAAACAGCATTTTGACCCAACGCGGGTGACCACTTATGCCGATCGCACCCGCCGACGCCCGCCAAACTCGTCTTCATTGGGCCTGTCGCCACATGTGGACAGCGGCACCATTGAACGCTGGCTGGATGAGAACTTCCGCTACGTTTACCGCCACGTTTTTTCCGGCGACTGGCAGCGCTATGATCCCTTTGCTGCCGATGGCCGCACCGCGGTGCGCGAGATCGCGTCACCGGCGGTCTGTTCAATGTTCCGCACTTTCCAAGGCTGGACGGCGCTGACGCCGCAGCGTACCAACGCCGGTACGCTGAACCTGGTGCCGATTGCCAATGCGATGGCCTATGTGCTGTTGCGTGCGCTGCAGGATGATGTCGCGGACGACGACTTGTGCGACGCCGCGCCTGGGCGGGCGTTGTCGATCTCAGAGAAGTGGCATCCTCTTTTACTGCAAGGGATTTCCCCTATTCCCGATCTGGAAGCGGGCGATACCGTGTTCTGGCACTGTGACGTGATCCATGCGGTTGAAAATGAACACCACGGCGAATTCGACAGTAACGTGATGTACATTGCTGCCGCGCCGGGCTGTGATAAAAACGATGCCTATCTGCAACGCCAGTTGCCAAGCTTCCTGTCGGGTAAAACGCCGCCGGATTTCGCCGCGGATGATTTTGAAGTGGATTTCATTGGCCGCGCGACCGTCGATCAGCTGACACCGCTCGGTAAAGCGCAGCTTGGCATTAAGTGATTCCCATGCGGATAAGCCGATGCCACAGCAATAGCTGTGGCATCCAGACAGAGATTACCAGCGTTGCCCTCGAGGGGCGTGGCGATAATAGCCGGGCGGTGGCGGCGGAGCCATGCGGTATTCATACGCACGGCCGCGCCATTCACGCGGAGGAGGCCCGTAATAGATAACCCGTGGCGGTGGGCCATAGTAGTCATCACGTGGGCGATAATGTTTATGCCAGCCGCGTGGCTCACGCCAGCGACCACCATCCCAATAATAACCACGCTCGTCACGATCGCCGACGTGCAGTGACAGGCCGGGAACGTTCACGCCGATGGAAACATCAGCCTGGCTCACCGTCGGTAATGACAGTGGCAATAACGCTGCCAGCAACAACAAGACTTTTTTCATTTGCAACTCCCAGAGAGCGTAACCGGTCTTTTCAGCGAGAACAGTAGCGCCGCACCGGTTGCCACTCTATAGGATAATTACCCAATTACACCGTCCAGACACATCCTCCACAATTTCCACACATTTAACGCAGGCCAACTGGAAAATAACCTATTGATTTATCAATATAATTAAGACCTACTCATGCAGTAGCGGAGCTCAGTATAAACCGCGAATGTGCCTGATGGATCAGGGGGCAGGACAACTTACAGGTGCATCCCCAGCATCTGGCGCAAATGAGCACCCGCCCCCAGTAACCCAGGTTGCGCATGGGTGATCATAAACACCGGGATTTCACGCACGTAATCTTTGAAGCGGCCTTTGTCTTCAAAGGCGGTGCGGAAACCGGACGCTTTAAAGAACTCCATAAAACGCGGCACGATGCCGCCGGCAATATACACCCCACCGAAAGTGCCCAGATTCAACGCCAGGTTGCCGCCAAAACGCCCCATAATCACGCAGAACAACGAAAGCGCACGACGGCAGTCGGTGCAACTGTCTGCTAACGCGCGCTCGGTGATATCTTTAGGCGCTAACTTTTCTGGCGAGCGGTGATCGGCTTTCACTATCGCGCGATACAGATTCACCAGCCCAGGGCCAGACAGCACGCGCTCGGCAGAAACGTGCCCCACTTCGGCGCGCAGCACTTCCAGAATGATGTCCTCTTCCTCGCTGTTTGGCGCGAAGTCCACGTGCCCACCTTCACCCGGCAGGCTCACCCAGCGGCGGTTAACGTGCACCAGATGCGCCACGCCCAGGCCAGTACCGGCACCGTACACCGCGATCGGCTTATCTTTTTGCGCTTTACCGCCGCCAAATTGCAGCACGTCGGCGTCAGTCAGCATCGGAATAGCCATAGATACCGCAGTGAAATCGTTAATCACTTCCAGATGGCTTAACCCCAGATTGGCCTTCATCTCTTTGATGGAAAAAGCCCAGGTGTGGTTGGTCATCGCCACCCAATCTTCGGTGACCGGGCAGGCAATGGCGATGCAGGCACTCTGAACCTCCAACTGATGCTCGGCCAGGTATTGACGAATCACCGCTTCCAGGCTGTCAAACTCCAGGCCTGAATAGGTTTTCGCCTGAGCGATCTCACCCGTCTCAACGGTGCAGAGTGCCAAGCGCGCATTAGTGCCGCCAACATCACCTACAAGGGCATAGGACATCGGTGTTTTCTCCATAAAGTAAGTAATAAGAAACTGGCTACACTGTAAAATCACACCGCGGAAACAACAATCGTCATTCTGTTACCCGCTGTTCAATAGCGATCTGGATCACAAAAATCGTTTCAGCCGGCGCCGGATAAGGGCTAAGCCAGCGCGTATTCCGCTGCCGCATGCGCATGAATAGCGGTGGTGTCGAACACCGGTACCGCAGCATCCTCTGCCCCCACCAGCAGGCTGATTTCCGTGCAGCCAAAAATAATGCCCTGCGCGCCCTGTTGCTCCAAGTTACGGATAATCCGGCGGTACTCATCGCGCGAGGCAGCGCAAATCTTCCCCAGGCACAGTTCTTGATAAATGATGCGATGCACGATCTCGCGATCGGCCTCGGCTGGCGTGATCACCTCAATATCAAACTTATCCTGCAAGCGCCCACGGTAAAAATCCTGCTCCATGGTAAAACGCGTACCCAGCAGCCCAGCGCGGTGGCATCGGCGATGTGGATCAACGGCAAACCGCTGGCCTGCTCCACCGCATCGGCCACTTTATGCATGGTGTTGGTACAGATCACGATCGCCTCAGCACCGGCGGCACGCAGCGATGCGGCAGCACTCGCAAGCAGGCGGCCTGCGCCCTCCCAATCCCCCTGATGCTGCAAACGTTCAATCTCGTGAAAATCGACGCTGTAGAGCACGATTTTAGCCGAATGCAGACCGCCAAGCCGGGCCTTCACCTGTTCGTTGATCATCCGGTAATAAGGTATGGTGGATTCCCAGCTCATCCCGCCCAATAAGCCCAGCACTTTCATTATGTTCTCCTGGTTATTTTGCCCGTGAACACCCTGCCAGGCGCGGCTCAAACCAGCGCTGACGCAGGGTATCGTATACCCAGTTGTAACACAGGGTATAGGGCAGGAAGAACAGGAAGAAACCGATCTCCAGCATAAAAGCCTGCGCCAGCGACATATTCATGACCAGAGCAACCAGCGGCAAACCAATCACGATAAAGCCGCCTTCAAAACCCAGGGCATGAAAAATACGCACCTTCAGGTTACGCACCACGCGGCTGGTCGGCCATAATCGATCAAACACCGTGTTATAAGTCATGTTCCACAGCATGGCGACGGTTGACAGCATAATCGTCAAGCTCCCCATCTGTAGCAGTGAACGATTAAGTAACCACGCCCCGATCGGCGCACAAATCGCGATAGCGATGGCCTCAAAACCCACGGCATGGACGATGCGTTCAACCAACGACTTGTTTTGCAATTGCATAAATCACCTGCTTTTTGACTGTTTCTGGAAAAGTTGGGTGATTATCATCGCTTTTTTGCGTAGATTAAAAATAGATTCCATCGATAAAGTAGATACATCATGCGCTATTCTCCCGAAGCCTTGCAGGCGTTTGTTGAAGCGGCCGCGCTGGGTTCGTTTTCTGCCGCCGCGCGCAAGCTGCGCAAAAGCCAGTCCACCATCAGTACCGCTATCGCCAATCTGGAAGCCGATCTTGGGTTGACGCTGTTCAATCGCGAGGCGCGCCAGCCGGTGCTAACCCCTGCTGGCCGCAAAGTACTCAGCCATGTGCAGGAGATCCTCACGGCCAGCGAACGCCTTGAGGCGCTGAGTATACGGCTAGGTGATCGGGTTGAACCGCGTTTAACCATCGTCTTTTCCGATACCTATCAGCCCAATCATCACGATAACTTGCTGAAACACTTCGAGCAGCGCTATCAGGATATTGAACTGGAATGCATGATCGCCGAAGACGACGACGTGCTGGATCTGTTGCAGATTGGCCGGGCGCATCTGGGGATGCTGGCGGTGCAGCCGAGTTATCCGCCCGATATCGCCTTCGCCAGGCTGCCGGAACAGACCGAAATGGGGCTGTTTGTCGCCCATGAACACCCGCTGACACGCATCCCGGCACTCACCCAGGCTCACCTTGCCAGCAGCCGCCAGCTCTATCTCAATACCTATACCGGCAGCGATGCCGCTAAACCGCAGGGGCCGGTGTGGTCGGCACCCAGCTATCTGATGCTGCTGGAAATGGCAGAACAGGGGTTCGGCTGGGCCGTGCTGCCGCACTGGCTGGTGAAGCAGTATGGGCAACAGCGCCTGACAGAGCTGAAAATACGCGGCTGGCCCAAGCTGATTTCGGTGGATGCGGTGTGGTCAAAACTCACCCCGCCGGGGCCGGCGGGGTTTTGGCTGTTGGAACGCCTGTTGGAAAATGCTGAAGATCAGGCTGCGGCATTGCGCGACTGAATGGCGCGGGAGATGGTATCCAGCAATTCAGGAATATCCATCTTCGGCAGCATCACTTCAATAAACACCAGTTGTTCACTACCATTAACTTCAGCCAGCGCCTGGGACAGTTGTTCAGGCTCACTCACGTGCAGGCATTTCACCTGATGCCCCAACGCCAACGCCTGCGGTAACCGCGTCCAGTCCCACTGGGCAATGTCGTTGTAGCGCTGTTCCGGGCCGTGGATTGCCCGCTCCACGGTATAGCCATTGTTATTGAGCAGGAAAACGACCGGCTTTTGGCCATCGCGCAGCATCGATCCCAGCTCCTGAATCGTCAGTTGGGCTGCACCATCACCAATCAGCAACAGCACCCGGCGATCCGGCTCGGCGGTTTGTACGCCGAACGCCGCTGGCAACGTAAAACCGATCGAGCCCCACAGGGATTGGACGATGAACCGGCAGCCTCGCGGCAGATTCAGCGACGCGGCGCCAAAGCATGAGGTTCCCTGATCGGCAATCAGGATATCCCCCGGTTGCAGGAAGTTCTGCATTTGCTGCCAAAAACCATGCTGATCCAAGCCACTGCCGTTCGGATCCGGCAATAAGGGGCGTTTGATGGCGGGCAACTGCCACTGCTTGGCTAACGACAGCGTTAATTGATGCAGGGCTTTGACCGCGTCACGCATCGGGATCTGGCTGAACACCTGCTGCCCTACCCGCGCTTCAAAGGGTTGGATATCGATACATTTCTCATTGGGCAAATTGTGGCTGAACCCTGCCGTGATGGTATCGGTAAAGCGCACGCCAACGTTAATCACCACGTCGGCCCCTTCAATCAACTGTTTTACCTGCGGATCGCTGGCTGCTGCGGTATAGGTGCCGGTAAAACAGGCATGGCTTTCATCCAACACGCTTTTGCCTAACAGCAGGGTTGAATGGGGAATATTTACCTCATTCATCCACTGTTCCAGCACGGTTTCTGCACCAAATCGTTCGGCAAGGAAATCCGCCAGCAGGGAAACGCGCTGCGCCGCCTGCAGTTTCTCCCGCGCAGCGGCGATAAATGCCTGTAACGACGCATCGGAAAGGTTCGGCTGGCGCAACATCAGCGGGGCCGGGCGCGAAGTCAGTGGGGCTTCAGCCACATCGCTCGGTAACAGCAGGTATACCGGGCGCCGTTCAAACAGCGCGGTAGTCAACAGACGATCGATTTCTGCTTCGGCGTTGCTGGCGGTCAGGTTGGCCTGCGCCACGGTTACCTCTTTCGCCATACGGGCAAAATGGCCGAAATCCCCATCCCCTAAGGAATGGTGCAGCAGATCGCCGGCGCGTTGCGCACGCAGCGCCGGAGAACCCACCACATGGATCACCGGCAGATACTCGGCGTAGCTGCCAGCAATACCGTTAATCGCACTCAGTTCCCCCACGCCAAAGGTGGTCAGCAACGCCGCTGCCGGTTTGCAACGGGCGTAACCATCGGCGGCATAGGCGGCATTCAACTCATTGGCGCAGCCCGCCCAGGTGATTTGTGGGTGATCGATAACATGATCGAGAAATTGCAGGTTGTAATCTCCCGGCACACCAAAGAAATGCCGAATGCCAATCTGTGCTAAACGATCGAGGAGGTAATCAGCCACGGTGTAGTTTTTGCTCATGATCATTACCTGCGTGAAGGTAGAAATGTTAATTTTAAGTATTGAAGATGTTGCACAAATTTCGAACTTTCGCCTAAAAAGGGCACTGGCAACCTTAATTTACATCTGCGTACTGAATCACCCTCGGAAGGATAAATGGCATATGGATGAATTTGCGTGATCGGGCGCGCTGACGGTTGCTATGGAAACGCATACATTGAAACTCGTTTTCACTTTTTCCGATGAGGGTTGGTATGGTCTATCAAGCAGACTCTGCGCGTTATCAGGATATGGAATATCGCCGCTGTGGCCGCAGCGGGCTGAAGCTCCCTGCAGTTTCACTGGGGATGTGGCACAACTTTGGTGATAGCACGCTGTATGATAATGCGCGCAACCTGGTGTGCCGCGCTTTCGATCTCGGCATTACCCATTTTGATCTGGCCAATAACTATGGGCCCCCGCCGGGGTCTGCCGAAGAGAATTTCGGCCGCATTCTGCATAACGATCTCAAGCCTTATCGCGATGAGCTGATTATCTCCTCCAAGGCCGGTTACACCATGTGGCAAGGCCCTTACGGTGATTGGGGATCGAAGAAATACCTGGTCGCCAGTTTGAATCAAAGCCTGAAGCGGATGGATCTCGATTACGTGGATATCTTCTACCACCACCGCCCCGATCCGGATACCCCGCTGGAAGAAACCATGGCGGCTCTCGATTTGCTGGTGCGTCAGGGTAAAGCGCTGTATATCGGGCTATCGAACTACCCGGCCGATCTGGCGCGGCAGGCATTTACACTTCTGCAACAGCTCGGCACGCCGTGCGTGATTCACCAGCCGAAATACTCCATGTTTGAACGCTGGGTAGAGCCGGAACTGTTGGATACGCTGGAAACCCATGGTGTGGGTTCTATCGCTTTTTCACCGCTGGCAGGAGGGATTCTGACCGATCGTTACCTGCACGGCATTCCGCAGGATTCGCGGGCGGCCAGCAGTAGCCGATTCCTGAAGCCCGAACAGCTCACCGAAGAGAAGTTGCAGAAAGTTCGCCGCCTGAATGCTCTGGCTGAACAACGTGGGCAGAAGCTGTCACAAATGGCGCTGGCCTGGGTATTGCGCAACGATCGTGTCACGTCCGTTTTAATTGGTGCCAGTAAAACCAGCCAGATTGAAGATGCGGTGGGTATGCTGGCTAATCGCGCATTTACCGCCGAGGACATTGCCGAGATCGACAATATTTTGATGTAATCGCTTACAAAAGCACCGGCTTGATGCCGGTGCTTTGCCGGATTTAAATCACGTTGCTAATCAACAGGTAACCGTTTAGCCCCACCACCACCAGCACAATCAGTTTACCAACATACTGAATGGTGCGGCTGTTAACTAAATCCCCCATCAGTTCGCGGTTACCGGTGAACGCCAGCAGCGGCACCAGCGCCAAGGCGATGCCAAAACTCAGCACCACCTGGCTCAGCACCAGAATACGTGTGGCATCCAGCCCCATCATCACAACGATAAACGACGGCAACATGGTGACCACTCGCCGCACCCAGAGCGGGATATAGAAATTCACGAATCCCTGCATCACCACCTGCCCCGCCAAGGTTCCCACTACGGTAGAAGAAAGGCCGGCAGCCACCAGGCTCAAACCAAAGATGGTTGCAGCGGCATTACCCAACAGCGGCTGCAACGTCAGATAGGCCTGATCGAGATCGGCAATGCCGCTGTGGCCGTTAAAGTGAAAAGCAGCGGCTGCGGTAGCCATCATCGCCAGATTGACAAAACCGGCAATGATCATCGCTAGCGCTACGTCGATTTTGGTCGAAGCATAGCGTTCGGCTCGCGTATGTTTACCTGCCGTTTGCGTCAGCGAAGAGTGCAGATAAATCACGTGCGGCATGATCGTGGCCCCCAGCACACCGGCGGCAAGGAATACCGCATCGCTGTTGGGCAAATCCGGTATTGCCATCCCTCTCAACAACCCACTCAACTGCGGCTGGGAAAAGACCATTTCGACAATATAGGCCGCCGCCACAAACAGCAGCAGGCCGCCGATCACCAGTTCCAACGGTTTCTGCCCACGTTTTTGCAGCATCAGGATCAGGAAGGTAGCAATACCGGTGAGAACGGTGCCCTCCAGCAACGACACACCCAGCAACATTTTAAAACCGATCGCCGCGCCGATAAATTCGGCCAGATCGGTGGCGATCGCGATAATCTCTGCCTGCACCCAGTAGGCCCATACGATGGGGCGCGGAAAACGATCGCGGATATGTTCGGCCAGGTTTTTGTCCGTGGCAATGCCCAGTTTGGCAGAAAGCAACTGAATCAGCATCGCCATGACGTTAGCCCAGACCACGACCCACAGCAGCTGGTAGCCGAAAGATGCGCCGGATTGGATATTGGTGGCAAAGTTACCGGGATCGATATAGCCGATGGCCGCAATAAACGCGGGGCCCATCAGAGAAAGTTTGGCCTTTCTGGATGAGCGACTGGAAGCACTGTCAACTACGCGGCTGTTCAGCATATCGTGAAGCCCTTACTCATGTTACGCTTACTTTCATCTTACACAAATGATAATGATTATCAAATGCATTTATAACCGGTAACACTTATCTCTGTGATAGCTGGCAACGAAGGATTTACCGAACAGATCGCCTGAAATCTTAGCGTTTCTTCCCCCCAGAACAGGGTGTAAAGAGCGAAGAGCGCTTAATAGCCAAATTAGCACAAAAATGCTACTTGCGCGCAAATTTATTAACATTGTGATCTCAGTTGTTTTACCGTAATGAATTGAGATTTTCCTGACAATGACTTTCTACATTTGCAATGGATATCTCGTTTTTAAATGCGGCGTTACATAAAATGACAACCGAAATTCAGCCTGCCTCAAATTTGGAGCAAACATGTCCCCTATTGCGCACTTTGCGTTAGCGTTGGTGGTGGTCGCGATCCTGGCACTGTTAGTGTGCCGCGATCGCAAAAGCATCCGCATTCGCTATGTTATCCAGTTATTGGTTATTGAAGTATTACTGGCCTATTTCTTCCTGCATTCGGAAGCGGGTTTAGGCTTTGTAAAAGGATTCGCGGCGCTGTTTGACAAGCTGCTCGGGTTTGCAGGTCAAGGGACTGATTTTGTGTTCGGCGGTATGGGTGACAAAGGTTTGGCCTTTTTCTTCCTGAAGGTATTGTGCCCCATCGTGTTTATCTCTGCGCTGATCGGTATTCTGCAATACATTAAGGTGCTGCCGTTTATTATCCGCATTATCGGTACCGTGCTGTCGAAAGTGAACGGCATGGGGAAACTGGAATCCTTCAACGCCGTCAGTTCGTTGATCCTCGGCCAGTCTGAAAACTTCATTGCCTATAAGGATATCCTCGGCAAGATGTCTGAAAAGCGCATGTACACCATGGCGGCTACCGCGATGTCGACGGTATCCATGTCCATCGTGGGTGCTTACATGACCATGCTGGATGCGAAATATGTCGTGGCCGCATTGGTATTGAACATGTTCAGCACCTTTATCGTGCTTTCCCTGGTCAATCCTTACGACACCAATAATGAAGAAGAACTGCACCTGGGCAACCTGCACGAAGGCCAGAGCTTCTTTGAAATGTTGGGGGAATACATTCTGGCAGGCTTCAAGGTTGCCATTATTGTGGCAGCCATGCTGATTGGCTTTATCGCCCTGATTGCCGCACTTAACGGCCTGTTCAGCGCCATCTTTGGCCTGAGCTTCCAGGACATCCTCGGTTACTTCTTCTATCCATTCGCCTGGATTATGGGGATCCCGCAGCACGAAGCGTTGCAAGTGGGCAGTATCATGGCCACCAAGCTGGTTTCCAACGAATTCGTCGCCATGATGGAACTGCAGAAAATGTCTGCGGAGCTGTCACCACGTAGCCTGGGCATTCTGTCCGTGTTCCTGGTGTCTTTCGCCAACTTCTCTTCTATCGGCATCGTTGCCGGGGCGATCAAAGGGCTGAACGAACAACAGGGTAACGTAGTGTCACGCTTTGGGCTGAAGCTGGTTTACGGCTCTACCCTGGTGAGCATTCTGTCTGCTTCCATTGCCGGGTTGGTATTGGGCTGATCGTTTAACACTCAGAAAAAGCCACTTCGGTGGCTTTTTTATTATCTATAATTTGAGCCGAAGCAAACACTGGAAAGCAAAAAGCCGACCCAAAGGCCGGCTTTTTAAATGGTGGTGGAGCTAGACGGGATCGAACCGTCGACCTCTTGCATGCCATGCAAGCGCTCTCCCAGCTGAGCTATAGCCCCACAAGTGTGGTACGCATTAACCGGCGTTACGGTGTTTAACACCCACCTTTACTGAGAAAGGTTGGTGGAGCTAGACGGGATCGAACCGTCGACCTCTTGCATGCCATGCAAGCGCTCTCCCAGCTGAGCTATAGCCCCAATCCACAATCATAAAACCCTGTGAACGGGGCGCATAATATGAAACCCCTGAAAAACTGTCAACGGCTAAATTGAATTCCTCGATCAAGCGCTGAAAAAGCCGCCAAATCAGCGCGTTTAGCGCTAAAAAATCATCATTATGGGCAAAAATAAACCGGATAAAAAAAACCCTGCAAATCGCTTTACAGGGCTTATCAGCTTCAGATGCTAACGGGAATCATCAGGCCTGGGCTTCGCGCTCGGCGATATAGGCCAGCGCCTGATCGATACGCTTCAGAGAACGCGCCTGGCCGATAGCATGCACGGTAACGTCCATGCCCGGTGATTGACCAACACCGGTGACCGCAACGCGCAGCGGCATCCCCACTTTACCCATGCCGACACCCAGTTCGTCCGCCGTGCCCTGAATGGCATCATGCACATTTTCCGGCGTCCAATCGGTAATCGCGGCCAGTTTGGCACGCACCGCCTCCAGCGGTTGGCGCGCAACCGGGCGCAGGTGTTTCTTCGCGGCATCAGCATCAAACTCGCTGAAGTCCTGATAGAAGTAGTGGCATGACTCCGCCATTTCCTTCAGCGTTTTGCAACGCTCGCCCAGCAGCTTAACGATATCTTTCAGTTCCGGACCGTTACGGGTTTCAATCCCCTGCTGTTCGATATGCCATGCCAGATACACGGCCACTTCTTCCGCTGGCATATGGTTAATGTAGTGATGATTCAGCCACTGCAATTTTTCAGTGTTGAAAGCACTGGCGGATTTATTGATTGCTTCCAGCGTGAACAGCGCCTTCATCTCGTCAATCGAGAAGATTTCTTGATCGCCATGGGACCACCCCAAGCGCACCAGATAGTTCAGCAACGCCTGCGGCAGGTAGCCATCATCACGATACTGCATCACCCCGACTGCGCCGTGGCGTTTGGACAACTTTTTACCGTCATCGCCCAGAATCATCGAGACGTGAGCATACTCAGGCACCGGAGCCCCCAGCGCTTTCAGGATGTTGATCTGGCGCGGCGTGTTGTTGATATGGTCTTCGCCGCGGATCACATGGGTAATTTCCATATCCCAGTCATCAACCACCACGCAGAAGTTATAGGTTGGCGCGCCGTCGGTGCGACGAATGATCAGATCGTCCAGTTCCTGGTTGCTGAACTCGATCGGGCCACGGATTTTATCATCAAAAATAACCGAGCCTTCCTGCGGGTTACGGAAACGCACCACGTGGGGCTCATCAGCGGCATGGCTGCACTGGCTGTCACGGCAATGGCCGTCATAGCGCGGCTTTTCGCCGTTTTCCATTTGGGTTTCACGTAACGCTTCCAGACGCTCTTTGGAGCAATAGCATTTATACGCCGTGCCCTGTTCCAGCATTTCGTCGATGACTGCGTTGTAACGATCGAAACGCTTGGTCTGGAAATAGGGGCCTTCATCCCAATCCAGGTTCAACCAGTTCATGCCATCCATAATTGCGTCGATCGCATCCTGGGTTGAGCGTTCGAGATCGGTATCTTCAATACGCAACACAAACTCACCACCGGCATGGCGGGTGAACAACCAGGAGTAAAGCGCAGTTCGGGCACCTCCGACGTGGAGATAGCCGGTCGGGCTCGGTGCGAAACGGGTTTTGATTTTCATTGGGTTCACAGCCTTATTACGCAACGCGTGTCGGCGGGGTGCCGACCATTGCTCGGAATTTAAAAAGTGGCCGACATTCTACCACTCCATATCAATTCCTCAACGCTGACACGACATTGCCGGGCAGCATTACGCCAGGTTTGCGGGCTATTTCGCACGGAAATGGGCAAAGAATCAGCGCCGTTGCTGATAAATATCCCATCCTGCCTAATTTTGCGGCGAACGAATAAAAACGCTTTAAAAACCGTTGACTCACTTTCAACTATCCCTATAATGCGACTCCAACAAGACAGGGCGATTAGCTCAGTTGGTAGAGCATCTCCTTTACACGGAGGGGGTCGGCGGTTCGAGCCCGTCATCGCCCACCATCTTGTTGAAATGAGAAAAATGAGGGTGATTAGCTCAGTTGGTAGAGCATCTCCTTTACACGGAGGGGGTCGGCGGTTCGAGCCCGTCATCACCCACCACTCATTTTCTTGTTTAGCAGTAACCTGGAAGTCCTGAAGTGGGTGATTAGCTCAGTTGGTAGAGCATCTCCTTTACACGGAGGGGGTCGGCGGTTCGAGCCCGTCATCACCCACCACTTCTGCGGGTCGTTAGCTCAGTCGGTAGAGCAGTTGACTTTTAATCAATTGGTCGCAGGTTCGAATCCTGCACGACCCACCAATACAGAAAAAAGCGCCTTTTGGCGCTTTTTTCACATATGAATTCTGCCTAACCTCAAGCGTTGACCTTACATAATCCCCAGTGGTCGTGTTGGATGAGAACCTGCGTTCAGGTTCGACAAAATCGTCGGGAACGATTTTGAACAGCGCTTGCGCTGGCCCGTAGGGCGAGTCTCATGGATGAGACGAGTAAATGGCGAAGCGAGACGACAACGCGCAGCGTTGCCCGAAGGCCGAGTCAATCCTGCACGAACTCCACGATGCTCAAACATGCCATCAAACCTAATCATACAGCGAATGCAAAAGGTGCCCCCTCCCAACTCTTTTCCTAAGGAGAGAGGGCTAGTTAACCTTATAAAACAGCCAACCATCAAGCCGCCAGCGTAGCCCCGCCGTCAATCACAATATCTTGCAACGTAATATGGCTGGCGCGCTCCGAGGCCAGGAACAGAATGGCATCGGCAATCTCCTGCGGCTGAGCAATTTTCCCGAGCGGGATCCCGAGCTTAAACTGTTCAGGGAAGCCATTAATCGTCTTACGCTCACCGCTTTCGTCCTGCCACATGCCGCGCTGCATGGGCGTATTGGTGGATCCTGGGGAAACCAGGTTACAGCGCACCCCGTAGGGCGCCATCTCTAACCCCACCGTGTGACACAGGCTGCGCAGAGCGGCTTTAGAAGCACAGTAAGCCGCCATGCCGACGCGCGGCACGTGGGCAGCATTAGACGCCACACTGACGATCGCCCCGCGCCGCTGGCAGCGGAATACCGGCAACGTCTGGCGGAACATATTGAACGCCCCGCCCGCATTCACCGCCATGCAGGCCAGCCAGTCGGCGCTGCTGGTTTCATCGGCCAAGCCCATGCGCAAGATCCCCGCCCCATTCACCAGCACATCCAGCTCTGGCTGTGCCGCCAATAACCGCCGACAAACGCGATCGACGGCCTCACCGTCGGCAATATCCAGCACCTCGGTGTGGAACGGATAATCCTGACCATCAAAACGTAAATCGAAGCCAATCACCTCGGCACCGCACTGCACGAACGCCAGCGCGGTTTGATAACCAATCCCCGCACCGGCACCGGTCACCCACACCCGCTTGCCGGTAAAATCGTGCCCATGATTCATCAGGATTTCCCCTCGGAAAGCAGCGCCCACCAGCTGTCGATGGTGGGGGATTTTGCCAACGCGATAAAATCGATATCTTCACGGATCTTGCGCCAACGGGTCGCTAACTCCATGATGCGCACCGAATCAAGGCCATAATCAATCAGGTTTTCATCATTGCCGATGTCTTCGCTGTCTTCATCGAGCAATGGAATGATCTGTTGGCGTAGGGCATCAATACTGATCGTGCCCGGCAGCAGATCGCCGCTCATCACCACACGGCCACAGCGCCCGGCGGTATAGCGCAGCGCCATCAGGTGTTCATCCTGTGAAAAATCCGCCAAACCATCGGCAACCATGAATGGCTTGATATTGCGCATAAACGCGTCGATGGCGGTGGTCATACAGCCGATATGGGCATAGACCCCGCAGATAATCAGTTGGTCGCGCCCACTTTCCTGCAAAATCTCCTGCAACGGTGAGCGATGAAAGGCGCTGTAACGCCATTTCACCAGCACGGTATCGTCAGCATCCGGCGCCAATGCGCTAACCACCGCCTGCTGCTCGGGGTGTTTGTTCAGGCCCGGCCCCCACATATCGTTCAACAGCGCCCGATCTTCATCACTCTGCTGATTAGGCTGTGCGGTATAAAACACCGGGATACCCTGTTCTTTGCAGTAGCGGCGCAGCTTGGCGATATTCTCTATCACCTGCTTAATCAGCGGGCTGTCCTCGCCCCAGAAGTTGAGGAAATACTGCTGCATATCGTGGATCAACAATGCGGCACGCGGCGGCTCAAAGGCCCAGCTCACCTTGTTGACGGGCAATTCACTCGGCGTTGGCAGCGCGTAATCGTTAAGTTTAGGAATGGCCATGGTTTATTCTCCCTGAGCCTGAGTTAAATGTTGACGCAGATATTGTTTATCGACCTTGCCGACCGGGGTTAACGGCAGCGACTCCACCTGAATAAAGCGATCGGGCAATTTGAACTCTGCCACGCCCTGCTCACGCAGATGGCGGCGCAGCGCCACCGGTTTTACGGCGCGGTGCGCCACAATAAAGGCGCAGCTTTTCTCCCCCATCAGCGTATCCGGCATCGAAACCAGCGCGGCATTAACCACTTCCGCATGGCGCAGCAACAGGTTTTCAATCTCTTCGGCGGCAATCTTTTCACCACCGCGGTTAATCTGGTCTTTCTGCCGCCCCTGAACCTGCACATAGCCGTCTGCCGTTAGGCTGATCAAGTCGCCCGAACAGTAGAAACCGTTCTCGTCAAAGGCTTCCGCGTTGTGCTCTGGGCTCTGGTAATAACCCCGGAAGGTATAGGGGCCACGCGTCATCAGGCGACCAGTTTCCCCCACCGGCAACGGGTTGCCTTGCTCATCCGCCACCCACAGCTCATCATCCGGGCACATTGGCGTACCCTGGGTGGTAAGAATATGTTGGTCATCGTCGTCAAGCAGGGTGTAGTTCACCAGCCCTTCGGCCATGCCGAATACCTGTTGCAACTGGCAGCCGATCTCCGTGCGAATACGCGTCGCCAGGGTTTCCCCCAGCTTGGCACCGCCCACCTGCAACAGTTGCAGGCTGGCTAACTGGTGGTTGCTGCCCCACTCTTCAATCGCCTGTAGCCATAACGTGACGGCAGGCGGCACCAGCGCGGTGACGGTGATCTGATGCTGCTCGATCAGCCTGAAACACTGCGCAGCGGCGGGATCGGCAGCGAACACCACCAGCCCGGCCGCATACAGCACGCCAAGAACCCCCGGAGAACTCATCGGGTAATTGTGTGCCACTGGCAACGCGCACAGGTAACGGGTCGCAGGATCGAAGCGGCAGATCTCCACGCTGCGGCGAATGCTGTAGTAGTAGTCGTTATGGGTGCGAGGGATCAGCTTCGGCGTGCCGGTACTCCCCCCCGAAAGCTGGAAAAACGCCACCCGATCGGCAGCCGTCGGGGTGGGGGTAAAACCGCTGCCATCCTCTTCCAGCCAGGCGGCCAGGGCGTGCTCCCCTGCTGGCTGATTGCGCAACCCCACCACGCGCAATGAAGGATGCTGTTGCTTAAACGTCATCAGAAAATCGTCCTGCGCAAACAGGCTATGTTGCCGATCGGCGATCAGCAGCGCAGGTTTAATTTGGCTGGCATAGGCGTTCAATTCACTGCGTTGATGGCTGAACAATGCATTCACCGGCACCACGCCGATCTTCAGCAGGGCAAAGAACACCACATAGAATTCCACCACGTTACCAAGCTGCACCAGCGCGGTATCACCCGCCTGCACTCCCCGGCGCAACAGCGCGGCGGCCAGGCGATCGGAAAGCTGCTCCAGTTCGCGGTAACTCAGGCTGCGTTGTGCGTCAATCAAGGCGACGGCGTCATTGTCTGCCTGCCGGGTTAAGATCGCGGTCAGCGGCTTATCGATCCAGTAGCCACGTTCACGGTAGCGGCGCGCGAAATCCTCGGGCCAGGGGGTAAAAGCAATACTCATAGGGTGTTTATCCTTGAAGGCCAAAAGCGCGCAGCATGGTGCTGAGCTTGGTGCCAGTTTCATGCCACTCGGCCTGCGGTGATGAATCCGGCACAATGCCCGCACCGGCAAACAGACGTACCTGATTAGCCTTGACGGTGCCGCAACGGATGGTAACCACCCATTCGCCGTTCCCTTCGGCATCGCACCAGCCAACGATGCCGCCAAACAGCCCACGTTCAAAAGGCTCCAACTGTGCGATCAGTTCGCGCGCAGCCAGCATCGGCGTGCCGCAGAGTGCAGGCGTCGGGTGCAGCAAACAGGCCAGCGACAGCACGTTTTCTGCCCGATCCGCCACTTCGCCGTCGATCGGCGTCGAAAGGTGCCACAGCGTGGGGGTACTCAGCAGTTCAGGAACCGCAGGGATATGCAGATGGCGGCAGCGGCCATGCAAAACCTGGCGCATACCGGCGGTGACAATCTGGTGTTCATGGCGATCTTTGCTCGACACCAACAGCCGTTCACCGGCTTGACGATCCTGCTGAGGATCGGCTTCACGCCGCGCCGATCCTGCCAGCGGATTTGAATGGAACTGGCTGCCACACTTACGCAGCAGCAGCTCAGGGCTGGCTCCGACCAATGCCCCTTCGTTGAGCGGCACATGGAAATGGAAGCCCTGTGGATTCTGGGCAATGATGCGCATCATCAGCGCGTGCGGATCTATCTGCGTGCTGGTTTCAATGTCCAACAGGCGGGAAAGCACTACCTTCTCTAATTGTTCACCGCCGGTCACCTGCACCGCATCGGCGACCATTTGCATAAACTGCGTCTGCTTCGGCAATTCACTCTGACGGACGATCGTCGGCAACGCGGCCAGCGTTGGCTTCACGCTGGCCATAAAGGCTTCGCGTTCAAACCATTGGGTTTGCTGCGGGATAAATAACGCGGAGGGCTGACGGGTATCGAAAGGAATGGCACCGCACAGCACCGGGTTGGTTACTCCTGCCTGCCGGGCTTGGGCAAACGCCTGCTGTACCCTCTGCTGGAAGGCACCTTGCAGGTTGTCACCATCGGCGGCCGGTTGCGTGATCTTGGCGAAGCATCCTTGCGTGCTCAAGCTACGATAAGGAGAAGTAAAAAAGAAACCTGTGGTTGGGGAAACGGTAGCTGACTGTGGCGCACGGTCCCTGCTTTGCAGCTCCTCTTGTTCGGTACCCTTAACGGCTAACACCATTGGCACTTCCTCTATCTGGAAACAACAACCAATATAATAATGATTATCATTTGTATTACTTTGCGGTAAAATACCTTTCCGAATTTGCCATGTCAATAAATGTAAAAGCCCTTTCCATCAAAATCGGCGTATACACTTTTTGATTTCATTCATTAAAATGATAACCATTAACATTTAACCCGAGATTCCGACAATGATACCTACCTTGCGATTCGGTCTGGCGCTGTTCGGCTTGTTGGCGCTGGGCATAGCTCAGGCATCCACCACAGCAGAATGGCCACGCAGCCTTACCACCCCACACGGCGTGGTGACCCTCAGCCACCCACCGCTGCGGATTGTTTCCACCAGCGTCACCGTCACCGGCACCCTGTTGGCCATTGATGCCCCGGTGATCGCCAGCGGAGCCACCAGCCCAAACAACCGGCTGTCGGATCGGCAGGGCTTCTTCCATCAGTGGGGTGAGATCGCCGCCCAGCGCGGTGTGAAGCGGTTATACATTGGTGAGGCCAATGCCGAAGCGATAGCCGCTGAAGCCCCAGACCTGATTGTGATGTCTGCTACCGGTGCCGATTCCGCACTACGGTTGTACGATCAGTTATCGGCCATCGCCCCGGTACTGGTGGTGAATTACGACGACAAGAGCTGGCAGGAACTGGCGCAGATACTCGGCCAGGCAACCGGGCATGAGGCCCAGGCTGAGAAAGTGGTGGCTGAGTTTGCCGCACGGGAACAGGCGCTAAAACAGCGGATGACGTTGCCCCCGCAGCCCACATCGGCGTTGGTGTTACGCAGCGATGGCAAAAACGCCAACCTGTGGACCGCCGATTCTTCGCAGGGGCAACTGCTGCAACAGTTAGGTTTTACCCTGGCGACGCTGCCGCCGAAGCTCAACGCCAGCACCAGTCAGGGAGTGCGCAAAGACATTGTTCAGCTAGGGGGAGAAAATCTGGCACAGGGCCTGAATGGCCAGACCCTGCTGCTGTTTGCCAATGACGAAACCGACGCGCAGCGGCTGATGAGCAACCGCTTTCTGGCGCATCTGCCCGCGGTAGAAAACCAGCGGGTTTATGCGCTGGGCAACGACACATTCCGCCTGGATTACTACAGCGCCAGCAACCTGCTGGCACGTCTTGAGCAATTATTTATTTCTCAGTAGCTTCAGTGGCGGGTTGCAGCCCGCCACTGCCCACCTGGCGCAAACCGCGCATGGCAAATGCCAACACCACCGCCAGCAGCACAGCGCCAAAGCCAAAGCTGGTTGAGGTCATTTCCGGCAGCATAAACACTCCCATGGTGCCCAACAGCAGTGCCCCAAGCGCATCACCGACCACGTTCTGGGCGGTCCACAGCCCGTTGATACGGCCAAGAAACGCATCCGGCGTCAGGTTCTGAATCAGCCCGTATTGCAGCAGAGAGTTCAACGCACTGAGATAGCCAAAGGCCACCAGGCACAGCAATGCCATACCATACCAGGGCATCAGGCCAAACAGCCCGATGGCGGCAAATGCGGCGATCGCCGTCAACAGCATCACCCAACCCGGCCGGGCAACCTGCGCCACTCGCCCGCTGGTGAAAGCACCGATCGCCGCCCCCAGCGGTACGGCGGCATACATCAGGCCCAAATGCCCGGTGCTGACATGCCACATGCCAGATATCGCCGGGTACAACACCCGCACCGCACTGGCCATGGTCAGCAGCGCGCCGACCAGCGCCACCATACCGATCACTTTATTTTGCAGCAAAAAGGTGAAGCCGCCGATCAGGGCACGCAGCGGATGCTCACGCGGCTGCGGTGGCGGCTGCAACTGCGGTAAACGCAATAAAGGGATCAACGTCAGCACCGTGCCTAACGCCGCCAGGCCGTAGTTCCAGGCGACACCGGCGCTGGCGATCACCGCACCGCCCATCGCCGGTGAGAGGATCGAGCCAAAACGCACGGTCAGCATACTGATGGCTCCGGCCTGCACGATATTCTCGCGCCCCACCAGCGCCGGTGTAGCGGCCAGTAAGGCGGTCACGCCCACCGCACCAAAGAAACCGTCCCACACCGCCAGCAGATAGATCGCGCTCAGAGAGGGTGCAGGCAACGCCGCATTCACACACAGCCCGACAAAACCGATGCCGCAGGTGGAACGAGCAAACAGGATCAGGCGGCGGCGCTCATAGCGATCGGCCAGCACGCCTCCCATCAGCAAGCCGGCAAACATCCCGCTGCCTGCCAAGGTCACCGCCAGCCCGACCAACAAGGTGGAACCGGTTAACGCCTGGATCTGTACCGGAATAGCAATCGCCATCAGGCCGAGCGCCAGAATCGAAATAAAACGGGCGCAAAATACCGCACGAAAGGCCGCATTGGTTTTCAGCAGGCCAAAATCGAGCAAAATAGAGGGCTTATTCATCTTGTTATCACCACAACCTCATTCCGTTATGCAGCTTAAAACTCATCAGGAACAGCGCTAGTGCTGCTCGGGCTGCTATGCTACCATAGATAAATACAATCAATAATGATAATAAGTATCATTTATATTCAATTGATAATGGGCTGTCATGTTCCGGCTTACTCACAATTGCTCCCCCCCGTTACCGGCCCAGTCACTGGGCTTATCCCGTTCATGCTGGCCGCGCCTGCTTGGGCTGCTGTGTGCCGTTGCCTCTCTGCTGTTAATGGTGATGCTCAGCCTGTCGTTAGGGGCGAAATCACTCCCCGCAGCCACCGTGCTTGAGGCGCTGAATGGGCAATGCGCCACTGCCGACTGCATCATCGTGACCGAAGCCCGCCTGCCCCGCACGCTGATCGGCGTGTTGGCCGGTATGGCCCTCGGGCTGGCCGGTGCGCTGATGCAAACCCTCACCCGTAACCCGCTGGCCGATCCCGGCATTCTTGGGGTTAACTCCGGTGCCGGTTTCGCGGTGGTATTAGGGATCACCTTCTTCGGCGCAACCGACGTTAGCCACTATCTGTGGTTCGCCTTTGCCGGCGCCCTGTTTGCCTCATTATTGGTGGCGCTGGTCGGTGCGCTGGGCGGCAGCCGCCTCAGCCCGGTTCGCCTGACGCTGGCCGGGGTGGCGCTGGCGGCAGTGCTGGAAGGCTTGTCTTCCGGCATCGCCCTGCTCAACCCACAGGTGTTCGACCAACTGCGTTTCTGGCAGGCCGGTTCCCTCGACATTCAAAACATGGCGGTGGTGCGCACCGTTGCCCTGCCGATCCTGTTGGGGACAGGCATTACCCTGTGGCTGACCAAAGCGCTGAACAGCCTGAGCATGGGCAACGAACTGGCAGCCGCGCTGGGCACCGGCATTGTGCGCACCCAGTTGATCGGCCTGCTGGCAATTACCTTGCTGTGCGGCGCAGCAACCGCTGCAGTAGGCCCGATCGCCTTTGTCGGGCTGATGATGCCGCACATTGCCCGGCGGCTATCGGGGCCGGAGCTGGGCTGGATGCTGCCCTGGACTCTGGTGTTAACGCCGATTCTGCTGCTAGCAGCCGATCTGCTTGGCCGCTTTCTGGTGCCGGGCGAATTGCAGGTTTCTATCGTGCTGTCGCTGATTGGCGCGCCGGTGCTGATTATGCTGGTACGCCAGCGCCGTATGTTCCGGCGGGGAGGATAGGATGAGCGTGCTGGTTTCTCGCTTGGCGATCGCCAAAAAACCACGGCGGCTGGCGCGCCCGCTGGTCACCGCCCTGCTCTTGCTGTTCGCCTGCCTGGCATTGGCGGTTTACGCCCTCGCTTCCGGCACGCTGCCGCTCAGCGCTATGCAGGTGCTGGACGCTCTGCGCGGCGAAGGCCCGGCGAATCTGGCGGTGATCGTTACCCAGTGGCGCTTGCCGCGGGTTGCGATGGCGCTGTTGCTGGGGGCGGCGTTGGGCATCAGCGGAGCCATCTTTCAGTCGTTGCTGCGCAACCCGCTCGGTAGCCCAGACGTGATCGGTTTCAATACCGGCGCTTACAGCGGTGTACTGGTGGTTATCGTGCTGTTTAACGGCGGTATTCTCGGGATCACCTCTGGCGCGCTGGCCGGTGGCTTGATCACCGCCGGGGTGATCTACCTGCTGGCCTGGCGCAACGGCGTAGAGGCTTTCCGCCTGATTATTGTCGGTATTGCGGTGCGCGCCCTGCTGGTTGCCCTTAATACCTGGATGATCGTCAGCGCCTCGCTGGAATCGGCGATGACCGCCGGTTTGTGGAGCGCGGGCTCACTCAACGGTATCTCCTGGGCGAAAAGCCTGCCTGCCGTGTTGGTGATCGTGCTGGCGGTGATGCTGTTGGCCGCGCTGGTACGGCGCATGCGGCTGTTGGAAATGGGTGATGATACCGCCCGTGCGCTGGGGGTGGCGGTCGAGCGTTCGCGCCTGCTGCTGTTCTTGGCCGGCGTGCTGCTCACCGCAGCGGCAACCGCCGTGGCTGGCCCGATCTCGTTCATTGCCCTGGTAGCGCCGCAGATCGCCCGCCGCCTGTGCGCCAACCAAAGCCTGTTGCTGCTGACGGCCTTAACCGGCGCGTTGCTGCTGTTGGCCGCCGATGTCGCCGCCCAACGCCTGTTTATGCCCTACCAGTTACCGGTCGGGGTTCTGACCGTCAGCCTAGGGGGCATTTATCTGATCTGGTTATTAATCCGCGAGTCGCGAAAAAAATGAATGCTGAAAACCTGTTAGCTGCGCCACTGCGCGCCGAAAGCCTGACGCTGAGTTACGACAAAAAAATCGTTGCGCGCGATCTGTCAGTGTCCATTCCGCACGGTGAACTGACGGTGATTATCGGCCCTAACGCCTGCGGTAAATCCACGCTGTTAAAAACGCTCAGCCGCCTGATGCAGCCACAAGCCGGTTCGGTATGGCTCAACGGCCAGCAGATCCGTGATTACGCCACCAAAGAGGTCGCCCGCCAGCTTGGGTTGTTGCCGCAAAGCTCGATCGCCCCCGGTGATATTACGGTGTTCGATCTGGTCGCCCGTGGCCGCTACCCGCATCAGCGGTTATTCAGCCGCTGGCGGGAAGAAGATCAGCAGGCGGTTGAGCAGGCGATGTGCTCTACCGGGGTGGCGCAGTTGGCCGATCAGCCGGTGGATACCTTGTCCGGCGGGCAGCGCCAGCGGGTGTGGATCGCCATGGTTTTGGCACAGCAAACTCCGCTGTTGCTGCTGGATGAACCCACCACCTGGCTGGATATCACCCATCAGATTGAGCTGCTGGAACTGCTGCGCCAGTTGAATCGAGTGAATGGCTATACCCTGGTGGTGGTACTGCACGATCTCAACCACGCCTGCCGCTATGCCAGCCATCTGATCGCCATGCGCGACGGTAAAGTGGTGGCCGAGGGCGCACCGAAAGATATCGTCACCCCCGAGTTGATCGAAAAAGTGTATGGGCTGAAGTGCATGATCATTGACGATCCGGTTTCGCATACGCCGTTAGTCGTGCCGTTGGGGAAATAGTTCGTCGGCCCCGTTCACCCGGGCCGACGTTCCGCACTATAGCGCTCTCAACAGGCGGTTCAGCAACGGCCCCAGCACCTTGAACGACGCCGGTGAGACAATATCCACATGCGCGCAATCCAGCTCATGCACCTGCAACGCTTCAACATATTCCGCCCAGGTCTGCTGCACGTTCATACCCGCCTGCAGCGTGCGTTTCGCCACAAACAGCGTTGCTCGCCCTTGGAAACGGGCGGTATGGGTATGCGACAGCAGCCGCACCGAATCGGCATAGTTGGCTTCGATATGATCAAACATCGTCCCCTGTGTAGCCCCCAACGCCTCTTCCGACACCGCCATGAACTGCTCGCGTTCACGCTGCACCTCTTTCAGCACGTTGTCGTCCAGCATCACGTCCCAGTTCTGGGTTTCCGGCGGATAGGTATCCAGCAGCCCCAGAAACGCCACCTGTTCACCACGTGCCTGCAAACGGGCGGCAATCCCCTGCGCCAAGGTGCCCCCTAGCGAATAGCCGATAAAGTGATACGGGCCGTGCGGCTGCACTTGCAACACCGTCGCCAGATGCACATCGCATACCTGATCCATATCCTCACCCAGCGCCAGCGGGCCATCCGGCCGTGGGGACTGGATCCCCACCAGCGACCAGTGCTGATCGATATAACGCGGCAACACGCTGAACTGCCAGGAGAAACCAGAAGCCGGATGCAGGCAGAACAGCGTCGGCCCATCGGTGATGCGCAGCGGCAGCACGCTGTCGAAACCGCAGCGTTCGGCCTCTTCCTGCGTGCGATCTTCCGCCAGCAATGCCGCCAGTTGCTCCACGCTTGAAGCGACCATCACCTGCCCCACCGCGACCGCTTTCCCCAAATCGCGCCGCAATTCGGCGGCCAAACGCATCGCCAGCAGCGAATGCCCGCCCAACGCGAAGAAATCATCGTCGGCAAACACCTGTTCCCGCTGTAACAGGCGAGCAAATACTGCCGCGATGGCGCTTTCCAGCCCCGGCTTAGCCACGCGCCCGGCCTTTCTGGCGGCGGTTTGCGGCTGCGGCAGCGCTTTGCGATCGAGCTTACCGTTAGCGCTGAGCGGCAACGCCGCCATTTCTACCAAAGCGACCGGCACCATATGGGGCGGCAAACGCTCTGCCAAGGCGGCACGCAGGCTGGCAGTATCCAGAGCCACGTCAGGCTGGGCCACCAGGTAACCCACCAGTTGCCGGGCATCACCGCCCAGGGCATCGGCCACGCTGTTTTCCAGCACCAGCGCATGGGTCACCGCCTGGCTGACCCCCGGCAGTGACAATAAGGCATGATCGATTTCGCTCAGCTCAATGCGCTGGCCGCGGATTTTTAGCTGATCGTCGCTGCGCCCCAGATATTCCACGCTGCCATCGGGCAACCAGCGGGCCACATCACCGGTGCGATACATACGCCCGCCGTTGCCCTGCGGATCCGCCACAAAGCGGCTGGCGGTGAGATCCGGCCTGCCCAGATAGCCCTGCGCTAATTGCACCCCGGTGAGATAGAGATCGCCCGCCACGCCCGGCGGCACGGGCTGCAGGCGGGCATCCAGAATGCGCAACCCGGTATTCCATACCGGCAGACCGATCGGCACATTGGCACCGTTCACCGCTGCCAGCGGCTCGCCCCAGGCCGGATGCCAGGTAACGTCCACCGCCGCTTCCGTCGGGCCATACAGATTGTGCAGCGGCACCGCCGTGCGGCGCTGCCACAGGCGGCACAGCTCGGCAGGCAACGCCTCACCGCTGCAGAACACCTGGCGCAGCGGTTGACAATCGGCGATCGCCCGTTCGCTGTCTAACGCGCCGACAAAAGCCGCCAGCATCGACGGCACAAAGTGCATCGTTGTCACCCGGTGGTGCGCAATCAGCGCCAACAGTTGCTGCGGATCGCGATGCGCCTCCGGCGGAGCCATCACCAACTGCGCCCCCACCATCAGCGGCCAGAAGAATTCCCACACCGAGACATCAAAGCTGCACGGCGTTTTTTGCAGCACCACATCGTTCGCCGCCAGCGGATACTGATGCTGCATCCATAGCAACCGGTTGACGATCGCCTGATGCCCCACCAGCACGCCTTTTGGCCGCCCGGTGGAGCCCGAGGTAAAGATGATATAGGCCGGATGATGCGGCGTCGGGCCTTGGATATCGAGAGATACCGCCGAGGTTGTCAACGGCGCATCGTACAGCAGCACTTCCCCTCGCCCGGCAAAGCGCGACAGTTGGGAGGGTTCGGTAATAATCAGCCGCGGTGCCGCGTCCTCCAGCATCATACCGAGGCGCTCATCCGGGTAGCCGGTATCCAAAGGGAGATAAGCGGCCCCGGCTTCAACAATCGCCATCAGCGCCAGCGACAAAAATACCGAGCGCGGCAGTGCCACGGCGACGATATCCCCCGGTTGCACCCCTTGCGCCACCAGCCGCCCTGCCAGAGCACGAACCTGTGCGCGAGTTTCGCGGTAATTGAACTGGTAGTGGCCATCGGCCAGCGCCGGGGCATCTGGCGTTTTATCAGCCTGCTGCGCCAGCAAAGCGCTGAGGGTCTGCGGTGCAATCGGATAGGCGGTGTCGTTCACTCGCGCCAGCAAGGCGTGATCTTGCTTGGTCAGCATATCAACAGCGCCGATCGGCAATTCAGGCCGTGCCGCAAACTGGCGCAGCAACAGTGGAATACGCTGTAAATGCTGCTTTAGCTCTGCATACTGATAACGTTCAGCGTTAGCCAGCAGTTCAATCTTCAGCGTACCCGCTTCATCAATAAACAGCGCAATTTCCAGGTCACGTACCGGTCCAGAGGCCAGATCGTGGGTAATACCCGCCATGCCGTTAAAATTGAGCTGGTAGTCGAACATTTTGAAGTTGAACACCGTGCCATACAGCGGTTGCGCATCCCCTACTCGCCCTAAATCCCGCTGTACCTGTTCGGCGTCATAGCGCTGATGGCGGCGAACCCCTTTAAGCTCGCGGCTGATGTGTGCCGCCAGCTCGGCCAGCGTGGCATCATGATCCACCCGCATCTCTACCGGCAACACGTTGATCACCGGCCCGGTGGCGCACAGCGCTGCCGACCCCATGCGGCGCATAAAGATAAACCCGGCGCTGAAGCTGGGCTGGCCGCTCAGGCGCGCCACCCAGAGCGCGACCAGTGCCATTGCCATATCCGCCGCATTAAGCTGCCGTTGCTGACCCGCAGCCACCAAGGAGGCAAAATCTTCTGCCGCACAAATTTGTGCCAAGCGGTGAATACGGGTAGAAGGTGCCTGCCCGGCCAAAGGTTGCGGGCAAAGGGTGGCGGGCACCGGCAGTTGGCGCGCCTTGTTCAGCCAGAAATCAGCGTCACGCTGATAGCCCGATGATTGCTGATACTGCTGATATTCCGCCACCACATCGCTAAACGGCGTAAAAGGCGTGGGTTCAGGCAACTGATGCTGGCACAGACAGGTATAAATATTGGCAATACGGCGCGCCACAGCGGTAAAACTGAAGCCATCCACCACCAAATGGTGGTAACGCTGATACCAAAAGAAGCGTTCGTCGGATAGCTGCATCAAAACGTGCCGATACAGCGGTTTGCCGCTGCTGACCCGCAGCTCGGCGGCCAGATCGATCTGCATCAGCGCATGCGCCGCCGCATCGGCATCGGCAGACGCACGCAGGTCCAGCCATTCGGCAGGGATGATCGGTAGCGTGCTGTCGTACCACTGCATCGGCACGCCGTCGCGCTCGGCAAAACGCAGCCGCAGGGTATCCACTTCCGTTAGCCCCTGCGCGATAGCCTGCAGCAGTTTATCTTTCTCTAGCGGGCCGTTCAGTTCAATGTAATGCGCCACCGCATAGGCATTGCCGTGCGGTGAAAGGTGATCGGCAACCCAAATTCCGGGCTGCGCGGCAACCAACGGCAGTTCAACCATCACCTGTTGTTCGCCGGGTAAAAGAGAGGTTTCTGACACCGTATTCACTCCTGTTGTCGGTCATCACGCCTTACGCTGTGATGCGGGCCGCATGTCTTGCCAATGTTGTTCCAGCCAACTGACGCATTGCCCACGGGATGCCGGGCCAAAAACGCGGGCCCACCCCGCCGGGACGGCGCTGAAATCCGGCCACAGGCTGTATTGCTGCTGCTCGTTGCACAAAATAAGGCAACGCTGGTTTTCATCATCGAAAGGGTTCAGGGTTTCCATCATGAGTTCCTTATGCGTGCAGGGCGCTGGCCGGTTCGGAAGCTGCAAGGGTTGCCGGTGTCGCCCAGTGCGCCTGTAAGCCATCAAGCAGGCCACCGCGCCAGCACAGCGCGTCGTGCCCGCCTTCCACCACCCGGTATTGCACCCGATGCCCGGCAGAGCGCAGCAGATCGGCCATGCGATCGCTCACCTGGTGGATCAGCTTTTCATGCACTCCAGCCTCCATAAATACCCGCAGCTTGCCGTGCGTCCCCAACCGTTGTTGTTCCAGTTGGCGCATCAGCCAGCAGGCATCGTCAGGCTGCGTAGGCAACTGCAACATATCGCGCCGTGGCCACCAGAAAGAGCCGGACTGGCTGATCGCCGCACCAAAGCGCTCGGGCCAGCGCAGCCCCGCATACAGCGATGACAACCCGCCAAAACTTTGCCCGGCAACCACCGTGTTAGCGGCTTCCGTGCTGTGCGCTGCCCAACAGGCCACCTGCGGCAACAATTCTTCCTGCACCGCCAGCCAGAATTCATCGTTGCAGGTCAGTTCCTGCGCGCGGTGTTTTTGGTCAATCACATCAATCAGCAGATATACCGCTTCTGGCAGCTTGCCCGTGCGGGTCAATTGCATCAGCGGATCCCAAACCGGCATCTGCTGCGCCCAGAACTGGCCGTCCAGCAAAATAGCCAGTGGCCGGGTAGCGGGCTGGCTTTCACCGGTGGAATACACCCAGACGTGGCGCGAGGTGCCCAGCCGCTGGCTGTGCCAGGTATGCCGTTGCAGTTTGGCTGGAGGGGCTGGCGTGCAGCGCCCGCTGGCAATGGCGTAGCGATCAAAATCACGCCAGGCTGGCTGTTGCGGCGCCTGCGGCATATGCAAACCAGAGAGAAAGTGCCCGCTGGCATCGGCCCAGGCGCGGTAAGGGTTGAGCAGATCCGCGCTGGCATTGGCAAACACCCGCTGCCACCAGTGGCGAACGCGGTGCATGTTGGCATGGGCATCGTCGTCGCACTGCGGGAGCGGGCAATCGTCCATACAAGGAATAAAGCAGTAGCTGCCGCGCCAGTCGGCATTCAGTTCCAACTGCCAATACCAGACGTCTGATCCACAGAGCCGCTGCAGGCTCTGCGGCGGCGCAGGCTGATGATGATCGGTGAGGCAGTTGATATGGATCCAGACGCGCCGATAGGCCGAGGTAAACTCACATCCTTGCGGATCGCGCCAGAGAAACGTGACTTTCCAACGCCCACTTTCCAGCGGTTCTACCAAGGGTGTGCCGCGCCGCGCGATGTCTAGCCACCAACCGTGGCTTCCTGCATGTTTACTCGCGAGTAACCTACTGCTTTCTGGCTGTTGTTCAGTTTTCAAAACACCCACTCACTGTGTAGCTGGCATAGCCTGTCATGCCAAAACAAACGGTAAGTTGAATACTATTGATAATTATTTTCATTTGCAATAGTGTGTAAAAGTTCGTAAGTCGTACCGGCATTCTTCAACAGGGATGGATGCCAACCCATTGAACGGAAACCCTCTGCCGGGTTCCGTTGTGACTTTGACCAACACCATAAAACGACAACCAGCCCTTCTGCCGCAGAGCAAAGAGGGTAGCCAGGTAGGAATTTCAACATGAATCGCACGTTATCACGTTACTCTTTAGCCACACTCATCGGGTTAGGATTAGGCACGTCTGCATTGGCACAGCCAGAAGAAAGCGACCAAGAAAGCGCGGCTGAAGACACCATTGTGGTCACCGCAGCCAAACAGAATCTGCAGGCTCCCGGCGTATCCACCATTACCGCCGAAGAAATCAGAAGACGCCCACCCGCACGTGATATCAGTGAACTGATCCGTACCATGCCAGGGGTCAACCTCACCGGAAACTCCACCAGCGGCCAGCGCGGTAACAACCGCCAGATCGATATCCGCGGTATGGGGCCGGAAAACACGCTGATCCTGATCGACGGGATGCCCGCCAGCAGCCGCAACGCGGTGCGCCAAGGCTGGCGCGGCGAGCGTGACACCCGTGGCGATACCGCCTGGGTGCCGCCGGATATGATCGAACGCATTGAAGTGCTGCGCGGCCCGGCAGCCGCCCGCTATGGCAACGGCGCAGCCGGTGGCGTGATCAACATCATCACCAAGCAAACCAGCAAAGAGCTGCACGGCACGCTGAACGGCTATTTCAACCTGCCGCAGCATAAGCAAGAAGGCGCCACCAAGCGCACTAGCTTCAGCCTTTCAGGCCCGCTGAGCGATCAACTGAGCTTCCGGCTGTTTGGCGGTTACAGCAAAACGCAGGCCGACGCCTGGGATATCAACCAAGGGCATCAGTCGGAACGCACCGGCAGCTATGCCAACACCCTGCCCGCAGGCCGTGAAGGGGTGATCGACAAAAATATCGATGCCCTGCTGCACTGGGAGTTCGCACGCCTGCAATCGCTGGAATTCCAATACGCCTACGGGCGCCAGGGCAACCTGTACGCCGGCGATACCCAGAACACCAATACCAACGCGCTGGTCCAGAGCAACTACGGTAAAGAAACCAACCGGATTTACCGCACCACCTATGCACTCAATTATCGCGGTGCCTGGGACAGCGGCGTCAGCACCACCAACTACCTGCAGTTTGAGCGCACCCGCAATACCCGCTTGGCCGAAGGGTTGGCCGGGGGAACCGAAGGCATTTTCTCCAGCGACAGCTTCAATACCACCCGGCTGGATGACCTCCTGGCACACAGTGAAATCAGCATTCCATTCGAGATGTGGGTGCCGCAAACCGCCACTCTGGGAACCGAATGGAACCAGCAGAGGATGAAAGACCCCTCTTCTACCAGCCAGTCGCTGGCGGAAGGTGGCAGCATTCCTGGGGTGAATACCACTAACCGTGACCCTTACTCCTCCGCCAACATCTTCTCTCTGTTTGCCGAGAACAACGCCGAAGTGACCGACAGCACCATGCTGACGCCGGGCTTACGCTTCGATCACCATTCCGAAGCCGGTGATAACTGGAGCCCCTCACTCAACCTGTCGCAGGAGTTGGGCGATAACTTTACCCTGAAAATGGGCATCGCCCGTGCCTACAAGGCACCTAACCTGTTCCAGAACAACGGCAACTACATCCTGTACAGCCGTGGCCAAGGCTGTGCGGCCAGCGCCGGAGCCTGTTATCTGATCGGTAATGACGATCTGAAGGCGGAGAACAGCGTCAATAAAGAGGTCGGGCTGGAGTTCCATCAGGAAGGCTGGCTGGCAGGTGTCACCTACTTCCGTAACGACTACCGCAACAAGATCGAGGCTGGCTATACGCCAACCGGCACTACTACCAATGGTAAAACCGATATTTACCGCTGGGAGAACGTGCCAAAAGCGGTGATCCAGGGCCTGGAAGGGACGCTGAATGTGCCGGTCAGCGAAACCGTCGCCTGGAACAACAATGCAACCTATATGATTGAGAACAAGAATAAAACTACGGGGGATTATCTGTCGATCATTCCGGAATTCACCATCAACTCAACGTTGAGCTGGCAGGCCACGCAGGATCTGTCGATGCAGAGCACCATGACCTGGTATGGTCGTCAGAAGCCGAAGAAATACAACTATAAGGGTGAAGCGGTTAGCGGCAGCGAGAAGCGCGAAGTCAGCCCTTACGCCATCTTTGGCCTGAGCGGCACCTACGCCTTCAGCAAGAATATCAGCATCACTACGGGTATCGACAATCTGCTGGATAAACGCCAGTTCCGTGCCGGTAATGCCCAGACTACGGGGAATGCTACCACCGGAGCCTATATGTATGGCGCAGGTGCAGCAACCTATAACGAACCAGGTCGTACCTATTTTATGAGCGTGAATAGCCGATTCTAAGCGGCAATGGGTGTATACCCAAAATAATTCGAGTTGCTTCTAGGCGGCAACTGAATGAATCCCTAGGAGCTTACTCAAGTCAGTGACTAGGGTGAGTGACAAATCTGCGCAAGCAGATTTGAACGCTGCTTGCAGCGGCCCCGAAGGGGCGAGGCCCAATATGGGCCGAGTAACGCAGCCAACACCCAAGCAACTTGAAGTATGGAGGGTATATAAACGCTGCTCCTTCCTGATTCAGGGAAGGGGCCAGCCACAACAATCCTCACGTCAGCGCATTCAGGTTAACAATGCTGTTCAGGTGACCGACGTTCAACTTACGCAGCGCATTCACTTTGTGAGCGCTGATGGTTTTCTGATTAACTGAGTATTTCTTAGATAAGTAAGCGGGTTTCCGCTGTTTAATCAATCCGATAATAATTTCTCTTTCTCTCGGTGTCAGAATCAGGGTGCATGACGGAGAATCACTGAAAATATCCCTAGAAGTAAGAATTTTTCTTAAATCCGTCGTCATATTCGCTACCGTTTGGTCAATTGCAGCACAATACCCCTCTTTTCTGCACAAGCCTGAAATAAAATAGCCGAGTGCAAAGTGATGAGGTGAAGTTAAAAAAATCATTCTGCTGGAGAAACTGGCATAGCGTATTGCCTCTTTGATTTTTAAAATACTTTGCAAACTTATCTCATTAAACAGATCGTCAGCACAGATGATAAAGTCTATAAAAAGGCGACTTTTCTCAAAAAAGTCATCAGAAACTACGTTGATTTTCTTTCCAGATGATAATTGCATATTGCTCAACATGCTGCCCAACGCCAGACGAGTGAATACGCATTGAGTGACGATCAAAACATTAATGGCCCTATTCGATGTTATTTTCATATCAATCCCATTGATAATCTCTATTTATCCCCCTACAGATATATTAATAAAGAGAAAACGCAAATAACATAAGAAAACAAAAAAAAAGCCTATAAGAAAACCACTATTTTAAATCAATAAAATAAGAAAAATACACAATTATTAAACTTAGCCATAAATATTAACTCACTCTCAAACGTTCACCCTGAGTGACTATTCACAGCAGTTCATTTCTTTCCACATAGCTTAGCATGTCTATCACCGATTTTACGCCAAGCTTTGCCATAATGCGGGTTTTGTAAGTACTCACTGTTTTTTCACTGATAAAAAGCTGCTCGGCTATCTCTTTATTTTTATAACCTTTTACCAAATACCGCAGGACACTGATTTCACGGGCAGTCAGCGAATGTGCAACCCCGCAACTCTTACCGGAGGCTGCCATGTCCGACACATTGCTTAATACCTCTGCGGAAAAGAACAGGTAGCCTTTTAACACATGCTGCACAGCAAAGAGCAACTCTTCGACATCCTTACCTTTGCTGATGAATCCGTTAGCCTTGGCCTCAAGCGCTCGCAGCGAATAGACCGATTCATTCTTGGAAGAAAAAAAAAGCGACTTGATCCCAGGGTACTCCATTTTGACTTTTTTCAATAATGAAAAACCGTCACCGCCCTGAAACTCGACATCCGTAATGATCAGGTCAATATGATGCTGATTCACAATATCCAAACTGTGCTGGCTACTGGCAGCAACATAAACGTTTTTAAATGCATCAGACTGCATCAAGAGTGATTTTATCGCAGCTGATATTGTGGGGGATTCATCGATAACCAGTACGGAATACATATAATCCTCCATTATAATAGCTGGGTTAATTGTTGAGGGGTAAATCCCTTAGAGATCATCAAAAGAATGTCACTTCCAGAGCAAAGATATTAATAGATGAATGGGAATAGATTCATCACATCTGTAGCTAAACGCATCAGTAAGGTGAAAAAAGCACAGCCCTTTTCACCTGGTCACTTATCGGGAAAAGATTGTCCATTCACCCAGGTTAAGCTTAATCCTAAGGCCTGAGGCTATTTATCGATCCAGTTCAACAACATCGCCGCACTGGCAATCACGTTAATATTCGCGATATAGCCATCATAGCGGTTGTTGATCGCAGATAATTGATTATTAAAATGATCGTTCTCCGCCGTCAGCACATCCAGCAGCGTTCGTTTGCCCAGGTTATACCACTGGTCATAAAACATTTGCCTGACCCGATCGGTTTCCACTGATAAACGGTCAAAATCCTCTGCGCGCATAAATGAAGAATCGCGCGTCTGGACCAGATTGTTAATCTGGTACTCCAAGTCGCGATAGGCCACTTCATATTGTTGCTGGGCACCGTTCGCTTTGGCACGCGCGGCCATCTGCGCCGCGGTTTGCGAACCGCCGCTGAACGCATTCCATTGAACATTCAGCCCGGTATACCAGCCGGTTTCATCACCATTGATATTCTTTGCCGTATTCTTGGAAACCACCCAATTCAGCTGCGGCAAACCCGCCGACTTGATGCTGTCTGCTTCATATTCGGCAACCTTGACCTGCGCCTGTAACTTCAGCAGGTTTGGGTTCTTGGCCAAAGACGCTATCGCCATTGACGCGGGCATCACTGAATCTCGCCAAGAGATATTCTCAGGCAAATTCGGTTCGACACCCAACAGGCGTACCAGCCTGATACGGCTGGTACTGACCTGGTGCTCAATATCGTCCAGGCTGGCACGGGCAGAAAGCAGCTTGGCTTTGGCCTGGGTATACTCACTGGCACGCCCGCGATCCACGGCGGTAATCTGCGATAACATATCGGCCAGTTGCTTCATACGTTCAACATAAGCCAGTGCCACCTGGCGGCTTTCCTGATAACGCCCCAGATTCATCAATTCTGATAAGGTACTGTAGGCTAATTGCTCTTTGGTGTACTTCTGCGCATTCACCGCCGCGGTGACGCCCTCTTCTGCGCTATCGATCTGATGGCTGATCTTGCCCCAGTCATAGATAGGCGTCGTGATGGCAACCGAGCCGCTGGTATCACTCGCTTTCGCGTTGTTGCGCTGCAGATCGGCATTTCCCCCCTGCGTGCCTAACGGGGTTGATACTCCGACCTGAACCTGCGGCCAGCGCTGGCCTTTTGTCTGGTCAACATAATAACCCGCCGCCAGCACATCAGCGGCAGAGGCGCGTATTTCCGGGCTGTGCGCCAAGGCCAAAGACACCATCTGGCGCAGAAAAGCACGTGACGGATTATTGCTTTTGCCCGCGTAAGCCTCGTTGGCCATATCGCTCAGGGTGCGCTTGCCGCTCTCACCGCCAATTTCGCCATTCCAACGCACCTTGCTATACGCCGGATCCGGCTGGTACTGCTGTTGCACCGCCGGGAACTGGGCATCATTATTTCTCAGCACCGCCTGGCTGCTCCCCGTCGGGGTTTCCGTTGCGATATTGGCCTTGGCCCGCAGTTCGTTGCGGTTTACCAATACCGGCTGATTACCCTGAATGACCGAAACCGCAGAGGCGCTGCTGCCCACTGGCGTGGGCAGGCTCTTGCGCTCAGCGTTGCTGATGACGGGGGCTTCGGTACTCTTAACCGGCACCGGTGGCTCAATGCGTGTCATCGCTGCGTTGGGGATAACGGGCGTAAGCCTGTGGCTATCCGGCGTAGTGCTGCCGCTGAAGATTTTACCTGATTGCCCCCTTTCATCTTGGCTGGCAACAACCACAGGCTGAGCGTTACCCGCCAGTTCGTCATTGCTAAACTGCGGGGGAGCTTCTGTTCTCACCGCTGGCGCAGGGGAAACCGGGCGTTGCGCGGATGCCGGCGTGTGTGAGTTATCCATCGCCACCAAGTCTTTCAGAAACTGCGGAGCCTCTTTGGGAGCTGCCGCACTCTGCCCGGCATCTTGTGCCGCATCTTCCGCCGCTGGCTGTTCGGTATGGAATAATGTCATGTACTCCTCCTGCGTCAGCATCGGCGGCAATGCGTTAATATCCTGTTCCCCTAAAGCAGGCTGTATCACTGCCAACGTCGAAAAGGGTAAACAGATAGCAATTGCCATGGCCACATTTAACCGGCGAAACTCCCTGTGCTTACGCGCCATTAGCTTATCTCTCCCTGAATGCTTCACGTGCTTTTAATACCGGTTTCAATATGTAAGACAGGATGGTTTTTTCACCTGTCCTGATCTCGACGTTAGCCACCATGCCGGGAATGATCGGGAAGGTTTTATCCTTCACATGGAGTGCAGCCTGGTTAGTACGTACATACACACGGTAATAGGTCGAGTCACCACGGCCGGAGCGCGCTTTCTCTTCATCAACCAAGGTGTCCGAACTCAAATGCTCCACTACGCCGGTTAATCCACCGTAAATGGCGTAGTCATAAGCGGTGATTTTGACCGTGGCAGGTAAGCCCGGGTGAATAAATGCCACATCCGCCGGTTTAATCTGCGCTTCAACCAGCAGGTTATCTTCCAGCGGAATAATCGTCATGATTTCTGCTCCCTGCTGGATTACGCCCCCTCGGGTCGTGGTGCGGATGTTATTCACCGTTCCGCGTACCGGGGCGACAATGGTGGTGCGCTGCATCACGTCCTGGCGGCCTCGCAGGATTTCCTCCGCCTGAGCCAGCTCTGACTCCTGCTTGTTCAGTTCACTGTTGGCATCAGAGCGGAAACGGTTGGTGCGTTCAGCAATCTGCAATTGGAACTCATTGGCCTGCCGACGCAGGCGCAGAATTTCCACGTCAGAAACCAGCCCTTTCTTGGCCAATGGTGCGGAGAGCTGCACTTCATTTTCCGCCAGCGACAGGCTTTTCTTCAGCGCATCAACGCTCTCATTCAAGGTTCTCAGCTGGGCGTTATAGGCCTGGGTTTCATCATTCACCAGGCTTTGAACCGCCATGACCTCCGGCGGAAATACCAGTTCGGTGCCATAAGATTGGGCACGCAAGCGCGCTATCGTGGCCTTAAGCCCCAGCACTTTCGACAATGACTCGCCATAGCTGGATCCCGCACGCGTCGGATCCATCTTCAGCAGCACCTGGCCTTTCTCGACGATGTCACCTTCACGCACGTTCAGCTCTTCCAGGATCCCCCCTTCCAGGCTCTGGATCACCTGTTCACGGCTGGCAGGAATAATTTTTCCATCGCCGCGGGTAATTTCCTCCACGCGGGCGAAATGTGCCCATACCAATGCCACGCCGACCACCAGTGCGATGATATACAGCATGATCATGCTGAACGGTGTCTTTTGCGAAATTAACGCCGCCTGCAGATCATTCATAAACCGCAGGTCTTCAGGATCTATTTTCCCACTGTGCTGATTATCTTTATTATTATTTTTTTTCTGAGGCTCAATTTTGTCTGCCGCATTCGGCGTAATTCTCTTTGCCCCAGTTTCTTTTACTTTCACACCATTTTTATTGCTTATATCAGCATCATCAGAGGTGGCTACTGTAAAGTCATCCTTGTTCATCCGTTGTTCCTTGTTGGCATCTCCCCATCGTTTTCCAAGAGGCAAAAGCCTGAGCTACCTGTCGCTTGGGATCGATGGGTTATTGCTGATTGTTGCCGTCTGATTGAGATTAATGTTGCTGATTCTGCTGGGTTATTTTCTGGCCATTCTTTTGGCCGTTGGCGCTCAACATCGCGATAACCTGATCTTTCGGGCCATCGGCCATCACGCGTCCGTCATCCAGCACGATCAGGCGATCAAAAATGTTCAGCACTGACATGCGGTGCGTCACAATGACCAATGTTTGTCCTTCGATGGCTTTTTGCAGTTGGCGAATAAACAGGGTTTCAGTCATCGCATCCATGGAACTGGTGGGTTCATCCATCAGCAGCACTTTCGGCCGCAGTAACAGGCAACGTGCCAGTGCAACCAACTGTTTCTGCCCGCCGGACAGCGCGTTCCCCATTTCCCCGACCGGCATGTCGTAACCCAGCGGATGCTTGGCCGCGATACGATCCAGCCCGGTCATCTGAGCCACGCGCAGGAACTCCTCGGTGCTGGCCCCAGGGTTGCCGATCGTCACGTTGAAGCGCAAGGTGCCGCTAAACAGCCGACAATCCTGGCCGACGTACCCCACCGCCGCACGCCAATCGGCAGGATCGACCTGCGTTGCATCAACACCGTCAATCGAGATCTGGCCACTGCGCTGCTGGTAAATACGCGCCATTACGCGCAACAGCGTCGACTTTCCACTGCCGATACTGCCGATGATCGCCACGCGCTCACCCGCTTTGATGGTGATATTGATGTTATCCAGAATCGACGGTGGCACCATCATGCCGGGCACCGCATAAGCGAATCCGACTTTCTTCAGGCTCAGGTTGCCATCAAATTTCGGTGTCGGCAGGTAGTTAATGCTCGGATCGCGCTCTACCGGCAGCTCCATCAACTGATTCAGTGACTTCAGCGCTGTTTTGGCATGCTGATAACGTAATGCCAACCCAACCACCGCAGCCAGCGGCCCCAGTGAACGACCGGAAAGAATAACCACCCCGATCATTGATCCCATGGTGAGTTCACCCGCATGGATCAGATACACCCCAAACAGCACGATCACCACGGTGCATACCTGCTGCATAAAGGTGACAAAGTTCGAGGTCAGCGCGGAAAGGTAGCGGGTTTTCATCGAGGAAGCGGCAGCCAGGGCGCTGATATCGTCCCAGCGTTTTTGCATTACCCCTTCCCCTCGCGCCGCTTTTAGCGCTTCCATTCCTTCAATGGATTCGATCAACATCCCCTGTTTCTGCGAGATTTCACGGATGTTTTCCCCCATATAACGGCTTAACGGCCATTGAATAATGATGCTGACCAGCAAAATAATCGGTATCGCCGTCAGTGGCACGATCGCCAGTTGCCCGCCAATCAGGTAGATGACGAACATAAACAAGGCGCAGAATGGCAGGTCTGACAGCGTAGACAGGGTGGCGGAAGTGGCAAAATCACGCACAGCCTCAAAATCACGCAGTTGGTTGGCAAAGGTCCCTGTCGATTGGGGCTTGCTCTCCATACGCATCGCCATGACTTGGCGAAAGAGCTTCGCTCCGACAATCAGATCGGCCTTTTTGCCAGCCACATCAATTAAATAGGTACGAACCTGCCTGGAGGTGAATTCGAACACAATGGCAATCAGCACCCCAATCGCCAATGACCATAGGGTAACGTAAGCTTGGGTAGGGATGACACGATCGTAAACGTTCATTGTGAAGAACGTGGTGGCCAGCGTCAGTACGTTAGCCAGTAATGCCGCCGTTGCCGCACTGTAAAAATAGTGCCGATAACGCCACAGGGTAGAGAACAGCCAATGTCCTTCACGATTGGCTTGCGGCAGAATTTCATCGTCCAGACGGGCGTCCAGTTTGGGCTTAGGGTTTGCCACCATGGCATAGCCATTGGCAGACAACTCCGCTTCCTGAATGCTGATGGTGCCACCACTTTCAGGTACCACCACCTGATACCAGTAGCTTCCACGCTTGCCGGTGCGTGCGGCGACAATACAGTAGCTGCCATCACTGCGAGCGACCACCAATGGGAATAAATAAGAGGAGATTTTAGCCAGATCGCGCCTGATCCAACCGGCAGCGATGCCGACCTGATCCAGCATGCGCAGCGCTAATTCAGGTTCCAATTTGTCGCCACGCGGTAACCCTGCATACAATACTTCTTTGCTGGCCTGCTTGTTGTAGTGTTGACACAACCATTCAACGGCCCAAAGCAATGAATCCCTGCCATGGTCTTCTATATTGTCAAACTCTCGCGACCGAATCGCCGGAGACTCGGGAATCTCCGGTGACTCCAAAGACACCGACAATTGTTCACTCATAATCTTTCCCTGGTTTTACTTAAAAACTGTGATTTAGCATCCAAGCTAAACATTAGATATATCTTAACACAGACAATATATTGACCACTGCAAGAAAGAACGTAAGTGTCTACTTAAAGTACAACCCAAATAAATAAGAAAATGCCTAGGAAAGCCTTTTTATGTAACCAAAGGAAACAAAAAGTCAAATTAATTACTCTAGCGATAGGGCGTATTTTAATATAATTTTTCAAAACACATGAGGGATATAATGATAATATAACATAAGAAAATTCCTAACAGTTAAGTATTATCTCTATTTACTCCAACAATAGTACCTAAATAAAAGGGTAATGCGCATCAGTTAAGGCTAACCAATTCCCTCTCCCTTGGGGAGAGGGTTAGGGTGAGGGGACGATGCCTTAAGCCATTGATGCATGATTATGCTGCTTTGTGCTTAACTGACCAGCATTACTAAATAAAAGGGCTACTTTATTCCTATTATAGCCCTTTGTTTCATAATGCTAAATCAGAGCGGAATAAGGGTTACCGGACAATAATATCCACACGACGGCTGTTAACATTGCAACCCGCCCCCTGATGGCTCGCATTGGCAACGCAGCCCTCAGCGCTTTGCGCCACGCCCATACCGCTGACGTTAGTGATCAGGTCCTCGCCAACGCCTGCGTTAATCAAGGCCTCGCGAATCGTATTGGCCCTGGCCTGTGACAAGCGCTGGTTTGACTCTGGGCTACCGATAGCATCGGTGTACCCCACCAGTTGAATGTCAGCAACGCTATTGCCTTGTTTGAGAAACGCAATCACGTTGTCCAGTTTAGCCACTGAGGACGGCAAAATAGAACCGTAACTGCTCTTGCCAAAACGGAACTGTATGCTTTCCTGAATCAGCACGGCACCACCACCGTTGACATACTCGCAAGGCTTTACTTGTGAAGCTCGGTTGATAATACGCGTTTGCTTGCGCATAGATGCCAGATCAGCCTCTGCTGTCGCCCTTTCCACCAAGGCCGTTGTGCTGCCACTCACCCCTGGATTCACCTGCAAGAAGTAGGTCTCAGCACCATTAACCTTGATCTGATGTTCTGGATCCTGTTTTCCCTTATACAGCGGCTGATCCTGGAAGTAAGATTCAATCGCGTGTACACCCGGTGCGACACAGAACACGGTAAACTCACCCGGTAACAATGCCGATTGCAGCTCACGATCCACATTGACAGTGGCTGGGAGATTGCCTTGTGGATAATAAAACACAACCTGAGACAGCTCAGGCACGACTTTCGCCACAGGGCGATAACCGTTTGCAGCGACAGTGTTTGTTTCTGCCCCTGATAATATTCCCTGATGTTGATTGTTATATGCTGATTCAGCCAATGCGGAAAAAGAGAACAATCCCGCAGCTAAGGTTAATACAGCAATATTGGCGTAGTTAAATCCATTACGAACAGCTTTCATTATATGCTCCAGGCTCACCTGATATATTCATCCATAAACGGCGACAATTTTCTGCGATCGGTTATTCCTCCCGCAGGAGGAAATAGCCAAAAAATGTTTACCCGATAATAAGATAACGACAAATAGAACCCGCAGCTTTTACACTGCGGGTTCCGTTACCGGTTAAACAATGATTTGGTTATTCTGCAATAACGTTTCCAGATCGGTATGCACATTCGCCAACGTCACTACGTTGGTAAAGGCGTACTGCCCGCCCTGACCATCACGGTCGATACTGATCACCGTATCGTTGCCAGAAGTCTCAACCTTCAGGTATTTGAGAATACCCTGGGAAGAGTAGTCCAGCTCCATCTTGCCATCATCCTGGAAGAAGGAGATCGGGCCGTTATAATCCAGCAGATCGCTCAGGTCGATCAGATCGGCGTCACTGTCAGTCACCACGTTGCCAACCTTGAAGCCATGGACCGTGTCGTGACCGTTACCCCCCGTCCCGTCACTCTCCAGACCCGCCAACACCTTATACATCAGGGTGTCGTTGCCACCGTTCATCAGGTAGAACGTGTCATTACCACCGCGGCCTTCAAACAGGTTGTTCGCCGAGTTATCGGTGAAGGTGTCACCCTGATTGCTACCGATCAAGCCTTCGATACTCACCAGCTTGTCGTTGCCATGGCCCGTTGCAGTGCCCGTCCACAGGTTGGCCATAACGGCGCCCGGTGCACGGCTGTAATCGACGATGTCCATCCCTGCCGTAGCACTCCAGACCGCCTGACCGCTCACCACCTGGTTCCAGCCGCCACCACCGGTGTAGGTATCGTCACCCGCCGAACTGAAGAAGGTGTCGTTATACCCGGTGCCGGTAATACCGCTGGCACCGATAGTATTGTTGACATCATTGGTGTTCTCCGCCGTCAGCACATAAGCATCATGCGCCTTACCGGTGGTCAACCCACCCCAGTTTTCATTCACCGTGGTGTTGATGTTGCCACCCTGTTCACCGGCAAAAGCCCCGACGTGGTTGGCCGCACCGTTGGTGATGCGCAACAGTTGTACCGAATACACTTCATCCGGGTTCAACCCGAAGAAGCTCACCAGGCCCATACTGTTGCTGGAGCCGGACGCCTGCGGGTTAATCAACTGCGTCGCCACTAGGTTACCGTGCGAGTCATACAGCTTGACGGTGTTGCTGTAGAAGGTATTGATGCCGTTGCCGTCAACAATACGGATCTGCAGGCTGGTACCGTCTGCCGCGATGTTGGTGTTTTTCACCAACAGCGTTGGCGCAGCTGCATCGCCAGACACCACCGCAGCATCAGCTCCGGAGCGGTACAGCACCAGGTCCATCGAACCGTCCCAGTCGTAATCCAGCGCTACCGCACCCGTCAGGTTGTTGTAAGTCTGGCTGGTCAGGCTGACCGCATTGGTCCCCCACACGTTGTTGCCCTGATTCAGGTACAACACCGGGCTACCGGTCACACCGGAACGTGGTACTTCAATGATGTCCATCTTGCCATCGTGGTTCCAGTCCACCGCCAGCGAGGTGCCGCCATCCAGGCTGTCACCGAACCACAGCGCCTGCGCATCGGTGGCCATCAACTTGCCGGTACCGTCGTTCAGGTAAATGCGGCTTTCGTTACCATCCACCGCATTTTTCGCCCCACGGCTCAGGAACAGATCCAGCCAACCATCACCGTTGTAGTCGGCATAGGTCATGGAAATCGACAGGTTACCGTAGTCGGTCGCACCGTCGCTGCGGAACACGTTGGCGTAATACCCCACCTGACCAAAGGTGGTCGAGGTGGTGCCATTGGTCTGGTTGTAGATAATCCCCAGGCCACGTGAGCCGTTACCAGCGTAGGTTCCCGCACCGTTGTAATCGATATGCGCGGTGATATCCACCGTACCATTGTTGTCGATATCCACCGCCCCCACTTCGTGCAACACACTCAGCGCGGAAGGAATAGCCCCGCCCGGGTGCCCGGCAGCGAAACCGGAAGCTTGCTCATAGGTCAGTACCCCATTGACGTTCTTGATAAACGAAATGGAGTCCGACTCTGAGTCAGCCAATACGAAGTCCAGATAGCCATCACCCTCACGGTCATAGGCGATCACCCCACCCAGGTGGTTCAGTGTGCCCTGGTTCAGCGCCTGCGGCGTGTAGCTGCCGTCGGCATTCTGCATCCAGTAGGCCGTCCGGTTAGCGTTACCGTACGAGCTGACCTGCGACATCACATCGGTCAAGCCATCGCGGTTGATATCCGCGAAAGTGGCCGAGTTGATAAAGCGACCATAACCCGCATCGTTAACGTTATAGCCCGCCCCGTTAGTGGTTGATGGCTGCGCCAGGTAGGTCGAGGTGTAATCCTCCTGCGATGTGGCGTTGTAAACACGCCCGGCGTTCGCCGTCGTGGTCCCGGAGGTTCCACGCACGCTCTGGAAGAACGACCACAATCCGTCTTGGCTGATGGTCACCGCCGCGGCGTTCAAGCCATAGCCTTCTGCATCGGTTGTACCGCCCCACTTCTGCTCAATCAGCGTACTGCCGCCACCATCGGTGACCCCGATGCTGGTTGATGAGCTCATGGCCGAACGGTTACCCGCATCATCCCATACCATAAACGCGATGTTGTGCGCGCCAGATGGCAGCGTGGTGCTCAGTGCCCAAGTGCCGTCCGCGTTAGCTTTGGCAAAGCCGATAACCTGATCCAGCCCTTCCTGGTAGGTCCCATTACGGTTCACGTCACTCACCAATGACACAATCGCCCCGGCTTCAACCTTGCCATATTGGCTGCTGTTGAAGACAAATGTGGTGGTGTTATCCACAATTTGCGGCACGTTTGGTGCCCCCAGGATGGCATCTGGTGCTTCCAGATCGATCACCACCTGATAGCTGTTGGCAAAGTGGGTGTTAGTCCCCAGGTTACCGGCAGAATCAATCACCCGCAGTTGGTAATCCACCGTGGTGCTCTGCGTAACCGCATCCAACGTGTAATTCCACTGGCTTCCGCTCTGAGACAGCAGCGTTTTCCAGGTGGTGCCATTATCCAGCGAGATCTGCAGATACTGGTTAGCCTGCAGTGCAGCACTCAGATTACCGTTCAACGTCACGGTACGGTCACGGGTGACCATATCGTTGTTGGTAGCCGTCGCACTGTGGCTGAACAGATCACCACTCACCAGACCATTACTGGTATCGGTCGTGATACCCGTGGTAGTGGTGAGGCCATTCAGGTTCGGTCCACCGGTCGCGATGGTCAGTGCATGCGAATCGGTGCTACCGATATTACCTGCCTGATCGACCACTCGTGCGTCGATGGTGTAGTTACCCGAATCCAACGGTTGGCTCTGCAGATCCACCGTCCAGGTGCTGGCGGTGGTGCTGGCAGCCTTGGTCCAGGTTTTGCCACCGTCCACGCTGACTTCAACCCACTCATCCGCCTGCAGCGCCTTGTTCAGCGTACCGTTAATCAACAGCGTGTTATCGCTGGTGTTAAAGTCAGTATCGCTAACCCCCAGGTCATCACTGATCGACGTGATCGCGATAGTGGCATCCGAAATCGCCGTATCAATAATGATGGTCCATGGTGCACTGGCCGCACCCACGTTACCCGCCTTATCGGTAGCCACTGCAACCAGCGTGTAGCTGCCATCGGTTAACGCCTTGTCATCAGTCAGTATCAACACCCACTGACCATTGGTATCAGCCAGCGCCGTCCCCAGCAGAACACGGTTGGTCGCATCGATCTGATTATAAATCTGAACGGTGCTGTCTTTTTCCGCCGTGCCTTTGATTTCAGGCGTCGTGTCGTTAGTCGCGTGACCGCTGAGCACGGTACCCAGTACCGGCAGCGTATTGTCCACCACATCCGTAATATTCGGTGCCCCAGGTGCCACAGTGTCAATGGTCAAGCTGAAGTTAATCGGCGTTAACGGATTACCTCCGGCATCAACACCGCTGACCACGAAGTTATGGACACCTTCGCTCAACACCGTGCTCGGTTCGAAGGTCCAGTTGCCAGATGCGTCAACCTTCACGCTACCCAGCACCGTACTGGCACCCTCTTTGAGGGTAATAATACTGCCTGCCGTCGCGGTACCGACAAACGTTGGCGTGCTGTCGTTAGTTACATCGCCATTGTTCAACAGACGTGAACCACCATCAGGCTCAACGTTGTCGACGACTTGCAGCAGTTTCAGATCGCCTGGCACCGTATCAACAGTGATCGCAATACCCTCTACTTTACCGCTGCTGTTGCCTGCTTTATCCGTCACTTCCGTGGCGAACTGGTAATTACCATCCGGCAACGCTGTCGTTGGTGTATAGACCCAGCTACCGTCTGGGCTGGTGACCGTTACGCTGCCAATCGCATCCCCATTGGCATAGATAGTGACCGTGCTGCCGGTTTCCGCATTGCCTTTGAAGGTTGGCGTATTGTCATCACTCACGGCGCCGTTGGCCAATGGCCCTTGTACAGACCCTACATCATCGTTGACTGTCAGGCCCGATACCGGGTTCGGTGGCGTGGCGTCGATAGTGATCGTTTGAGAGCCACTGTGTGCACTCTCTTGGCCAGCGCTGTTGGTTCCCGTCACGCTGAAGCTGTAAGCACCATCAGGCAGTTTGGTGGTTGGCGTAAAGCTCCAGTTACCCCCCGGGCCAGCCGTAGTCGTACCAACCACGGTATTACCATTGTAAATGGTAATGGTGTCACCTTCAGCGACCGACGAAGTCCCGCTCAACGTCGGCGTATTGTCCTTCGTCAAGGCACCTTCTGCGAGGGTGACATGCGTCGCCCCGCTGTCATCGACAATACTGTCAATAGTCGGTGCGCCCGGCGTCAACGACAGGGTGACATTGTAGCTGCTATCCGGCTTGGCGGTATTACCCACCTTGTCGGTTTCGACCACGGTCAGTTTGTTCAAGCCATCGTACAGTGATCCGCTTGACGTCAATTCCCATGTGCCATCGCTGCCCACGGTTGTCGTGCCAAGAACTTTAGTGTTGCCATCCGCATCGGTGGTAGAAACCGTAATGGTATCCCCCGCTTCAGCCCCGGTTCCTTTAATCACCGGCTTGCGGTCATCCAGAATACCACCCTGGTCAACCGGCCCGGTCACGCTGCCCACGTTATCCGTCACACCCGTGATGGCAATTTTACTGGCATCCGGTGGCGTGAAGTCCAGGGTCAGGGTAAAGGTGTTCGATGGATCGCTGACGTTGCCTGCCTTGTCCGTCGCCGTGACCGTAAAGCGGTGCTCGCCTTCCGCCAGCTTGCTGGTCGGGGTAAAGCTCCACTGGCCGCTGGCATCGGTCTGTGCCGAGCCCAGCAACCCGTTCTGGTCATAGACCTTGACGATGCTGTTGGCTTCCGCACGGCCCGACAGCGTTGGCGTCGGATCGTCCGTCGCACTGCCGCTGGTCATGTTCTGTGGCTGCACGCTGCCCACATCATCCGCCGCCGAGTCGATAAACGGTGCGTTCGGCGCTACCGAATCAACCGTAAATGCCCAGTTGCCGCTGTTGCTGATGCTGCCTGCCGGATCTTTGGCACTGGCGCTCAGGCTGTGTGCGCCCTGGCCCAGATCGACTGCCGGTGTAAAGCTCCAGGTACCGTCGGCTTTCGCCGTGGTGCTTCCCAATACGGTGTCGCCGTCGCTGACCGTTACCACGCTATTGGCTTTCGCCGTGCCGCTCAGCGTCGGACGGGTGTCGTCCGTCACGCCGTTCTGCGCGATAGCGCCCTGGATATCCCCCACGTCATCCGCCAGCCCGGTCAACTGTACCTGACCCGGTACGGCATCTACCGTCACCGCCAGGTGCTGCCCTTCGGCGCTGGTGTTACCGGCTTTATCGGTGACCGTGGTGGTAAAGTCGTGCGCACCGTTGTCCAGCGGCGTGCTTGGCGTAAAGCTCCAGTTGCCGTTGCTGTCGACCGTGGTGCTGCCGATCACCTTGCCGTTATCCAGCACGTTGACCACGCTGCCCGCTTCCGCCTTGCCGCTGAAGGTTGGCGTGTTGTCATCGGTCACGCTGCCTGCCGTCAATGGCCCCTGCACGTTGCCGTAGTCATCGGTGACCACCAGACCGGTGACCGGTGCCGGTGGCAGCGTGTCGACCACGATACCGAAGCCGCCGGTGGTCGGGCTGACCTGGCCGATGCTGTCGGTGACCGACGCCGTCAGGCTGTGGTTGCCTTCACCCAGTGGGGTGGATGGCGTAAAGCTCCACGCGCCGTTGTTGTCCGCCTTGACGCTGCCGATCGCGGTGCCGTTGTCGTACACCGTCACGGTGCCACCCGGCAACGCCGAGCCCTTCAGGGTCGGGGTGTTGTCGTTGGTGATATCCCCTTTCTGCAAGGCACCGGTGTGCGGTTCGACATTGTCTTCCACGCTGGTGATGGTCGGCGCCTGCGGTGGTACGGTAACCACGGTGATCGCGTACTCCGGCGATGCCACGGTGGTATTGCCCACCTGATCGCTTTCCTTCGCGGTCAGCGTCGCCAGGCCGTCGGCCAGTGGCAGGGTCGGCTTCAGTGACCAGGTGCCGTCCGCCTGTACTAGCGCGGTGCCGATCACGGTAGAACCGTTGTACACCGTAATGGTGTTACCGGCTTCCGCCCCGGTGCCCTTGATGGTCGGGCGGTTGTCGTCGGTGGTTCCACCGGCAACCACGTTGCCCTTCTGCTCACCGACCTGATCGTCCACGCCGGTGATGACCACTTTACTGGCATCCGGTGGCGTGAAGTCCAGGATCAGGGTAAAGGTGTTCGATGGATCGCTGACGTTGCCTGCCTTGTCCGTCGCCGTGACCGTAAAGCGGTGCTCGCCTTCCGCCAGCTTGCTGGTCGGGGTAAAGCTCCACTGGCCGCTGGCGTCGGTCTGCGCCGAGCCCAGCAACCCGTTCTGGTCATAGACCTTGACGATGCTGTTGGCTTCCGCACGGCCCGACAGCGTTGGCGTCGGATCGTCCGTCGCACTGCCGCTGGTCATGTTCTGTGGCTGCACGCTGCCCACATCATCCGCCGCCGAGTCGATAAACGGTGCGTTCGGCGCTACCGAATCAACCGTAAATGCCCAGTTGCCGCTGTTGCTGATGCTGCCTGCCGGATCTTTGGCACTGGCGCTCAGGCTGTGTGCGCCCTGGCCCAGATCGACTGCCGGTGTAAAGCTCCAGGTACCGTCGGCTTTCGCCGTGGTGCTTCCCAATACGGTGTCGCCGTCGCTGACCGTTACCACGCTATTGGCTTTCGCCGTGCCGCTCAGCGTCGGACGGGTGTCGTCCGTCACGCCGTTCTGCGCGATAGCGCCCTGGATATCGCCCACGTCATCCGCCAGCCCGGTCAACTGTACCTGACCCGGTACGGCATCCACCGTCACCGCCAGGTGTTGCCCTTCGGCGCTGGTGTTACCGGCTTTATCGGTGACCGTGGTGGTGAAGTCGTGCGCACCATTGTCCAGCGGCGTGCTTGGCGTAAAGCTCCAGTTGCCGTTGCTGTCGACCGTGGTGCTGCCGATCACCTTGCCGTTATCCAGCACGTTGACCACGCTGCCCGCTTCCGCCTTGCCGCTGAAGGTTGGCGTGTTGTCATCGGTCACGCTGCCCGCCGTCAATGGCCCCTGCACGTTGCCGTAGTCATCGGTGACCACCAGACCGGTGACCGGTGCCGGTGGCAGCGTGTCGACCACGATACCGAAGCCACCGGTGGTCGGGCTGACCTGGCCAATGCTGTCGGTGACCGACGCCGTCAGGCTGTGGTTGCCTTCACCCAGTGGGGTGGATGGCGTAAAGCTCCACGCGCCGTTGTTGTCCGCCTTGACGCTGCCGATCGCGGTGCCGTTGTCGTACACCGTCACGGTGCCGCCCGGCAACGCCGAGCCCTTCAGGGTCGGGGTGTTGTCGTTGGTGATATCCCCTTTCTGCAAGGCACCGGTGTGCGGTTCGACATTGTCTTCCACGCTGGTGATGGTCGGTGCCTGCGGTGGTACGGTAACCACGGTGATCGCGTACTCCGGCGATGCCACGGTGGTATTGCCCACCTGATCGCTTTCCTTCGCGGTCAGCGTCGCCAGGCCGTCGGCCAGTGGCAGGGTCGGCTTCAGTGACCAGGTGCCGTCCGCCTGTACTAGCGCGGTGCCGATCACGGTAGAACCGTTGTACACCGTAATGGTGTTACCGGCTTCCGCCCCGGTGCCCTTGATGGTCGGGCGGTTGTCGTCGGTGGTTCCACCGGCAACCACGTTGCCCTTCTGCTCACCGACCTGATCGTCCACGCCGGTGATGACCACTTTACTGGCATCCGGTGGCGTGAAGTCCAGGGTCAGGGTAAAGGTGTTCGATGGATCGCTGACGTTGCCTGCCTTGTCCGTCGCCGTGACCGTAAAGCGGTGCTCGCCTTCCGGCAGTGGCGTGGTCGGGGTAAAGCTCCACGAGCCGCTGTTGTCGGTCGTGACCGAGCCCAACAGTTTGCCGTCGTCGTACACCTTGATGACACTGCCCGGTTCGGCCGAACCATTGAAGGTCGGGGTGCTGTCGTCGGTTACGCTGCCGCTGGTCAATGGCCCGCGGATGTCGCCCACGTCGTCAATCGCACCGCCAATCACCGGCTGAGCCGGGGCCTCGGTGTCCACCTTCAGCTCAAACGCCGGGGAGGTCACGCTGTTGCCCGCCGCATCTTCCGCGGTCACGGTCAGGCTGTGGTTGCCGTCGCCCAGGTCGGTTTCTGGCGTAAAGCTCCAGCTGCCGTCCGGGTTCACGGTGGTGCTGCCCAGCACGGTGTCACCGTCTTTCACGGTCACCACGCTGCCCGGCTTGCCGCTGCCGTTCAGTTCCGGACGGGCATCGTCCGTCACATCACCCGGCTGCAGCGTACCGGTGTTCGGCCCTACGTTGTCGGTCACGGAACCCAACTGGACCAGCACCGGGGTGTCGTCCACCACGATGCTCACGCCCGGGCTCGGCTCGCTCACGTTGCCTGCCGGATCCGTCACGGTGGTGCTCAGGGTATGATCGCCGTTATCCAGCGGTTCACTCGGGGTAAACGTCCAGTTGCCGTTCTCGTCGATCACGGTGCTGCCGATCACGTTACCGTTGTCGATCACCGTCACGGTGTCGCCCGGCTCGCCTTTGCCGGTCAGGGTCGGTGAACGATCGTCGGTGGTCTCGCCCGGCTTCACTTCGCCGGTCTTCTCACCCACGTTGTCGATGATGGTGATTTCACCCGGTGCAACCGGGGCCGTAGTATCAATCAAGATCCCGAAGCTGCCGCTTGGCGCGCTGACGTTGCCCGCCGCGTCGGTGGCGGTGACGCTCAGGTTGTGGCTGCCGTCTTTCAGCGCCGTTTCTGGCGTGAAGCTCCACTTGCCGTTGGCATCGGCAGTGACCGAACCGATCACCTGGCCGTTGTCAGAAATGGTGACGGTGCTATTCGCTTCGGCATTACCGTTCAGGGTCGGGGTATTGTCGTTGGTGACATCGCCCTTCTGCAGTGGCCCCACGTGTGGCTCAGCGTTGTCCACCACGCTGGTGATCGCCGGCTGTGTCGGCCCAGTGATGTCGATGTTGAGATCGTATGACGGGGTACTTGGCTGGGTCTTGTTGCCTGCTGCGTCCACTGCCACGATGGTCAACTGGTTGTTGCCTTCCAGCAGTGGCGTGGTTGGCGTCAGTGACCAAGTGCCATCAGCTTGTACCGTTGCACTGCCAATAAGGTGGTTGCCAGCCATGTCGGTGGTATACACCAGAATGGTGTCACCGATCGTGCCGATACCGCTGATCAGCGGTTGGCTGTCGTCGGTGATCCCACCGGACGCGATCATGCCCTGCTCGCTGCCCACACGGTCTTCCACACCGGTGATCGCCAGGAACTCTGGCCCGGTCGGTGAGGCTGTGTAGTCAGTGGTCAGTTCAAACACGTCTGACGGTGCACTGGTGTTGCCCGCCTTGTCCGTTGCCGTGGTGGTGATATTGTGCGCACCTTCCGGCAGTGGCGTGGTCGGGGTAAAGCTCCACGAGCCGCTGTTGTCGGTCGTGACCGAGCCCAACAGTTTGCCGTCGTCGTACACCTTGATGACACTGCCCGGTTCGGCCGAACCATTGAAGGTCGGGGTGCTGTCGTCGGTTACGCTGCCGCTGGTCAATGGCCCGCGGATGTCGCCCACGTCGTCAATCGCACCGCCAATCACCGGTTGGGCCGGGGCTTCGGTGTCCACCTTCAGCTCAAACGCCGGGGAGGTCACGCTGTTGCCCGCCGCATCTTCCGCGGTCACGGTCAGGCTGTGGTTGCCGTCGCCCAGGTCGGTTTCTGGCGTAAAGCTCCAGCTGTCGTCCGGGTTCACGGTGGTGCTGCCCAGCACGGTGTCACCGTCTTTCACGGTCACCACGCTGCCCGGCTTGCCGCTGCCGTTCAGTTCTGGACGGGCATCGTCCGTCACATCACCCGGCTGCAGCGTACCGGTGTTCGGCCCTACGTTGTCGGTCACTGAACCCAACTGGACCAGCACCGGGGTGTCGTCCACCACGATGTTCACGCCCGGGCTCGGCTCGCTCACGTTGCCTGCCGGATCCGTCACGGTGGTGCTCAGGGTATGATCGCCGTTATCCAGCGGTTCACTCGGGGTAAACGTCCAGTTGCCGTTCTCGTCGATCACGGTGCTGCCGATCACGTTGCCGTTGTCGATCACCGTCACGGTGTCGCCCGGCTCGCCTTTGCCGGTCAGGGTCGGTGAACGATCGTCGGTGGTCTCGCCCGGCTTCACTTCGCCGGTCTTCTCACCCACGTTGTCGATGATGGTGATTTCACCCGGTGCAGCCGGGGCCGTAGTATCAATCACGATCCCGAAGCTGCCGCTTGGCGCGCTGACGTTGCCCGCCGCGTCGGTGGCGGTGACGCTCAGGTTGTGGCTGCCGTCTTTCAGCGCCGTTTCTGGCGTGAAGCTCCACTTGCCGTTGGCATCGGCAGTGACCGAACCGATCACCTGGCCGTTGTCACGTACCGTCACGATACGGCCCGCTTCGGCGGTGCCGTTCAGGGTCGGGGTGTTGTCATTGGTAACATCGCCCTTCTGCAGCGGCCCCACGTGCGGATCGGCGTTATCCACCACGCTGGTGATGGCCGGTTCAGACGACACAGGAACAAACAGGGTAATGTCATAGCTTGGGCTCGACAGATCGGTACGGTTGCCCGCCGGATCCTGTGCCCGGATCGCCAACTGATTATTGCCTTCCAGCAGCGGCAGTTCAGGCGTCATGCTCCAGGTGCCATCCTGCTGCACCACGGTGCTGCCAATCAGGTGCTGGCCAGCCGTATCGGTGGTGTAGACAAAAATGGTATCACCGGCCGTGCCGATACCGCTGATCAGCGGTTGGCTGTCATCGGTGATCGCCCCGCTATCCACGGTGCCTTGGCGGTCACCCACGCGATCTTCCACTGCCGTAATCGCCAGGTGCTCAGGATCCATTGGTGATGGGGTGTAGTCGGTGGTCAGTTCAAACACGTCGGACGGATCGCTGGTGTTGCCCGCCTTGTCCGTTGCCGTGGTGGTAATATTGTGTGCGCCTTCCGGCAGTGGCTCGGTTGGGGTAAAGCTCCAAGCCCCGTTGTTGTCGACCGCAACCGACCCCAACAGTTGATCGTTGTCATAAATTTTGACGATGCTGCCCGGCTCGGCCGTGCCGGTGAGGGTTGGATTAGCGTCGTCGGTTACGCTGCCGCTGGTCAACGGACCGCGGATCTCCCCTACGTCGTCAATGGCTACGCCCAGCACCGGTTTGTCCGGCGCCGTGGTATCGACCACGATCTCAATCGGGTTGGATGGAGTGCCCACGTTACCCGCCTGATCAACCTCGGTTACCACCAGTTGATGGCTGCCCTCTTCAAGCGTCTCATCGATGACGTAGCTCCAGTTGCCTTGGTCGTCAACGATCGTCGAACCCACTTCTTTCCCATTATCCTTGATGATAATGACGTTGCCCGGCTCACCAACCCCATTCAGTTCCGGGTTTTTTTCATCGGTGATGCTGCCGTTGGTCAACGGACCGGTCACGCTGCCCGTATTGTCAATGATGCTGCCGATTTGCTGCTGGGAAGGAGCCTGAGTATCGACCGTAAAGTTCCAGCCGCCAGACTGCTCGCTCTGGTTGCCTGCGGGATCGGTCTGGGAAACCGTCAGGTTGTGGCTGCCGTCGGTCAGGTCCGTGTCAGGCTTGAAGAACCAGCGGCCATCTTCATTGACCTCGGTTTCACCAATCACGGTGCCATTGTCATAAATGGTGACCTTGCTGCCCGCTTCACCGCTGCCGCTCAGTTCAGGACGCGGATCGTCGGTGACACCACCGGCTTTAATTTCACCCACGGTGTCCCCCACTTTATCCATAACATGCTGGAGGCCCGGCGCATCTGGAGGCGTGGTATCGACGTTAAAATTCAGGGAATCGGAAGGAGAGCTGACATTACCCGCCGGATCGGTTTCGGTGATCACCAACTGGTGCGAACCTTCACCCAGTGCTGTATCAGGGGTAAATGTCCAGTTGCCGTTGCCGTCAACCACCACGCTGCCAATAGTTTGGCCGTTGTCATACACCGTGATGAGATCGCCGGGTTCCCCCTTGCCACTCAGAACCGGGCGGGTTTCATCGGTGACGCTGCCGTTTTGAATGGCCCCGGTAATCGGGCCGGTCTGGTCCAACGCCTGGCCGATAGCCGGTGTTGCCGGTGGGGTATTGTCGGTGTGGTTATCGTCATTACTGCGGTTATGATAGGCAATAGCAGCACCGGCACCGATGGCGGTTGCCGCAGCCACCCAACCGAGCAGGCCAAACAAGGCGTCGTTGTTGTCATCTGAGGAAGTAAATATACCGTTGCCGCTGCCTAATGCGGGGCCACCTAAAGCAGCAGGTGACAACTCACCTTCGCTGGTAAGATAGCCATGTTCGTAGCCTTCACCTGACAACGGAACATAGGCATACAATTGCCCATCTTCAGCCATGCCCAGCAGTACCGGATTGTTGGCATCACCATTGAAGTAATCTTCAATAATGATACTGGCTTTGGTGTCTCCTTCCTGGATGATGTGTAGCGCTTTGCCTACACGTGCCAAGGTAATATTTTCTGGTGCAAAATCGTTACCCAGATTTTTCAGCAGGTATTTATTACCGTGAATCAGCTTAACTTTAACAGCCTTGTTTGCGTTCGCCGTCAACAGCCGGGTTTTTCCTTCTCCGCTGTTAACAGCCAGAACTATTGTTTTATCCATGTAAGTCATAACTCCAGACGTAGTTCCGATTAAAATTCAATTACATTCCCTGATATCAACATATCCTCGCATTGTCATACGAGTTAATCATCGAACATCTTATCACCAATTTTTTACTCACATTAGGCCCCTAACCAGGCTATAAATGCACACAAAAAACACGCTAAGTAAAAATAAGAAAAAAAGATAAATAAAATAATTTAATTCAATGTTTTTATTGAGTTTTTATGATAAAAACACAAGGTAATGCACAATAAAATAAGAAAAAATAATCCTAGGATTAAATAAATAATCCATTCCTATGACTAGGATTTTCATACTATTTTTAAGATTATTCTAACTAAGATAAAAATGCATAAAATCGCTAAATCCTTCTAATTAATTATTTTTAACAAAGAGAGAAAAATGAGACAAAATAGTACAGATCTGTATTAAAACCGATCATCAAGATTAATCAAAGAGGTAGACTTTGGTTGTTGAAAGCCAGCTCAAAGCGAAAGCATTCGCTGTGCGGAAAGTTCAATCACAGCGGAGAACTTCACCAGAAATGGCCTTAAATGTGAACACGGCTGATCGCTCAAAACGGGGGTTACCACCATCGATTGACTATTTTTTAAACAGAGAAAAATACAATGAATATAATAAGACAGGATAGAATCCTCGTCTTCCTCCCTCACATGCGCATGACAAAACAGCGACCGACTAAGATAAGGGGATTTTCGTTCTATAAGCTTTTGGCGTTCCAATACAAGAAGCAGGTATTGGAACCCGCCAAATAGTGACTTAATGCGCTGGACTAATCGGCAACCGCTTGGTACCAATTTTGCGCAGTATATTAGACTTGTGTGCACTAATGGTTTTTTGGCTTCTTGACAGTTTGATTGAGATTTCCTTATTCGTTGCACCATCAAGGTACATCTTCAGGATCTCCATCTCCCGGCGCGTTAAACCAACTGACTCAAAATACTCTTCATTGAAGAGTTCTGAATTGTCATTCTTCAGGCTATAGATATCCCATGAATAGCAATATCCACCGGCCAGAACCATATTTATCGCACTAAGGAAAAACTCAACACCACTTTCGTACTCAATAACGCCACGTACGTTGCTCAAGTGATTGAAGAATTTATGCAATGATTGCTCTTTTTTGGCCAAAACAAGAACAGGGACGCCAGGCATCAGCATCAGTTTTTTTAAATTCTCAACCGGCTGTGTATCGAGCTTTTTACCATCAATAATACAGATATCATAAGGCTCTGATAATGTCTTATGGCTGCACTCTTCCACACCTTTTAGAATAATTGATGACCCTGCATAACTGGTTTCAATGATGCGGATAATCCCTAAACTTCCGATGTTTTTTTCACCCAAGTATAAAACTTTCATCTTACAATCCTGTTAATATTACCGTCCATATACCCTTTATACTTGAAACTATAGGAGGATTAGTAACCGCCTCTCACTCGGGTTACTGGCCAGAGCCAGCCCATCGACACCCATGCACGCGCCTCCTGACAATGAACACCAGGAGGTTAAACCCCATGAAATACAGTGTGATAGCAGATAGCAACCGCTTATAGAGGAGTGGTAAGCTGTGACTAAAATTCCATTTATCGTCTTTTTTCCATCTATGCTAAATGAGTAGGGTTTACATTTTACTAATTTAAATCTGAGCTATCGCAATTATTATTATCCATATCAGGGATGATTCTACTTTCCCGCAATAGAATAGAAATAAGATTTCACGAAGCCGCATCGTAAGATTATTCCTAAAAGACAAATCGCTAAGGATTTTCTTAGAAGAATAATACATGAACGATAATGAAAAAAAAATAGATTATGTTGATTATTCGTTTAAAAAACCGTAACTCATTGGTTTATTTATAAGAAAATTCTCAAGTTAAAAACAGAAAAAGAACAGGTATACGCAGGAACAATAAGACAACAGATATATTTTCAAGAATATTCCTAAAAAAATATATTAAGCGAACATTGAGAAGATAGCCTCGCTAGCTACCCCCCCACACCGCTCATGCGATAAACCATACCCCCAATTTGGTAAACGAACGGCAAACAAGTGGAAATATCCGTATATACCCTCAATAATTCGAGTGGCAGGAAGGCGGCGACGCAGAGAATCCCCAGGAGCTTACTCAAGTAAGTGACTGGGGTAAGCGAGGAAAGCCAACGCATCTGCAACTTGAAGTATGACGGGTATAGGTAGTAATAGGATACTACACACGACAAACCGAGTCAGACAGGCAATGATACAAAGCCTATCCACACAGGACTACCCGTAATCATTCCGAATATGGCACTCCCCGCTCGCTCATGATATCGTTATTATTATGCGCTGATTGCAGCGCTATATATAATTACCACGTGGATAATAGATATTAAGCCGTTGGCTCTCTCAACCGGGCTATTCTTCATTAATTCGCGTTTTTCAACAGGATGGAATAGTGCTTTTGGCTTTTTGACCAAGAGTACAATGGGGGCAAGGATCGCCCAGCGCAGGCCCCCACATTCAGATCATGTATCCGTTTGAGGCAAGCTTATTTATGCGTCCTTTTCAGAAAAGCCGCCCCACTTCTTCACTTTATGTTGTTCAGGAACAACGTCTTAACGCTCTTGCACAACAGTATCGCGAGGCCATCGCCCTCAATGACTATGCCGCAGGCAAAGCGATTGCAGAAGCCACGCTCCGCTTAGTGCCCCACAATACCGATGTGCTTTCCAGCTATGCGCTGTGCTCAATGCGCACCAAAGACTATGAAAAGGCCTACAAGATCTATAAAAAACTGTTACAATGCCAACCGCTGGAACAACTTCCCGCCACCATGATCGATGGCTTGACGGAGGTCTGCGGCTGGTTAAACCGCCCGGATGAGGTTCGACGCTTTGGTTTAATGTCACTGGAACAAGGTGACCAGAAATTCGCTCGCAACCCGGTCTACCCACTGCCAGCAGCACATCCCCCGGCATTTAATCCGCATAACCCGGAAGAAAACGCCATCGCGTTCACCCTGTTTGGCTCACAGGTCCGTTACTGCGAAAGCGCCATCATGAACGCCAAGGTGAGCAAGGAACTGTTCCCTCACTGGCATTGCCGTTTCTATCTGGACGATAGTGTGCCGCAGGACGTGCAGCAGCGCCTGCACGAAGCAGGAGCCAAGGTGATCACAGTGGCAGGGGAAGTGCATCAGACTATCCCAGCGCTGATGTGGCGCTTTCTGGTGTTGGACGATCCCAGCGTCAAGCGCTATCTCATCCGCGATGCGGATTCATTGCTCTCCGAGCGAGAGCAAGCCGCGGTGGAAACCTGGTTACAAAGCGATTGCTGGTATCACCATATGCGCGATTACTTTACTCATACGGAACTGCTGCTGGCGGGGATGTGGGGAGGCTGCCACAACCCCAACCTGCCTTCGATCATCAACCAGACCCGCGAATACCTGAGCCAGCAGGTGAATCATCGCCGTTTTGTCGATCAATACTTCCTGCGCCAGCATCTGTGGCCCACCGTCAGGCAAAGCCTGCTTAGCCATGACGATCTTTTCGGTTTCCACCAGGCTCAACCTTTCCCAGCACATGCGCCGATTCGCTGGCAGACAGACAAATTCCATGTGGGCAGTAACGCCAGTTATCAGTTAGCGGGCATAGCCAGCCAGAAAGAAGAAGGTGAGTTGCAGCCGTGGGAAGTGGTGGATAAACAGGGTAACCGGTTATGCCAATATGCAACAGTAGTGAAAAACCACGAGTGGCGCGAACTGATGCCTTTCTTTTTGCTGGCCCCTATTCTCGCCGGGGAATGGCAGTTACGTAATATCGATTGATTTGAAAGCCATCAGGGGCCCTGGCTGGGCCCCTGAGGTTGCTGACAAACGGATTTTTAGACCACCATCACTTCTCCAGCGAAACCTGCTTGAAGATATGCTTGCCGAACGGATCGATCTCGTAACCTTTCACTTCTTTGCGCACTGGCTCAAAAATGGTGGAATGGGCGATCATCAGCGCGGGCATTTGCTCGTGCATCATCACCTGCGCCTGCTCATACATTGCCACACGTTTCTGATGATCGTTTTCTTCACGCGCTTTAGCGATCAGCTCATCAAAAGGCTTATAGCACCACTTGGCGGAGTTTGAACCGCCGTTGGCGGAGGTGCAGGTAAACAGCGGGCCGAAGAAGTTATCCGGATCGCCATTGGCGGTCGTCCAGCCCATCAACGCCGTCTGGTGCTCGCCGCTTTTCACCCGTTGCAGATACTCACCCCATTCGAAAGTGACAATCTTGGCCTGCACGCCGATCTTGGCCCAATCCGCCTGGATCATCTCAGCCATCCGTTTGGCGTTCGGGTTATAAGGGCGCTGCACTGGCATCGCCCATAAATCGATGGCAAAGCCCTCTCCCAACCCCGCCTCTTGCAGCAGTTGCTTCGCCTTTTCTGGCGCATAGGCATAATCTTCAATGCTGGCATTGTTGCCCCACTGGGTTGGCGGCAACAGGTTCTTCGCCTGCTGGCCCGCGCCGTGGAACACCGCCTCGATAATCGCTGGCCGGTTCACCGCCATCGCCAATGCCTGGCGTACTTTCACGTTATCCAGCGGTTTTTTCTGGGTGTTGAAGGCCAGAAAACCGATGTTCAGACCCGATTTCTCCATCACCTGAATATTTTTATCTTCGCGCATACGCGCTAAATCAGCAGGATTCGGGAACGGCATTACCTGGCACTCGTTCTTTTGCAGTTTAGCGTAACGCACTGCCGCATCTGGCGTGATGGAGTACACCAGCCGATCGATCTTCGGCTTGCCTTCCCAATACTGGTCAAACGCCTTATAGAGGATCTTGGCGTCTTTCTGGTACTGCAGAAGCTGGAACGGCCCGGTACCGATAGGATCGTTATCCACCCGCTGCGGCGTGCCGGCTTTCAGCATCGCATCGGCGTACTCTGCCGACAGGATGGTGGCAAAATACATGCCCAGATCGGCCACAAACGGTGCTTCCGCACGCGAAAGCTCAAAACGCACGGTATGATCGTCCACCTTGACGATGTTATTGATCAGCGAACCGAACTCCATCGACTCAAAGTTGGTATATGCACCGTTGGACACCTTGTGGTAAGGGTTATTGGCGTCTTTCTGGCGCATAAAGGAGAAGATCACATCGTCGGCGTTAAAATCACGGGTCGGCGTGAAGAATTTATTGCTCTGGAATTTTACCCCCTTGCGCAGATAGAAGGTGTAATTCTTACCGTCTTCGCTCACTTCCCAACGCTCCGCCAGGCTCGGCTGCAGATCGACAGTCCCGACCTTAAAATCCACCAGCCGGTTGTAAATGGCGGCGGAGCTGGCATCCACCGTGGGGCCAGAGGTAAACAGTTGTGGGTTGAAGCCTTCTGGCGAACTCTCTGAACAGAAAACCAGCGTGTTGGCCTGTGCGCTGCTCATTACCGCCAGGGCCAACAGGCCCAGCGTCATTTTTACGATCTTTTTCTGCATTGTCCCATCCCTTAGGTATTAAAAATTAGCTGCACTGATACCAATAAATCAAACAGTTAGGGATGTAAAGCAGAAGTTATGACCGCTTGCCTCAGCAGATACTGAGGCAAGGGAATAAGGCAGGGTTAAATCATCTGGCTGAAGTTCATTTGGGCCATCAGTTTGTAGTTGTCAGCATAATCCACTGGGATCGCCACCACCACCGGCCCCTGAATGGCCATCGCTTTACGCAGCGTCGGCCGCAATTCCTCCACTGTTTGCACGGCAAACCCTACGGCACCACACGCCTCAGCATAGGCTTTGAAATCAATCGGGCCAAACTCGACGCCAGACTTGCGCTGATATTTGCTCACCTCCTGCATGGCCACCATGTTGTAAGCGTTATCCACCCAAATCACATGTACAATATTGGCTTTCAGCCGCACCGCTGTTTCCAATTCCATGCTCGACTGCATAAATCCCCCGTCGCCAGAGATGGATAACACTTTGTCGCCCGGCCGAACCAGCGCCGCACCGATGGCCCACGGCAGGGCAACCCCCATGGTCTGCTGGCCATTCGAGATCAGCAGTTGGCGGGCGCGGAAGCTGTACAGATAGCGTGCGATCCAGATATGAAAGCTCCCCATATCCACACATAGCGTTACGTCATCGCTGACAATCTCCTGCAGTTCCTTAACGATGCGCAGCGGATGAATCGGCATGCCACCACGGCGCGCGGCGCGTTCGGCCAATTCCGCACGTTGCAGGCTGAGATCGGCCAAGATCCGTTCTACCTCCGTCGGTAGCGTGAGCGCATGAGTGAAACCCTCCGTCAGTAAATCAACGGTAGCGCTGATATTGCCCACCAGTTCCACATCCGGGCGGTAGCAGCTATCAATCTCTGCCGGTTGCACATCGATATGCACCAACTTCAGCCGCCTTTGGCTGTTCCACATGCAGGGATCGTATTCGATCGGGCTATATCCCACGCTGATGACCAGATCGGCCTTTTGCAGCAGTTGATCGGCAGGCTGATTGTTGAATAACCCGACGCGGCCCGCAAAGCGCGAAAACTGATTAACCTCAATAACCCCGGCCGCCTGATAAGTCCCCACCACCGGCATATGCGTGCGGTGCAACAGATGGCGCACTGCGGTGCTGTTTTCCGGGCGGCTGGCTTGCAGCCCTAACAACAGTACCGGGCATTTCGCCTGCTGGATCAGTGTTACCGCCGCGCGAATATCCTCAGCCAACGCCGCTCCCAGGCGCGGGGAACGCCCACCGGCCAGCACCGGTGCCGTGACCGGTTCATTAATGATATCCATCGGCAAGCTGATAAACGCCGCCCCCGGGCGGCCAAATTCAGCGCTGCGAAACGCATTGGCCATGACTTCTGAAATAGCCGAACCGGCATGTACCTCGGCACAATATTTGGTCACCGGGCGGAACATACTGACGGTATCCATGCTCTGGTGGGTCTGTTTAAGATTATCAGCACGCTTCACCGCCCCGCCCAAGGCGACAACCGCATCCCCCTCCGAAGTGGCGGTGGCCAGCCCGGTGATCAGATTAGAACTCCCCGGCCCGGAAGTGACCAGCGCCACGCCTGCCTTGCCGGTCAGGCGACCGACCGCCGCCGCCATAAACGCCGCGTTGGCTTCGTGGCGCACCACCACGGTTTTAATCGATGGTTCATCTTCCAACGCATCAAATACCCGATCGATTTTCGCCCCTGGAATACCGAACACCTGTTTCACGCCCTGCGCTTGCAGATTTTTAACTACCAGATCTGCACCACACCGCCAGTGATTGTCTGAACCAACCATAATCCACCTCCTGAAAAAAACGACGCCGATTAACCTTCGGCACAACGAATGGCGCGATCCAAATCCTCTGGACAGAGATCGGCACGCAGGAAATCCGCATCATGCGGTAATTGAAGATTGAGACGAGCGATCACGCCGAACTGCACGCGGCCATGTTCAAGCTGATAGTCCAGCACATGGCCACCACCACGGCGATCGTCGGTGACAAAGTGTTCGTGGTAACCCGCAACGCCAATGCCCTGCATATAATCGGGCGAGCGGAACCCCACCAGCGTGCCGCAGCGCTGATGAAACGCAAAGGTCGGCTGCGCTTCGATCGCCTCCAGCATCGGCTTGTATGGCCGCTCCTGGCGCGGCACGGTGCGGGTTTCCACCTGGCTGAACTGACCATCCACACGTAGCGCACAGAACAGGTTGGCTGAAGCCATCCGCTGGTCGATGCATTGATGCAGCTCTGCTTTGCTGATGGTTTCTTCAATCTGCAGGCTCACGCTGGGCTGGAAAAAAGTGACCACCGCAAACGGCGTTTTTTGCTGCAGGCCGGCCGCACGGGCGCTGCCATCGGCACGCAACTGATGAACCTCTCGATCAAAGGCGATCAGTTCACCGTCGAGATGATTGAAGGTACCAAGACCAAAGTTACCGTGCTTGAGCAACTCGGCAATGGTGACATCACCTTCGTAAACCCCATCAAGCAGGGCACTCATCAATGAGGTCTGATAGATTTCACCCTGACCGCAATCCAGCACTTGTCTGGCAAAGCCTTGCGTCAAATGCTGTACACAGCAACAACCGTGACTTTCATTCATTACCACCTCCTCCACCCGCGCAGCACAGCGGGTGCTACGCGTGACGATGCTCAACGACATGAGCAAACTTGCCGCCGCTGAGGTGCCCATCGGGGCACCTTCGGCCAGCAACGGCAAAAAACTGAGCAACCTGCTAAACTCAACCCGGGCTAAGTAAAATGAAGAATACCTAATGATTATTACCGGGTTCGTATCGCATTAACGGTTAATCTGGCACAGTGATCGGGAATAAACACGGAAGATTAATCCACTTCCCACCAGCAATATGGCAATCTCAAAATCACGACATTCAGGCGTTATTCTCTTTTTAAAAGCAATCATGCAGCAAAATTGCGGTGCTTTACCCTGGTGGCAGAGTAACCTTATCGTTGCCAGCAGAGAACGGCATATTCATAAGCAATGCTTTTGCATATAATGCAAAGATGAATGACGCTCGCTATGCCGAACATCTACCGATCTTTCTCGAAGTGGCCCAACTGGGCAGCTTCTCCGCCGCCGCACGCAAGCTGGGTATGGTGCCTTCTTCACTGGTGCGGCACATCGATACGCTGGAAAGTGAGCTTGGCGTTCTGCTGTTTGTGCGCTCAACGCGTGGGCTGGTACTGACCGAGGCTGGTGAAACGCTGAAAAACCGCGCCTCGCTGCTGCTGGCGGAAATCATCGATATCCGTGCAGAGCTGGCCGCACAAAGCGAAACCCCGCAGGGGGTGCTGCGTATCAGCTGTTTGCCCACCTTCGGCAAAACCTATCTGCTGCCCCTGTTGCCGGAGCTGACACAACGCTTCCCGCGATTGATGGTTGAACTGGATCTCACTGAGCGCCAGACCGATCCGAAACAAGAGTTGCTGGACGCCGCCATTCGGATCGGTGAACAGAAAGACAGTTCACTGTATGCCAGCCGCGTCGCGACACAGCGCTGGATCATGTGCGCCAGCCCGGCTTACGTCGCCCACCATGGGAGCCCAAGTGGCCTGCAGGATTTACCCAACCATCAGTTGATCGCTCGCTATCACAAACAGCAGCCCACCTGCTGGGCACAGATCCTCAGTGATCCCCTGATGAATCAATGCAAGATGGTATTGCGTTGCGATGATTTTTCGGCGCAGCAACAAGCGGCGCGACTCGGGTTGGGCATTACGTTCTTGCCCAATTGGGTGGTAGGGCCGGATATTCAGGCTGGGCGTTTGCTGCCTTTGCTGGCAGATCCGCGCGGTGAAGAACAGGGGATCTATCTGCTGCGCCCGGTGGCCAGAATCTCGGCCAAGCTGAGCGCTTTTATCAATCTGCTCAATGAAAGTATTGGTCAGCCACCAAGCTGGCAATAAAGTGGCGCGATGCGCCCATGCAGCGCCGGATTATCGCTCTCGTCTTTCAGCTCAATGCCGGTCAGACGCCGCTCAAACGCCTGCTCCAACAGCCAGGCCAGTTTGAACGCTGCCTGCGGATAATCCAATCCTTCCGGGCGAATATTAGAAATGCAGTTACGCTCCGACTCCAGCCTGCCGGTATGTGGCCCCCAGGTGAGGTAAACACCGAGGCTGTCCGGTGAGGACAACCCTGGCCGCTCGCCGATGAGTATCGCGACGACCTTCGCCTGCAGGCATTCCCCAATATCATCCCCTAAGGCAACCCGCGCCTGATGCGCCAGCACCACTGGCGCGACGCTGATATCCAGGCGGGCCAGATAAGGCCGCAAGGCCTGTAATAATGGCAACGCCTGGCGGTGAACCGCTTTCGATGAGAGGCCATCGCCAACCACCAGCAGCAGTTCGGCAGGTTTCAGCGCCAAGCTCTGTAACGCTTCACGGCTGGCGAGCGACAGCTTTCTGCCCAGATCCGGGCGGCGCAGAAAAGTGCTGCGATCCGCCGCTGCACTGCGCACCGTTAGCGTTTGCCACCCCTCATGCTGCAAACTATCGGCTAACCGTTCGCTGTCGAAAGGCTGATGCACCGCATCACGCGCCTGCGCATGTGCCAAACCAAACTTCAGCAATTCCTGCGTCGGCAGGCTGGCACCGGTGCGGCCCAGGGCGATACGCGCATCGGTAAACGCCCGCAGCGCATCCCAAGCGTTGGTATGAACCAGTTTGCTCATCGGTTACCCCCTTGTAATCCCAGCAACAGCGGATGGTTGGCCGCAGTATCACGCAAACGCCCGGCCGGATCGGTAATCTGCATCTGTATCAGCCAGGCGGCAAATTCCGGCGCATGCTTCAGGCCCAGCAGTTCGCGGATATACAGCGCATCGTGAAATGACGTGCTCTGATAATTGAGCATGATGTCGTCAGCACCGGGCACGCCAATCAGGAAGGTCAGGCCAGCGGTGGCTAACAAGGTGAGCAGCGTATCCATATCGTCCTGATCCGCTTCGGCATGATTGGTGTAGCACACGTCGCACCCGAGCGGCAGGCCAAGCAGCTTGCCGCAGAAGTGATCCTCCAACCCGGCGCGGATGATCTGCTTACCGTCATAGAGATATTCCGGCCCGATGAACCCCACAACGGTATTGATCAGCAGCAGCGAGAAGTGCCGCGCCACGGCGTAGGCACGCGCCTCGCAGGTTTGTTGATCGACTCCGTGATGCGCATTGGCCGACAAGCAACTGCCCTGCCCGGTTTCGAAATACATGACGTTATTACCCAAGGTGCCGCGCTGCAGGCTCAACGCGGCCTGCTGAGCCTCGGCCAGTAACGCCAGGTTGATGCCAAAACCGCTGTTGGCGGCTTCGGTCCCGGCGATCGACTGGAACACCAAATCCACCGGCGCGCCGCGCTCGATCAGCCGTAACGTATTGGTCACATGAGTCAACACGCAGGATTGAGTAGGAATGGCAAAGCGCTGGATCACGTCATCCAGCAGGTAGTTAAGCTTTTCCAGCAGAGGCAGGCTGTCGCTGGCAGGATTGATGCCTACTACCGCATCACCGCTGCCATACAGCAAGCCATCGAGCATGCTGGCGGCAATCCCTTGCAGGCTGTCGGTGGGATGATTAGGTTGCAGCCGTACGCTGAGATGGCCAGGCAGGCCAATGGTGTTGCGAAAGCGGGTAACGACGCGGCACTTTTTCGCCACCAGAATCAGATCCTGATTGCGCATGATTTTACTGACCGCCGCCGCCATTTCCGGCATAATGCCCGCCGCCACCTGCGCCAACATCGCGCTATCCGCCTGTTCGCTCAGCAACCAGTCGCGGAAATCACCGACCGTCAGATGCGAAATCGGCATAAACGCCACGGTATCATGATGATCGATGATCAGCCGGGTGACTTCATCCTGCTCATAGGGCACCAACATCTGCTGCAAGAAGGTTTTCAGCGGTACGTCTGCCAGGGCCAAGCGTGCCGCTACGCGCTCCTCTGCACTGCCGGCGGCCAACTCCGCTAAATAGTCGCCGGAACGAGGCGGTGAGGCTTTTGCCATCAACTGACGTAAATCACTGAAACGGTAACTGCGCTGGCCTAGCGTTGCCTGATACATAGTTTCCCCTGAAGCCGATGGGTGGCAGCAAAGTTGCAAGGTCTGTACCCAGTGTAGTCATCTCTCTAAGCAATGGGATCTATGATGTTTTGACAATCAATATATTGCCTCAGTCTGACTCAATACTCGGCCTGTTGCTGGCGCTGCTGCTGTAACCGCTCCGCCTGTTGGCGCACGACCTGCCATATCACCTCTGCCGCTGGCGTCAGCGAGCGGTTTTTACGCCGCACCAGCATCAACGCCCGGTTAATCTCCGGCATCAGCCGCCGCACCTTCAGTTGCCCCCCTTCCGGCAGCGGTAGCGCCAGGGCCGGAAAAATGCTGATACCAATGCCCGCCGTTACCATCGGGAACAGCGTGGCCGGGTGGCCGATTTCCTGCACTACCTGCGCCTCTACCCCCTGCTGGCGTAAAGCGCCGTCGATCAATGGTCGGCTACCGGAAGCATAATCCTGTAACACCAGCCGGCAACCGTTAAGCGCCGCCCACGGCACTTCAGGTTGGCTGGCAAACGGATGATCGTTGCGGCACAGCAGCAAAAAGGGCTCGTACAGGATCGCTTCGCAGTCCAGATCCACCGCCTGAATCGGGTCAACCACAATGCCGAAATCCACCTCGGCGTTACGGATGCTTTTCAACACCTGCTGCTGCGACTGATCGCGCAGCACAATACGGATATCGGGATACTGCTGCTCGCCAGCGGCGATACACTGCGGCATCAGATGAGCAGAAATGGTCTGGCTGGACGCCACGCGCACCGTGCCGCTGCGTTGCACGCCAAAGCTGCGTGCATCCAGCAGCGCAGTCTGTAACTCGTCCAGCAGGCGTTCAACGCGATTGGCCAAGCGCAAACCAGCATCGGTCAGCACCACTTCACGAGTTGTGCGATCCAGCAGGCGCACGCCCACTTCGGCCTCCAGCTCTTTGACACTGTGGCTGACGGCCGACTGCGTCAGGCCCAAAACCTCCCCGGCACGGCTGAAGCTGCCATGGCGCGCGATGGTGACAAAAACCCGGAGCTGCTTGAGAGAGTAATTCATGTTTTTTATTCATAAATGAATTAAATAAATCAATTTTATTATTATATCGTGCCGCGCGAGAATCACCGCATCGATTTCTCTTCTGAGTCAGTCACCATGAAGTTTCTTCCCGATCGTTTTACCCTGACGCTGGTTGCCACCGTGCTGCTGGCCTCATTTTTGCCTGCACGCGGCGAGTTCGTCGCTTGGCTCCATGGGCTCACCGTGGCCGCCATCGCCCTGCTGTTCTTTATGCACGGTGCCAAGCTTTCCCGCGAAGCCATCCTGGCGGGCAGCAATAACTGGCGTTTGCATCTGTGGGTGATGTGCAGCACGTTCATCATCTTCCCGGTGCTGGGGGTGCTGTTTCAATGGTGGTCGCCCGTCAACGTCAGCCCTGAGCTGTATACCGGCTTTATTTATCTGTGCATTCTGCCCGCTACGGTGCAATCGGCCATTGCTTTTACCTCGCTGGCCGGGGGAAACGTGGCTGCAGCGGTATGCAGCGCTTCGGCCTCCAGCCTGTTGGGGATTTTTGTTTCGCCGCTGTTGGTGGGCCTGTTGATGAACGTGCACGGCGATACCGGCGGGTTGCAGCAGGTCGGCACCATTGTGCTGCAACTGCTGGTGCCATTTATTGCCGGGCATCTTTCCCGCCCGCTGATCGGTAAATGGGTCGAACGCCATCGTAAGCTGATTGGCAAAACCGATCAGACCTCGATTCTGCTGGTGGTTTATACCGCCTTTGGCGAAGCCGTGACGCACGGTATCTGGCATCAGGTGGGCGTGGGATCACTGGTGTTTATCGTGGTGGTCAGCCTGGTATTGCTGACGTTGGTGCTGGTCATGAATACCTATATGGCGCGCTGGCTGGGCTTTAGCAAACCCGATGAAATCACCATCGTATTTTGTGGTTCAAAGAAAAGCCTGGCTAACGGTATCCCGATGGCTAATATCCTGTTCCCGGCGGCCACCGTGGGGATCATGGTGTTGCCACTGATGATCTTCCACCAGATCCAGCTGATGGCCTGCGCGGTGCTGGCAAAGCGTTATCAGCAAAAACAGCAGGAAAAACAGACGATGTTGAGCACTGAAACTTCGCAAGGATAAATCAGGTGGGCATACGCCCACCGGTTCAGCTTTTCTTGAGCGGCTTGACCAGGTGGTCAAGCCCTTCAATTTTAATCGCCAACGTCATTTCCATCAGCATACCCAGCTTGCCGTTAGGGAATTCGCCTTTGCGGGCAAACCACAGCAGGTACTCTTCCGGTAAGTCGATCAGCACTCGGCCCTGGTATTTACCAAAAGGCATCACCGTGTTGGCAATCTCAAGCAGGTTCTCTTTTTCCATCAGGCACCTAACAGGCGGATCATTTCCGCTTCGTCGATCACCGTAATCCCCAGTTCCTGCGCCTTGACCAGCTTGGAACCTGCTGCTTCACCGGCAATCACCAGATCGGTCTTCTTGGAAACGCTGCCGCTCACCTTGGCTCCTAATGCAGTCAGGCGATCTTTAGCTTCATCACGAGAAAGCTGGCTGAGTGAACCGGTCAGGACCACGGTTTTACCGGCAAACGGGCTGTCGATCTCTTCTGCCACCACCACGATCGGTGCCGGCCAGCTGATGCCGACTTCCGGGCTGACCAACTCTTCGATCACCTGCTGGTTATGGGCTTCAGCAAAGAAATTCACCAGGTGCTTGGCGACCACTTCCCCAACATCTTGCACTTCTTTCAGCGCGTCCAGATCGGCCGATCGCAGTTTCTCCAGCGAACCGAAATGGGCCGCCAGATTCGCCGCCGTCGCTTCACCGACTTCACGGATACCCAGCGCATACAAGAAACGGGCAAACGTGGTTTGTTTGGCGGTTTCCAGCGCGTTAACCAGATTCTGCGCCGACTTCGGCCCCATGCGATCCAGCCCGGTCAGAATGCCGGCGGAAAGGCGGAACAGATCCGCAGGGTTATGGACATACTCTTTGTCCACCAGTTGCTCGATGATTTTTTCCCCCATGCCGTCGACGTCCAGCGCGCGGCGCGAGACAAAGTGCTTCAACGCCTCTTTGCGCTGAGCACCGCAGATCAAGCCACCGGTGCAACGTGCCACCGCTTCGCCTTCCACTCGCTCGACGTCAGAGCCACAAACCGGGCAGTGCTGCGGGAACACCACCTCGCGCGCATCCTGCGGGCGGCGCTCTTCCATCACCCCCACCACCTGCGGGATAACATCCCCGGCCCGGCGCACAATGACCGTGTCACCAATGCGCAGGCCGAGGCGGTCGATCTCATCGGCATTATGCAACGTCGCGTTGCTGACAATCACCCCGGCAACCTGCACCGGCTCCAAGCGGGCAACCGGGGTGATCGCACCGGTACGCCCCACCTGGAACTCGACTTCACGTACGATGGTGATCTGCTCCTGCGCCGGGAACTTGAACGCAGTTGCCCAGCGCGGCGCACGCGCCACAAAACCCAGGGTTTCCTGCAGATCGATATCGTCAATCTTCACCACTACGCCGTCGATATCGAAACCAAGCTGGGTGCGGTCTTGTTCAACCTGACGATAAAATGCCAGCACTTCGTCGCTGCCGGTGCAGCATCTGACACGATCGCTCACCGGCAGGCCCCAGGCTTTAAACTGCATCAGGCGTTGCCAATGGCTGCGCGGCAGCTCGCCCCCTTCCAGCAGGCCGACGCCGTAGCAAAAGAAGGTCAGCGGACGTTTAGCCGTGATGCGCGGATCAAGCTGGCGTATAGAACCCGCCGCCGCATTACGCGGGTTGGCAAATATTTTGCCGTCTTTACGCCGGGCTTCTTCGTTCATCTGCTCAAAACCGGCCTGCGGCATAAAGACTTCACCACGCACCTCCAGCCGGGAAGGAATGTTATCCCCAGTCAGGCGCAGCGGAATGGCGCGAATCGTGCGCACATTGGAAGTGATATTCTCCCCGGTGGTACCGTCGCCACGGGTGGCTGCGCGCACCAGTTCACCGTTTTCGTACAACAGGCTGACCGCCAGACCATCCAGCTTGAGTTCACAGCAGAACGTCAGCGGCTCGCTGCTTTTCAGGCGATCCTGTACGCGCTTGTAAAACGCCAGGTAGCCCTCTTCATCAAAGACGTTGTCCAACGAGAGCATCGGCACTTCATGATGCACCTGCTCAAACGCCGCCAAAGGCGCAGCGCCGACGCGCTGGGTCGGTGAATCAGCGGTAATCAGCTCTGGATGCGCCTGTTCCAAAGCACGCAATTCCTGCATCAGACGATCGTATTCCGCATCCGGGATCTCCGGCGCATCAAGCACGTGATACTGATATTCGTGATGGCGCAGTGAGGCTCGCAGTTGATTGATTTTTTGGTTGATCGATTCCATGGCTCACCATCAAAAGATGAAAAGCCCCCGGCTGGCGGGGGCTAGAAATGACAGACTGTTCAGTGCGGTTGCTTTCCGGTCAAGCGTGCTTGTTGTCCAACACTTCGCGGATGCGCGCTTTGTAGGTTTCCAGCTTCTGCGGCGTCATCATACGGCGCTCGTCATCCAGCACCACCCCGCCTACATCGTCGGCAATGCGCTGGGCCGATTGCAGCATCAGCTTGAAGTTCTGATTAGCGTCGCCATAAGACGGCACCATCATAAACATGGATACACCCGGCGTAGAAAAATCAGACATCATCTCAGGATCAAACGATCCTGGCTTGACCATGTTGGCCAAGCTGAACAGCACCGGGCCGCTGCCTGCAGGGCTGATATGGCGATGGAAGATCCCCATTTCACCAAATTGGAAGCCCGCCTGCAGCACGCTCTGCAGCAAAATTTCGCCGCCAATCACGCCACTTTGATGCGCCGCAACGTGCAGCACCAGAACGGTTTCTTTCAGTTTTGCCGGTTCGAGCGGTTCTGCCGGTACCGGTTTCGCTTCCGGCTGCGGTTGCTGCGCGGGTTCAGCATGGCGGAATTCAGGTTGCGGCGCAGGCGTTGGTGGCAAATCGTCAACACGCGGCTCACGGCGCGGCGCGGGTTGCTGCGGTTCGTCGTCTTCGTCATCCTGTGCGTAGTTATCCAGCAGGATGTCATCATAGTCCGGCCGCTGTGAAAGCGGTGCAGGCTGATGAGCAACCGGCGGAACAGGCCGTGAGGCGGGCTTCGGCGCAACCGCTGGCTCTTCGCGTGCAGCATCGAAATGACCCAATGACGGTTCATCCTGAGGATGAGCGGCACGAATACGCACCTCTCCGACACCTTCAGCAGGTTCGTCAAATGGAGTGGGTTCACGTTCTTTCTTCGAACGTTTGGCTGGGCGATCGCGAAAAATCGACGAGCGTTCTTTACGGCTGGTCCAAAGACCATGCAATAACAACGCTATTATGGCGATCGCGCCAACAACGATTAATATCAGACGCAAATCCTGCATCATTGCTATCTCTGTTGTTCCAATACATTGCCACCACGGCAAACATTCACTCTTTAACTCTATTTGCCTGCACGCACAAGTGCAAGTGCGTGCTGAACTTTATGCCAATAAAGATGATTATACTGCACTTTTTTGCTGTTTTTTCAGCCAGCAGCACCCTAGCCAGTAGAAAACCATACCGATATGATAGAGATGCCTGTTCTGACAAAGAGATAAACTTAAGATATGTCCTATACGCAACCTGCTTCAAAACCCACCAGCGGCATGCATTATTTTGCTGAAGGATGGCGCCTGATTTCGCGCCCAGGGATTAAACGCTATGTGGTCTTACCGTTGCTGGTTAACGTACTGCTGATGGGATCCGCCTTCTGGTGGCTGTTCAGCCAACTGGGCGCTTGGATCCCCAGCATGATGAGCCATGTGCCTGATTGGCTACAATGGTTAAGCTATTTGCTCTGGCCGTTAGCGGTTATTTCCGTTCTATTGGTATTCAGTTACCTGTTCAGTACGCTCACCAACCTGATCGCCGCCCCGTTTTGCGGATTGCTGGCCGAACAGCTTGAAGGCAGCCTGACCGGAAAACCGCTGCCGGATACCGGCATCTTCGGGATCGTGAAAGATCTTCCCCGCATCATGGCGCGCGAATGGCGCAAACTGATGTATTACCTGCCGCGCGCGCTGCTGCTATTGGTGCTTTATTTCGTGCCCGGTATCGGCCAGACGCTGGCACCGGTGCTGTGGTTCCTGTTCAGCGCCTGGATGCTGGCGGTTCAATACTGCGATTATCCGTTTGATAACCATAAAGTCAGCTTTGCCGATATGCGCCGTGCGCTGCGCCAGCATAAAACCGACAATCTGCAGTTCGGAGCGCTGGTCAGCCTGTTCACCATGATCCCAATTCTGAATCTGGTGATCTTGCCGGTTGCTGTGTGCGGTGCCACCGCGATGTGGGTGGACCGTTATCGCTCACAGTTTGCTCGTTATTGATGATCGCACTTAAACCCAGGGCGCCTTTAGCGCCCTAGTAATTGGGCATAAAACTTATTCTCTAATAACATATAGATATACCAATTCTTTACTTCCCTGCCGGGGCCGTTAGCGTATGCTTTCTATGTTCCCTACATTTTCATAGAGTTAAAGGACGGGCTATGAGCAAGATATATGAAGACAACTCATTAACAATCGGCCATACGCCGCTGGTTCGTCTGAACCGTATCGGTAATGGACGCATTCTCGCCAAGGTTGAATCTCGCAACCCAAGCTTCAGCGTCAAATGCCGTATCGGTGCCAATATGATTTGGGACGCCGAAAAACGCGGCATTCTCCGCGCCGGTAAAGAACTGGTAGAACCCACCAGCGGTAACACCGGTATTGCCTTGGCCTTCGTGGCGGCAGCACGTGGCTATAAGCTGACGCTGACCATGCCGGAAACCATGAGCATTGAACGCCGCAAATTACTGAAAGCGCTGGGGGCTAACCTGGTGCTGACCGAAGGTGCAAAAGGCATGAAAGGTGCGATTGCCAAAGCCGAAGAGATTGTGGCGACCGATCCCGATCGCTACATCCTGCTGCAGCAATTCAGCAACCCTGCCAACCCGGAAATCCATGAAAAAACCACCGGCCCGGAAATCTGGGCAGATACCGATGGCGAAGTGGATGTGTTTATCGCGGGCGTGGGTACCGGTGGGACACTGACTGGCGTTAGCCGTTTCATCAAAAATACCAAAGGCAAAGCCATTACTACCGTAGCGGTTGAACCTACTGATTCACCGGTCATCAGCCAAGCGTTGGCAGGCCTTGAGATTAAGCCAGGCCCGCACAAAATTCAGGGCATCGGTGCCGGTTTTATCCCTGGTAACCTGGATCTTGGCCTGGTCGATCGCGTTGAGCAGATCACCAACGACGAAGCCATCAGCATGGCGCGCCGCCTGATGGAAGAAGAGGGAATTCTGGCAGGAATCTCTTCTGGTGCGGCAGTTGCGGCCGCGGTCAAACTTTCGCAAAACCCAGCCTTTACCGATAAAACAATTGTGGTTATTCTGCCTTCCTCAGGTGAACGCTATTTGAGCACCGCATTGTTTGCAGATTTGTTCACAGAACAAGAACTGCAGCAATAACGCAAGCAGTGCACAAAAAGCTAAAAAAGCACCTCCCGGGGTGCTTTTTTGTGGACTGGATCAAAGTTTATACCCATCAAAGATTGATTTTAGCCTCTGGCTTTAGTATTTAACCGGACAATTATTTCGGTACGCGAAATTAATCATCTTCCGCCTATTGTTTGAGCTGAATCGATTTACTTGTGTGTCGCCAAGGCGCAAAACACGGCATAATGGGGAGTTGATTGAAATGGCATCAAAAGCCAGTCTTTTTTTGATCTGGCATGACTAAAGCGTCGTTTTGTGTTGCATCAACGCTCGCCCCTGTACCATAGTCAGGCACTAACCAGACAGGCTAAAGTCGCGCCGTTAGGCTAAACTTTAGCTCCACAACACTAATCTAAATAAGTTGGGGAAACATCAATGTTCCAGCAAGAAGTTACTATTACCGCTCCGAATGGTCTGCACACTCGCCCTGCCGCTCAATTCGTTAAAGAAGCCAAAGGCTTCGTCTCTGACATTACCGTCACCTCCAACGGCAAAAGCGCAAGTGCCAAGAGCCTGTTTAAACTGCAAACTCTGGGCCTGACCCAAGGGACCGTAGTAACCATCGAAGCTGTTGGTGAAGACGAGCAGAAAGCCGTTGAGCACTTGGTAAAACTGATGGCAGAGCTTGAGTAATCGGCCCGTCTTTTTAGTTAACACCAGTCAAGAGTAAGGTAGGGTTATGATTTCAGGCATTTTAGTATCACCGGGTATCGCTTTTGGTAAGGCTCTCCTACTGAAAGAAGATGAGATTGTCATCAACCGGAAGAAAATCTCTGCAGACCTCGTAGAGCAGGAAGTCTCGCGTTTTCTGGCAGGCCGAGCTAAGGCATCCGAGCAGTTAGAAGCGATCAAGACCAAAGCTGGCGAAACCTTCGGCGAAGAGAAGGAAGCTATCTTCGAAGGCCACATCATGCTGCTGGAAGACGAAGAGCTTGAGCAGGAAATCATAGCCCTCATCAAAGACGATCTGGCGTCCGCTGATGCAGCCGCTTATACCGTGATTGAAGGACAGGCGAAAGCGCTGGAAGAGCTGGATGATGAATACCTGAAAGAACGTGCGGCTGACGTGCGTGACATCGGTAAACGTCTGCTGCGCAATATTCTGGGCATGGCGATTGTCGATCTAAGCTCGATCCAGGACGAAGTGATCCTGGTTGCGGCCGATCTGACCCCGTCAGAAACTGCACAGCTGAATCTGGACAAAGTGCTGGGCTTCATCACCGATCTGGGTGGCCGCACTTCCCACACCTCCATCATGGCCCGTTCACTGGAATTGCCCGCTATCGTAGGCACCAGCGACGTGACCAAGCGGGTGAAAAACGACGATTATCTGATTCTAGACGCCGTTAACAACCAGATTTACGTTAATCCGACAGCCGACGTCATCGAGCAGTTGAAAGCCGCACAAAATCAGTATATCAGCGAGAAAAACGAACTGGTTAAACTGAAAGACCTGCCTGCCATCACGCTCGACGGCCACCAGGTTGAAGTTTGTGCCAATATCGGTACCGTGCGCGACGTCGCCGGTGCAGAGCGCAATGGCGCTGAAGGTGTTGGCCTGTACCGTACCGAATTCCTGTTCATGGACCGCGACTCGCTGCCGACTGAAGACGAGCAGTTCCAGGCTTATAAAGCCGTTGCGGAAGCCATGGGCTCACAGGCAGTGATCGTCCGTACCATGGACATCGGCGGCGATAAAGATCTGCCGTATATGAACCTGCCGAAAGAAGAAAACCCGTTCCTTGGCTGGCGCGCGATCCGTATCGCAATGGACCGCCGGGAAATCCTGCACGCCCAGCTGCGCGCCATCCTGCGTGCTTCCGCCTTCGGTAAACTGCGTATCATGTTCCCGATGATTATTTCAGTGGAAGAAGTCCGCGATCTGAAAGGTGAACTGGAAACGCTGAAAGCCCAACTGCGTGAAGAAAACAAGGCGTTTGATGAAACGATCGAAGTAGGCGTAATGGTGGAAACACCGGCTGCAGCAGTGATCGCTCACCATCTGGCGAAAGAAGTCGACTTCTTTAGTATTGGGACAAACGATCTTACCCAGTATACTCTGGCTGTAGATCGCGGTAATGAGCTGATTTCTCATCTCTATAACCCGATGTCCCCATCAGTGCTTGGCCTGATCAAACAGGTTATTGATGCATCTCATGCGGAAGGCAAGTGGACCGGTATGTGCGGTGAACTGGCTGGCGATGAACGTGCTACACTGTTGCTATTGGGCATGGGGCTGGATGAGTTCAGCATGAGTGCGATTTCAATCCCGCGCATCAAGAAAATTATTCGTAATACGAACTTCGAAGATGTGAAGGCGTTGGCAGCGCAAGCCTTGGCTCAGCCAACGGCGCAAGATTTGATGAATTGTGTGAATAAGTTCATCGAAGAAAAGACGCTCTGCTAAACTTCCACGACACTGGAACGCCGCCCAATTTAATGCTTAGGAGAAGATCATGGGTTTGTTCGATAAACTGAAATCTCTGGTTTCTGATGACAAGAAAGACACGGGCACTATCGAGATTGTCGCTCCACTTTCTGGCGAAATCGTCAACATCGAAGATGTGCCTGACGTTGTTTTCGCCGAGAAGATCGTTGGTGACGGTATTGCTATCAAACCTGCAGGCAACAAGATGGTTGCTCCGGTTGACGGCACTATCGGCAAGATTTTCGAAACCAACCATGCGTTCTCTATCGAATCTGACAGCGGTATTGAGCTGTTTGTCCACTTCGGTATCGATACCGTTGAGCTGAAAGGCGAAGGCTTCAAGCGCATCGCTGAAGAAGGCCAGCGCGTTAAGAAAGGCGATGTTATCATCGAGTTCAACCTGCCACTGCTGGAAGAGAAAGCCAAGTCGACCCTGACTCCGGTTGTGATCTCCAACATGGACGAGATCAAAGAGCTGATCAAACTGTCCGGCAGCGTTATCGTGGGTGAAACCCCGATCATCCGCATCAAGAAATAATTACCGTTGGTGATATCAGCCAGCTCATGCCAGTCGGTTAACCCTGACTGGCATTTTTCTTTCAGTTCTGCTCACTCGTGGCGATGCCACTGCCAGAGCCCAAATTCCTGTTATGCTCCAGATTCACCGAGAAAACGCTCACAACTCCCCCTGAGCCAGCTCCTTGCTACAGAATCCTAGATAAAATACGAAGCTTTTGTCATGCAACAATCTCTCGGCCGCCTGATCTCATGCCTTAAAGCGCTGAAAGTTCAGATTTCCTCAAGTCTTATACAGTATAAGTATTAATCAATTACCTCCTCACTGGTTGATATTTGTACTAAAATAATGTTTTTATATAATTTAACTCAATAAAATCATTCTGAATTTTTAACCATTCCAGAGGAAATGATATTTATGCATATCATGAAACAAAATATCATCTTCCAATATACCAAGACATGTCCTATAGTGCTCAACATCAAATAACCTGTTGGTTAGATGTTTTTAAGTGATATTTTCGACATATCAGAATATGTAGCCGTTGAGAATAAAAAACTTATTTATTTCAGGAGGAAATAATGAGCATCAATAACATGGAAAAAGACACCCACTTCACTCCCCCGCTAATTGGAATAGCAGTTACTGAGCTGTTATTCAAGCAGCCACATTATTTCTAAACGTTATCACTTAGATAGCGTAATGAACATTCGTGTACTTACCATCTAAAAAGAGCGCCTATAAATACAACGGCCCTCACATTAATTAAGATGAGTAATTAAAGGCACATTTAATATATGTAGCGCATTAACTCCGCGCGGCCAGAGTACAATATTATTCGTTTGCTTTATTAGTTCGTGTAATAGGTTTTTCATGCTGTCTGTGGCGTATATATGTCACGTAACCTCTCCGGGTATCCGGAATATTATTATCTCTATATATAAGGAAATATGATGCGCAAGATCCTATCAACTATGACCCCAGTTGCTCTGTTGCTGTTGGCTGCCGCTGGTAATGCTCAGGCTGCTTCCAACGCCCAGCTCACTGTTACTGGTACTGTAGTAGCAGCCACCTGTGACGTTAGCCTGTCCACCAACAACCTGGACCTGGGTAACCATACGCCAGCCGACTTTACTGCTGTGGCAACTCCGGTTGTAGCAAGCCAGAAATCATTCACCGTAGGTGTCAACAACTGCCAGACTCCATTGCTGGGTGGCGACACGGCTAACCTGGTAGTGAGTGGTCAAACTCTGGGTGGTAACCCGAATATCTTTAACAGCACTGGCACCAATACAGGTGTAATGCTGCGCCTGGCCTCTGCTCCAGCAGGAACTTATATCAAGAGCGGAGACAAACTGTTAGTTGCTACTGCTGGCGCAACTCCAGCACAAACTGACTTCAACGGTAAGACTCTGAGCCTGCAGGCTGGTTTAGCAGCAACGACAACCACTGGTGTAAACATCGGTGCTGTCAACGCACCAGTTCTGTTCAGCTTTGCCTACAACTGATTTATATCCCGGGGGCATTATTTGCCCCCTTTTTTAGCGCTCAGGAACTGTTATATGTCCCGTATTTTCTCATTGCTCTCATTATTGCTTGCTTGGCTTCCCCTGCTTGCTATAGCTCAAACAGGTGGTTTTGGTATCAATGCCACCCGTCTGATTTATCCTCAGGGAGCTGAGAGTATCAGCGTGACAGTGCGCAATACCATGACAGCACAACCGTATCTGGTGCAGGCTAAAATAAGCGGTTCCCAAGACGGAAGCCAACCCGCCCCTTTTCTGACAAGACCACCGCTATTTAGGCTGGAACCCAACAGCGTCAACCAAATACGTATTTTGGAGCAAAAATCGATATTACCGCGAGATCGTGAATCGGTATTTTATTTTCATGCCAGTGCTATTCCAGCCAGTAGCGCGCCCCTATCCCCTAACCAGCAGTCTGGGGTGCATGGCAATGCCCAATTTGGGGTCGGTAATATCATAAAAATGTTCTATCGCCCAGCCAATCTGCCTTCATCATCCATGGCTGCACAACAAAGCCTGCAATTTTCAAAGGTTAAAGAAGGGCTCCAGCTTAAAAACAATTCTCCCTATTTTGTCAGCTTTGCCAGCCTGCGCGTAGGAAAACAAGCAATCAAACTCGATACACCAGCAGCGTTAATGATTGCGCCATTCAGCAGCCATATTTATCCAACAACAATCGCGCAGGGTTCAGTCATTCATTGGGAAACTATTAACGACGAAGGGGGAATCAATGCGTTCAGCTATAACCTACCGTAAAAAATCTTTTTTGTTGATGCTGTTGGCATTAACGGGCCTGGTAAGTGTGCCTACTCAAGCGGTGACGCTCAATTTCTCTGCCATGCTCAACCCAGGAACATGCACCTTCAGCCTGGATAAAAGCACGCTGGTACTCGATTCGGTTCACCTGTCGCAGTTAACTCCTTCAACCCTGCAGGCAGCACAGCCCTTTACGCTCATCGTTCAGGATTGCAGCGGGACCGACGCCAGCCTCACTCCGGTTGTTAACGTCAGCGGTGACGGCATCACTCGCGACAGTCGTTGGCTGTTCCGCAGCAGTGACTCCATAGCTTCTGGTGTAGGCGTCATGTTGGTAAAAACGGACGTTTCGCCCAGCTACAGTGACACTGAAATCAAAGATGGCGATAACATTCCATTGGCTGCAATGGGGGCTAACCCATCCGATCAGAGTATCAGGTTTTACGCCGTGCTCACCTGCGGCAGCCTGGCATGCACCAGTGGCTCATTAAGCGCTGGGACATTGACAGCCCGCATTCTGTTTAACCTGGCCTATCGCTGAGGCTGATATGTTGCTGATATCGACCTATCGTGCAATAGCGGCTGTCAGTCTTTGCCTGCTGATATCAGAGCAGGCTCTGGCAGCACAGACCACTGCTGGCGGTGGGGTCAGCCTGAGCCAAACGCGTGTAATCTTTTTGTCCTCAGATAAAGCGCAGACTTTAGCGGTGAAAAATACCGGTAATCTGAGCTACCTGATTCAAAGCCGGGTACAGCAAGCGCCTGACGATATTACCCCTGCACCTTTTGTGGTGACACCGCCGCTTTTCACGCTCAAACCTGATAGCCGTCAGCTGCTGCGTATTATCCCGCAGGGCACTGCTCTACCAACTGATCGAGAGTCACTCTTTTATCTTGCGGTATTAGCAATACCCGCTCAGACCGATAACAGCATCCCTCAGACTCAGCTATCAATGGGGGTGCGTTTTATTATCAAGCTGTTTTATCGCCCGGCGGGCCTGAAAATGCCGCCAGGCAAAGCTCTCTGTAATCTGCGTTTTAGCCACACAGCTAACGGGGTACGCGTCGATAATCCGACCCCTTATTTTCAGACGTTGGGGAATCTAAAGCTCAACATGGCCCCGGTCAATCTGGATGCTCAGTCATCCATACTGGCGCCCATGAGTGGGCAGAACTATCCAGCGCAACAACGCATCACCAAGGCCGAATGGCAGACTGTCACTGATTACGGCGGGTTATCCCCCCTATGCCAAGAAACAGTCGCATCTACACAGGAAACACCGTAATGAGCTCTTTATTTCGCTGGCGTTCTGTCGGCTGGATCTTTTGCCTGCTAACGGCCTATGCCAGCACAGTTCATGCACAGACAAACCCTGCTGCCCCAAAAGGCATTTCCTTTCAGGTATTGCGCGTCATTTACCTTGAGAGCGACAAGCGAGGGATCACCCTGACGGCCAATAATACAGCCTCAAGTCCCTATTTGATGCAGTCCCGGATACAACCTGTTGACCCGGTAACCGGCAATGCAGCTGAGGGAAAACATCCGGCCATGCCATTTATTGTCACCCCACCGCTTTCCCGCTTAGAAGCCAACAGCGAATTGACACTGCGTATTCGGCGTAACGGCGAACCGTTACCGGCCGATCGTGAGTCGGTCTTTTTTATCTCGATGAAGGCAATCCCCGCTCAAGTGGCGCCGGAACAGCGTGCGGAAGAGAAACAGATGGTATTGACGGTCACCAGCAATATGAAGGTGTTTTACCGCCCGGAAGGGCTGGTTAAGCGCGCTGTTGCCGACATGGCCCCCAAGCTGAAGTTCCGCCGTGACGGCAACCAGTTGATTGCAGAAAACCCGACACCCTATTGGCTGACCTTTTCACGCTTAACGGTGGGAAAAACTGCACTGGACAAAGCACAGTTGCGCCTGATGGTTCCCCCCAAAGGCCAACAACGCTACCTCTTGCCAAACGATGCCTCTGGCAACGTGACATGGCAACTGATTGATGAAGACGGCTGGGATACTCCCATTGAGCTGCGCCCCCTGTAGGCCTTTTCTGAAGTAATGCATGGAAAAGTGACACTTTAGCTTTCGTTATGGACGCGATAATAATGACAACACGACATACTGATTTCACGCTATTGCCTGTGCTGGCAGGAGCTACCTTACTGGTAAGCGGTACGCCTGCTGTAGCTCGAGACTATTTTGATCCAGGGCTGCTTTCTCTCAGTGGAACAGACGCCGCCACAGTGGATCTGAGCACCTTTGAAACCTCAGGAAAAACACCGCCAGGTACCTACACCGTCTCCCTGTTTATGAACCAGATAGACCAAGGGCAGCACACCTTGATATTCAAGGCCGATGCCAATGGCGATATTAAGCCGGAACTCACACCCGCTTTCCTTAACAAGCTTGGCGTGAATACAAAGGTTTTACCAACCTTTGCTGGGCTAGCACCGGAAGCGCCGGTCAAGAATCTTGCCACCCTTATTCCAGAATCAAAAATCCAGTTCGATTTTGCCCAGCTTCGTCTGGATATCAGCATCCCGCAGGTGGCAATGCAGCCCAATGCACAAGGGGCTGTCGATCCCGCCTTATGGGATCACGGCGTACCCGCATTGCTGTTCAACTATAACCTGAATGGCGGGCGCAACTGGCAGGGGGAACAACCTGGTATGGGCAGTAACACCCAAACAAACCTGTTTGCCAACGTGCAAGGTGGCGCTAACTGGCAAGCCTGGCGCCTGCGCAGCAACATGACCTATTCACGCAACACCAATAATTCGAACGATATGGCTGCTCTGACTACCCAGAGCACGCAGTTTAGCAACACTTACCTGCAACGCGATATCCAACCCTGGCGGTCAGAGATTCTGTTAGGGGAAAACAGCACCGAAAGCGACGTGTTTGACAGCATCCCGTTTCGTGGGGTCAAGCTTAATTCCAGTGACGACATGCTGCCCACTAGCCTGCGTGGCTTTGCGCCGATCATCAGCGGCATTGCCCAAACCAACGCACGCGTCACGGTGAGCCAGAACGGTAACGTCGTCTATCAAACCTATGTGGCTCCAGGGCCATTCCGTATCAATGACCTGTTCCAGACCGGCCAAGCGGGTGACTTGCTCCTCACCATTAACGAATCCGATGGCACCGTCCGCACCCAGACGCTGGCCTTCTCATCGCTCCCGGTGATGCGGCGACAAGGCAGCCTGAAGTATGAAGTGACGGCAGGCCGCTACAACGGGGGCATCACCGTCGACTCGCAGCAGGCGAACTTTGTGCTGGCCACCGCCATTTACGGCCTGCCCCATGATATCACCCTGTATGGCGGTACCCTCTTAGCCAAAGACTATGTCTCTGCCGTAGCGGGTAGCGGCTTCTCCCTGGGCAACTTTGGCGCATTGTCAGCAGACATCACGGCCTCCAGCACCAAATTGCCTGGGCAAGACGCTCATCAGCAAGGGTATTCTTACCGCCTGCGTTATTCCAAAAGCATGCTGAGCACCGGTACAGCGGTGGACCTGACCGCCTATCGCTATTCAACGCGCAACTATTACAGTTTCTCTGACTTCAACAACCTGGGCTTCCAACTCAGTGATGGGCAAGTGCCGTGGGCTCTGGAGCGTCAGCGTTCCAATTTCCAGGTGCGACTCAGCCAGCAACTGGATTCATGGGGCTCACTGTATCTGTCCGCTTCTCGCAACGATTTCTGGGGCAACAACAAGGTGATGAACACGGTATCAGCGGGTTACAACGGCAGCTACCGCGGTGTGAGTTACGGCCTGGCCTACAGCATTGACCGGCTGAAGGGGGATGGCAGTTGGCCAGAGAACCGGCAGTTATCACTGAACATGCAGGTGCCATTGAATATGTTCACCGCATCACCTGCCGCGCGTAACGCCTATGCCAGTTACCAGATGACACACGACAATCATGGGCAGGTCCAGCAGCAGACCGGGATTAATGGCAGCGCGCTCGATAGCCGTATCTCCTATAGCGCAATGCAGGGCTGGTCAAATGGGCAAAACAGTAACAACAGCACGCTGAACGCCGGTTATCAAGGCAGCAAAGGATCAGCCAGTATGGGCTATAGCTACAGCCGGCAGAACCGCTCGTTGAACATGAGCGGTAACGGCGGGATCGTAGTCCATCCGCAAGGAGTAACCCTGAGCCAGATGCTGGGCAATTCGCTAGCCATTGTCAGTGCACCAGGGGCCAAGGGGACCAGCGTGATGAACGGCAACATTCAGACAGACAACCGTGGCTATGCAGTAGTGCCTTACCTGTCGAACTATCAGCTTAACAACGTCAGCTTAAACCCGGCTACCTTGCCGGACGATGTGGATGTTAACCAGTCAAGCCTGAATGTGTACCCAACCAAAGGGGCTGTGGTGATGGCCAACTTTGCCACACACGTAGGCTATCAGGTGTTGATGACCCTGCTGCAGGCAAACAACACTCCGGTACCATTTGGAGCACTGGTCACCATAGAGAACAAGACCGCACAGGAGCCGAATACCGGGATTGTCGGTGAAGCAGGCCAGGTATACCTGAGCGGATTATCGGAACAAGGGAAGCTGAAGGTGACCTGGGGCAAAGAGGCAGACCAGCAATGCCTGGCCGCTTTCAACCTGGCAAAAGTCGCTGCCCCCTCCGTCAACAACCCGGTACGCGTGTTGACCATCGTCTGTCAGGGGAAATAAACACATCATGACAATCTCAAAAGCAGTGAGCATCGCCACAGAGCGTGAAAACAGAAAGAGAGAGACAATGAAAAGCATGCATATACCCTCATCGACTCATCAAAACCGGCCAAACAGTGGTATTGCGCGTCTACTGACCATATTCACTTTATTGCTGGTGTCCGTCCCTTCGTCCAAAGCGGTCGATATCATCACTATCGGCAAAGGAAGCGGTATTGTTTGGGAGGGATACCCCTTTAGTGCAAATTTGTCAGGAAGTATCGCTGATACTAGGTTGTTCAATATTTATGGGATAGCCGCGATATCCGATAGCCCAAACGTCTGCATGGATACTTCTAAACTTGAAGAAATTGGGGGTTATATGGCATTACCGATCGCTATAGGGGTTGGGCTGATCCCTAGGGCGACCATAAGCGCGACCTATCCTCTTACCCCTTCCAACACACAGGAAACGCTAACCGGTACGATAGGATTACCCCGCACGGAAGGGAGAACCAGTTCAGGGTTTGTCATCACGAATCCAACGACGAGTACTCTCTTTACCTCCAGACAGTGGTGTTTACCTCCACGTCAGAACGACGTAGCTTATTTTTATCGGAATGGTTTCCTACGAACTGCTCAACTCTCAGGTACTTGGGTAATGGTGGCTAATGGCAGACAAAGCAGCCAGCAAATCATCATTCCAGCCATGTACGCCGCAAGTTTTCAGGCAGCTCATGCTGGCGCAGATCGTTCTCAACAGATTTTACCCAGTGCTATCACCCTGCGTATCTCTACCTTGGAGTGCACCATAGCCACCACCACCAATATCAACTTTGGCGGAGTGCAACGTAATACCCAAGTTGGGAGCGAGCTGGCACGTTTATCCTATCCGCTCACCGTTGCCTGTTCACAAGATACCGACAAGATTAACGCCAATATCAACGTTCAGTTCCGTGCTGCCAGCGGTCAGTATGAAGGAACTCCGACACGGCTGGCGCTGACCCAAGGCGGTGGCTATATCACGGGTGAAATCGATAACGGCGTAACGGGCAGCGGTGCTTGTAACTTAACCACCGGCATTCCGTTTGATAATACCCAGCTCAAAGTGGGGAGTATCAGCAGCGTCGAGGCCACCAAAGTCACCAATAACCAAATCACCTGGCGCTTGTGCTCTGGTGGAGCAACTTTACCTCTAGGCCCTGTTGATGCCTCAACCGACATGTTGGTCACCTTTAACTAACCTTCAACGATCGGGCGCTGGCATGTAGCGCCCGATCCTATGCAACCCAGCGCGGCACCCGCAGCCTAATCACCAACCCGCCCTGTTCACCATTATGCGCCTCTACCTGCCCACCGTGCGCCAACACCACTTTACGGGCAATCGCCAGCCCCAGCCCATATCCTTTGCCAGACAGCGCCGACTTCACCCGCACAAAGGGATCAAAAATGCTGGAAAGCTTCGACTCTTCTACCCCAGGCCCCTGATCGCGGACCTCAATCTGCAACAGTTGATCAACACAGGTCAGTTCCACCATAACCCGCTGCCCGTGGCCAGAGAAACGCAGCGCATTGCGAATGATATTTTCCACCGCGCGGCGCATCAGTTCCGCATTGCCTTTCACCGTATACTCCACGCCCGAACTGGCCTGCAGCACAATCTCCACGCCGGGGATTTGCGCCTCGTAGCGCGCGTCGTTCACTACCGCATCGACTAATCCGTAGAGATCAAAATACTCTTCATCTGGTAGACAATTACTTTCAGCACGCGACAGGGTCAGCAGTTCGCCGATCATTTTGTCCAGGCGCCCTGCCTCATGCTCAATGCGCTGCAGTGAGTTTTCCACGTTATCAGGATTTTGCCGCCCCAGGCCGATCGCCAACTGTAAACGGGCCAATGGCGAGCGTAGCTCATGGGAAACGTCGTGCAACAGTTGCTCGCGGGCACTGACCAGCAGTTCCAGCCGTTCCACCATGGTATCGAAATCGCGCGCCACTTCGGAAAGCTCATCATGTCGTCGCCGCATTGCCGGAAACAGTCGCACGGCCAAATCCCCCAATGCCACCCGCTCAAAACCGGCACGCAGTTGGCGCATCGGGCGCGTCAGGTTCCAGGCCAATACGGCGCTAAACAGCAGCCCGCCCAAAGCACCCACCCACAGAAATGGATCGGGGATATTGAGAAAGCGCCAACGTTTGGAGGGGCGATACTCTGCCCGCAGCCCTTCAAGGTCATAACTCAGCACATAGCCCTGGTTATCGGCCCCCATCACCCATTTAACCACCTTTGGCGGCAGCCGCCCCGCCTCAGCATTTTCCACGGGTTCCTCTGTGGGTGGCTGCGCTGCCCGAATCACGCTGAAGAAACGGCGCTCGTCAGGTGACCAATCAGCCACCATGGCATTCAGCGCAGGCATACCGCCGCTTTGCAGCACGGTGGCCGCAGAGGTCATTTGCAGGTTGACCATACGCCGGGCAATGCTGGTTTCCGGTGATTGATGGCGATTGCCATAAAAAGTGAAGGTGACCCACAGCGCCTGGGTCATGATGATGAACGTCAACCAAAAGCCGAGCAGGATTTTCCAGAACAGTCTTCCACGCATAGGTGTCACCTGATGCGGTAACCGATACTGCGCACCGTTTCGATGCTCAGCAGGTTACCCGTCAGTGCACCCAACTTTTGGCGGATGTTACTGATATGAACGTCAACGCTGCGATCGTAGGCTTCACGCGGGCGACCCAGCCCTTTCTCCGAAAGCTCGTCTTTGGAAACCACCCGCTCCGGCGAGCGCAACAGCAGCTCCAGCAGATTGAATTCCGAGGCCGTCAGGTCAAACGCCTGCCCTTGCCATTGCGTGATGCGGGTCGATGGGTTGAGGATCAGTTCGCCAAACACCAGGGCAGAATCTTTATCCACCGCTTCCGGTTGTTCTTCAAAACGGCGCAGCACCGCACGCAGGCGTGCCACCAGTTCACGCGGGTAGCACGGCTTGGGTACGTAATCATCAGCCCCCATCTCCAGGCCGATCACCCGATCGATATTGTCGCCTTTGGCGGTCAACATGATGATCGGCAGGCGGCTCTTTCTACGCACCTCACGCAATACTTCAATGCCGCTCATGTCTGGCAGCATTATGTCGAGAATCATCGCGGTATAATGACCAGACAACGCCCCCTCGACTCCAGCCCTGCCGGTCAGCACCAGGGTCGCGTTGAATCCTTCCGCAGTCAGGTATTCGCTCAGCATGGTGCCCAGTTCAAGATCGTCGTCGACCAACAAAATTTTCATGCCTAACTCCCCCGCTGATTTAAGCCATTCTCCCGCTGATTGCTTCATTGCGCAGCCGGTTTTACTTAATCCTTACATATCACACAGCGATGTAAATATATCGACAGCAGGGCAGAGGCATTAATCAAACACACCCGTGGAAAGGTAACGATCGCCGCGATCGCAGATAATCGCCACAATCACGCTGCCGGGGTTGGCCGCGGCGACACGCAGGGCACCAGCCACGGCACCGCCAGAGCTGACGCCGCAGAAGATCCCCTCGCGCTGCGCCAGTTGGCGCATGGTATGCTCGGCCAGGCTTTGGCTCATATCCAGCACCTGATCAACCAGCTCAGGGCGAAAAATGCCTGGCAGATAGGCTGCCGGCCAACGGCGGATCCCCGGAATGCTGCTGCCTTCATCCGGTTGCAGGCCGATGATGTTAACCTGCGGATTCTGGCTTTTCAGGTAGCCACCAACGCCGGTAATGGTGCCGGTGGTGCCCATGCTGGAAACAAAGTGAGTAATGCGGCCTGCCGTTTGCTGCCAGATTTCCGGGCCGGTAGTGGTGAAATGGGCATAAGGGTTGTCCAGATTATTGAACTGATCCAATACCTTGCCCTGCCCCTGCTGCTGCATCTCCAGCGCCAGATCGCGAGCTCCTTCCATGCCCTGTTCACGGCTGACCAGGATCAGCTCAGCACCATAAGCCCGCATCGCCGCCTGGCGCTCCATGCTCATGTTTTCCGGCATCAGCAGCTTCAGCGGATAACCTTTCACTGCGGCAATCATCGCCAGCGCGATACCGGTATTGCCGCTGGTTGCCTCAATCAGCGTATCACCCGGTTTGATCTCACCACGTAGCTCGGCCTGTTGGATCATCGCCAGCGCCGCGCGATCTTTAACCGAGCCTGCCGGATTATTACCTTCCAGCTTGACCCAGACCTCACTGTCCAGCCCTTCAGCCAATCGTTGCAGTTTTACTAACGGTGTATTCCCGATGCATTGTTCCAGGGTGGTCACAATCGTTGCCTGTGTGTCATGTCAAAAGGCAACCCCAGGGTTGCCTTAGATGCGAATAATAGAGGAGTTAAAAACTATCAGGCGCTTTTCGCCAACGCAACCGGTTGTAACAATTGTTCACCGGCATACAGGCGCGCATTCAGGCTGCCGACGTAGTAACGCCCGCCGCGCGTAGGTGCCGTATTGTCTTCCGACAGCACCACGCTGATCGGCTCCTGGTGCCAACCAATCGGCTGCACGGTCAATTGCCAGAAGTGGCCACGCGGGCTGATTTCCAACACCTGTACCGGTAACGGGCAACGGGCGCTGCTCTCGGTGCTGATCTCCATTTCCCACGGGCGCAGGAACAGATCGACACGGCCCTGGTGCATCGGCTGGAACGACAGCGGCCACTGGTGCGCCCCAACAAACAGTTGCGAACCGCGGATCTCGCCGTTCAGGCGATTCACTTCCCCCATAAACTCCAGGACGAAACGGGTGGCGGGCTCACGCATGATCTCAATCGGCGAACCCACCTGCTCGATGTTGCCCTGGCTCATCACCACGATACGATCGGCCACTTCCATCGCTTCTTCCTGATCGTGAGTAACGAATACGCTGGTGAATTTCAGCTCTTCGTGCAGTTGACGCAGCCAGCGGCGCAGTTCTTTACGCACCTGGGCATCCAGCGCGCCAAAGGGTTCATCCAGCAGCAGAATTTGCGGTTCCACCGCCAGCGCCCGCGCCAGAGCCACACGCTGTTTCTGCCCGCCGGAAAGCTGGGAAGGATAGCGGTTAGCCAAATGGCCCAACTGCACCATCTCCAGCAGTTGTTCCACTTTCTGTTTGATCGTGGCCGCATTCGGGCGTTCACGGCGTGGCAACACGCTCAGACCGAATGCGATATTGTCGAAAACCGTCATATGACGGAACAGCGCGTAATGCTGGAACACGAAGCCAACGCGGCGATCGCGCGCATGCACACGGCTGACATCGGTGCCGTGGAAGCCCAGCTTGCCACCGCTCTGGCTTTCCAGCCCGGCGATAATCCGCAGCAAGGTGGTTTTACCGGAACCCGACGGCCCCAGCAGGGCCACCATTTCACCAGAAGGAATATCGAGCGAGATGTCGTTCAATACCTTGGTACGACCGAAAAATTTGTTGATACCGCTGATCTCAATGCTCATGATTTTCCTCCCGCTCAAGACGTGCGTTCTGGCGCGCTAAACGCCATTGCAAACCGCTTTTCAGAAATAGGGTCACTATGGCCATCAGGGTCAGCAGCGCGGCGGCGGTAAAGGCCCCGGCGGTGTTGTAATCCTGATGCAGTAATTCAACTTGCAGCGGCAAGGTGTAGGTTTCACCGCGAATCGAACCGGAAACCACCGACACCGCGCCAAACTCGCCAATGGCGCGCGCGTTGGTCAGCACCACGCCGTACAGCAGCGCCCAGCGGATATTCGGCAGCGTGACGCGGCGGAACATCTGCCAGCCAGAAGCCCCCAGCAGCACGGCGGCTTCATCTTCCTGGCTGCCCTGGCTCAGCATCAGCGGCACCAGTTCACGTACCACAAACGGGCAAGTCACAAACACCGTGACCAGCACCATGCCCGGCCAGGCGAACATCAGTTGGATGTTATGCGCATCCAGCCAGCCGCCGAGCGGCCCATTGGTGCCGTAAAACAGCAGATACAGCAACCCTGCCACCACCGGCGACACGGCAAACGGCATATCGAACAGCGTCAGCAGCAATTGGCGGCCTGGGAAGGTAAAACGCGTCACCAGCCAGGCCAGCAACGTGCCAAACACCAGATTAACCGGCACGGTAATCAACGCCACCAGCACCGTCAGCCAGATGGCGTGCAACATGTCCGGGTTAGACAGGTTTTGCCACACCGCCCCTGCGCCGGAGGAAAAGGCCTCGATGAAAATCATCACCATCGGCACTACCAGCAGCAGAATGGAGAACAGCACGCCGATTGCGATCAGCGCCCATTTCCCCCAGTTCACACGCGGGCGCTCGACACCACGGAAAGCGGTAATATCAGCCATCAGTGCCCCCCGATGCGGCGGCCAAAGCGGCTCTGCAAGGTGTTAATGGCAAACAGCAACAGCAAAGAGGCCGCCAGGATCACCGAGGCGATAGCGCTGGCCGCCGGATAATCGAACTCCTGCAAGCGGACAAAAATCATCAGTGAGGTCACTTCGGTTTTCCAGGCGATGTTACCGGCGATAAAGATCACCGCACCAAACTCCCCCAGGCTGCGGGTAAACGACAGCGCCGTGCCAGCCAGCAGCGCCGGAGCCACTTCTGGCAGCACCACGCGGCGGAAACTCTGCCAGCGCCCAGCGCCCAGCGTTTCCGCCGCCTCTTCATATTCCGGCCCCAACTCTTCCAGCACGGGCTGCACGGTGCGCACCACAAACGGAATGCTGGTGAACGCCATTGCCACCGCAATCCCCAGCCAGGTAAACGATACCTTGATATCAAACTGCGCCAGCCACTGCCCGTACCAGCCGGTCGTAGAAAACAGCCCGGCCAGCGTCAGGCCCGCCACCGCGGTGGGCAACGCAAAAGGCAAATCCATCAGGCCATCCAGCAAAGACCGCCCTGGAAACTGATAACGCGTGAGGATCCATGCCATCAGCATGCCAAACACCGCGTTAAAGATACTGGCTACGCCCGCCGCCAGCAGCGTCACTTTATAGGCAGCCACCACCTGCGGATTGCTGATCACTTCCCAGTATTGCGCCAGGCTCATCTGCGCCAGTTGCATCACCAGCGCACTGAGCGGCAACAGCAAAATCAGGCAGGTATACAGCAGGCTGCTGCCCAAGCTGAGGGTGAAGCCGGGCAGAACCCGCTTGCTGGACAACGCCAACATTACTTACGCCCTGCCGCTAACAGCTGATCCAGCTCGCCGCCGGTCGCAAAGTGCGTACTCATCACCTGCGGCCAACTGCCAAACTGATCTTCCACGCGGAACAGTTTGGTTGGCGGGAACTGGCCTTTTGCCGCATCCATCGCTTTCTGGTCATAGACGCGGTAATAGAAGCTGGTAATCACCTGCTGAGCCGCCGGGCTATACAGGTAATTCAGATAATCTTTCGCTGCCTGTACAGTGCCGTTTTTCTCAACGTTTTTATCCACCCAGGCCACCGGGAATTCCGCCAGAATGTCCACCGGCGGGACGATCACCTCATATTTGTCTTCGCCGTACTGCTTGCGGATATTGTTCACTTCCGACTCAAAGCTGATCAGCACATCGCCCAAACCGCGCTCAACAAAGGTGGTGGTTGCACCACGGCCGCCGGTATCAAACACCACCACGTTTTTCAGCAAACGGGTCATAAACGCACGGGTTTTGGCCTGATCGTTACCTTCGGCCTGGCTGGCTGCGCCCCAGGCGGCCAGATAGGTATAGCGGCCATTGCCGGAGGTTTTCGGATTCGGGAAGACCAGTTGCACGTCATCGCGTACCAAATCGCTCCAGGTATGGATACCTTTCGGGTTACCTTTGCGCACCAGGAACGCCATGGTGGAATAGAAGGGGGAGCTGTTATTTGGCAGACGCTGTTGCCAGTCGGCAGGGATCAGCTTGCCGCGATCGTGCAGGATCTGCACATCGGTAACCTGGTTATAGGTCACCACATCGGCCTTAAGCCCCTGGAGGATCGCCAATGCTTGCTTAGAAGAACCGGCATGAGACTGTTTGATCGTCAGTTTGTCTTTTGGATGTTGTTGATTCCACTGCTGTTCAAAGCCAGGATTCAGCGCGGCAAACAATTCACGGGAAACGTCGTAAGAGCTATTGAGCAATTCAGCAGCAGAAAGGCTACCGCTGGCCAGTAACAGCGCCGCCAGCCCTCCTTTCAGCACACTCTTTTTATCTTTCATTCTGCACCTTATCACTCAGTCAAACCGCCGGGCTTTTGCCCTGATGCAGACCAGTGTATTTATAACTCGATGCAGAGCTGTAACGCTTTTATATACCGTTTAGTGATTTTCAAGCATCAAATGCTATAAGGCAGGAAGGAAGCGGTTTTGCCGTGGGAAAAGGCAACCGGGGCCAACGCATGGCTGGCCCCGGGTAAAGCATCAAAGCGCCAGCAGGCGCGTCAACGACGGGGCAAAGTAGTAGCTGCCGGTCACCGCCCGGCTGAAGCGCAGCAAAGCATCGTGTTTGCCATCCCGTTCGCCGAACATGCTCAGCAATTGCTGTTCAATATTGTGCAGGCGCGCGCAGTAGGCAATAAAGTACAGGCCATGCTTGCCGCTGGCGGTACCGTAAGGCAGGCTCTGGCGCAGGATTTTCAGCCCTTTCCCGTCTTCTTTCAGGTCAACGCGGCTGACGTGCGACGTCTCAGGCCGTTGCTCCGGCGGCAGTTCTTCGCTGCTCTGCTTGGTACGGCCAACGATCTGTTCCTGCTGTTCGGTAGTGAAACGCTGCCACTGACGCAGATTATGCTCGTAACGCTGCACCAGCACATAGCTGCCGCCGGCGTCCTCTTCGCCTTCACCAATCACCGCCACCACAGGGCGCTGTTCACCCTGCGGGTTTTCGGTGCCGTCGATAAAGCCGCTCAGATCGCGCTCTTCTACCCAACGGAAGCCGTGAGTTTCTTCTTCAACCCGAATGGTATTGCCAAAGGCTGCCAGCGCCGCCTGTGCCAACGAGAAATTGACGTCATGGCGCAGCGACTGAATATGGACCAGTAAATCACGCTGGGTCGCCGGTGCCAGGCCTTTGCCCAGCGGCGTAAAAGGCTTCAGCTCTTTGGCACCCTGGCCGTTCGAAAGATCGTGCCAAACGTCCGCGCCAAAAGCCAGCACCGCGCCCACATGGGCATCCGGGAACTGCCGCTGCAGTTCGCTAAGCGCCTGACAGAATTGCTTGCACCCTTGACGCAAATCGGCGAATTCGCCCTGAACCATGGCTTCAATAAAGATGCCAAAACGGCAATGTTCCAGCAGGATCCCGCTCTGAACCTGTGTCATGTAGTTATCCTCATACCTGAATGGGTAACAGGTTGGCGTTCACCGCATAGGTTCCCTGTTACAAACGCACATTATCTTAGCCCATGCGAATAAAATTACCTTGGCTGAGCGCAAAGAATAAAGCCGGGTTGAGCACGAAAAAACGCAGGTGCCGCCTAAGTGCCCCCGCTGGAGGCTCATTGTGCTTTGGCGTGCCAGATGATTTTACTGACCGTCCAATTCCGCAGGGTGTCATCCGGTGGAATAATGTCCTGAGGGCCGGCCCACTTGCCACTGAAGATATAGGTCACGTACCGGCTCTGTTCAGCCACACACTCGACATTACCCGCCTCATCACCTTCACCCGGTTTACAGGCACCATAGGCTTTGCTGAACAGATCGCTGAACGGTGTGCCCAGTTTGCTGCCCCATTCGGTGGCGATCTTGGGATCCATGACGTCGACGCGCTGCGCATAGCCTTTCGGCTCGCCGGTGATCACCAGTTTCACGTTGTCGCCATCCAATGCCTGATAATAGGCAACGATCTGGCCGTTGCTGGTCGCCATGCCCCCGCGCATGCGGTAGTTATTGTTCAAGCCTTCGCCAAGCGCGCTTTCTGTCATTGAGGTTCCGGCATTGATACCGCCGACGCCTTTGCCGCTGACTTCCACGCTGCCGCCGAACCAGTTGAACGGTGACAGGCTGGACCAGGAGAAGTTACTCAAGGTCGAACAGCCGGTCAGTAGCAGCGGTAGCCCCAACAGCAGTGGGCGAATATTCATCTTATAGCTCCTTAACATCAAACACATTGGCTGTCTCAGCCTCTCATAACAGCCCTGGCGGCACCATCGGTTGCGAGCTTGGAGTGCGCAAATTGCGAAAAGTGCCGCAAAAACAGCAATTAGTCCAGCTCTTCCGGCGGTATAAAACAGGCCTTCAGGCGTTGATTAAGCAGCAGATAGCCCAATGCCAACGCATCTGACAGCGCCAGAATACTATCCAACAGTGGCTCATTAGCGCCCTGCTGCCATAGGCTATGGAGCGCCCCCAGCAAGGCCGCCACTAAAGAGAGTGCCAGCACCCAACGCCAGCAGCGCCACAAACGCGGCCAGTGCTGGCGGCGGCCACAGATCAAGAAAGCCAAAGCCGCTGGCAGGCCCAGCAACATGCCGTACCAAAAGCGCTGGGTATCGGGGTAGAACAGTTGCAGCAGCCCGGTTCCCTGATCGCGCGAGGCTCCCGCCATCACGAACAATATCCAGGTACGGGCCTGCAGTATCAGCACGCTCCAGAACCATAGGGGCAAGCGTAATAAGCCGTGCTGATCGTAGTCGTCCGGCGAGAACCGGTGTGCTGAATCCTTCAAACGCTATTCCTTGCTGATGCCATAATGATTCATACAAATGGCGACAGCGTGGGCCATTTTCAATCTCCGGCTTAAGAAGCTCTTAAGATCTTTATGGTTTAATCTTTACCATCAAACAGCAGCCTGATGAGTAAGGCTATTGATTCTCATACAAGATAAGGAAAGCACCGATGAAAAAAATCACTTTGGCACTCTTAATCGCGCTGTGCAGCGCACCGGTTTTGGCACAGCAGGGCGGGTTCCTCGATCCCAACGCACCGCAGGCCCAGACGCATAACGGCCAGCAAGGCGGTTTTGCCGGCCCAAGCGCAACGCTGACCACCGCGGATAAGGTCAAATCGCTGAACGACAATACCTGGGTGATGTTGCAGGGCAACATTGAACAGCGCGTGGGGGATGATACCTATACCTTCCGCGATGCCACCGGCACCCTGACGGTCGAGATCGATAAAAAACGCTGGAACGGCCAGACCATCACCCCGCAAGACAAAGTACAGTTGGAAGGGAAAGTGGATAAAGAGTGGAACAACGTGGAAGTCGACGTCAAAAACATCAAAAAGCTGCCATAACCGCTAATCAGGGCGGTAAAAATTTACCGCCCTGAAGGCTAATATTCCTGATCTTCAATCAGCCGCTTGCCCAGGCTGGTAATCCCCTGGATCTCATAACCGAGCTTTTCGTACATCTCGATCACGGTATCGTTGTCTTCACGCACCATCAGTTGAATCTTCGGGCAACCGCGCGCAATCAGCTTTTTTTCCAGCCGGTTAATCAGCGCATTGGCAATGCCACGGCCACGATAATCGGGGTGGACCCCCAGATAATAGGCCGAACCCCGGTGGCCATCGTAGCCCCCCATCACTGAGCCCACCACTTCACCACCCACTTCAGCCACCAGAAACAGGTCTGGATCGTGATTCAGTTTACGTTCGATATCCATTTCAGGATCGTTCCATGGCCGCAGTAAATCACAACGCTCCCACAGGGTGATGACCTCTTCAAAGTCGTCTTGCCGAAATACGCGAATTTCCATCAGATATGCGCCATTATAAAAAGGGTTACTCTGATTATACTCAAAGCCGTTAGCATTGCAGCCACGCGCTACCTTAGCGTAATAAATAGCAATAGTTATCAAGTCGATTAATCAAGATCAATAGGCTATAACGTCGCGAAACAGTCCTTCTGTTGGAGCCGAGTGTGATGAAAAAACCGATTGAACGCTATCTCAGTTTTAACCCCCTCAAGGCTCCACCAACGCGCCGCCAACTGTTGCTCTCCGGCCTATTAGGTGGGGTAGCGCAACAGGCTAAGGCCAGCGACTCCGGCGGAAGAGCGCCTGCTGGGCACCACCGCGTTCCGCGAAAAAATTGCCCGCGCAATCGCCGACGGGATAATCGGCATCTTCCGTTATTAGTAGCGCCCACAGCTCCTCCCACTGATTGGCGGGGTTGTTCCCTTGCTGCAACCCCAATCACTTTGCGTATATACTTAGCGCCCTGTTCAGCCACCCGTTGCGAATAACCCGTATGAGTTTACCCACCATTAGCGCCGTAAAATCCTTTCTGCTGGCGCTGCAAGATCGCCTTTGCGAACAATTGGCACAGGCCGACGGCAGTGCAGGCTTTCATGAAGATCGCTGGGAACGTGCGGAGGGCGGCGGTGGCCGCAGCCGGGTGTTGACCAACGGTGCGGTATTTGAACAGGCCGGGGTAAATTTCTCCCACGTTTCCGGTGCCACGCTGCCCGCCTCTGCCACCGCTCATCGCCCCGAACTGGCCGGGCGCAGCTTCCAGGCCATGGGGGTTTCGCTGGTGATCCACCCGCTCAGCCCTTACATCCCGACCAGCCACGCCAACGTGCGTTTTTTCATTGCCGAAAAACCGGGTGAAGAGCCGGTGTGGTGGTTCGGCGGGGGTTTCGATCTGACCCCGTTCTACGGGTTTGAAGAAGACGCCATCCACTGGCACCGCACGGCGCAGCAGCTTTGTGCACCATTCGGTGACGATGTTTACCCGAAGTACAAAAAGTGGTGCGACGACTATTTCTTTATCAAACACCGCAACGAAGCACGCGGCATTGGCGGCCTGTTCTTTGACGATCTGAACACTCCAGACTTTGATCGCTGTTTCGCCTTTACCCGCGCGGTGGGTGAAGGCTTCCTCGACGCCTATCTGCCGATTGTGGCAAGGCGTAAAACATTGCCATGGGGGGAAAGCCAGCGTCAATTCCAGCTTTATCGCCGTGGCCGCTATGTGGAATTCAATCTGGTGTGGGATCGCGGTACGCTGTTCGGCCTGCAAACCGGTGGCCGCACCGAATCGATTTTGATGTCGATGCCGCCGCTGGTGCGTTGGGAATATAACTATCAACCGGAAGCAGGTAGCCCGGAAGCCGCGCTATATCGCGATTTTCTGCCGGTACGCGACTGGTTGCAGGAGCAGAAATAATGCAGATTTGGGTCGATGCGGACGCCTGTCCGAACGTGATCAAAGAGGTGCTGTTCCGCGCTGCAGAACGCACCGCCATGCCGGTTACGCTGGTGGCCAACCAGCCGCTGCGCACACCGCCGTCTAAATTCATCCGTACCTTGCAGGTTGCGGCGGGTTTTGACGTGGCGGATAACGAAATCGTGCGCCGCTGCGCGCCGAACGATCTGGTGATCACTGCCGATATCCCACTGGCCGCCGAGGTGATAGAAAAAGGGGCTATCGCCCTCAACCCGCGCGGCGAGCGCTACACGCCAGATACCATTCGCGAACGCCTGAATATGCGCGATTTTATGGATACCCTGCGCTCCAGCGGCATCCAGACCGGCGGGCCAAATACCTTAAACCAGCGCGATCGCCAGCAATTTGCCAACGAACTGGATAAATGGCTGCAACAGGCGAAGCGGGCGTAGTAACTTTCAGTGAACGGCTCAGCCGTTTTTTGGCTTATTCATCTTGGCATGACGTTGATTTCATCCGGTATTGCGGGTATAACCATTAGCCATCTGGCTATTTAGCCGTCTATACGGATAAAAAATTATGCAACCAACGCCCCCCGTTGCAGGGCAATTCAAGCGCACCATGAAAGCCCGGCATCTGGTGATGCTCTCCTTGGGCGGCGTGATCGGCACCGGGCTGTTTTTCAACACTGGCTACATCATTGCCACTACCGGGGCACTCGGCACGCTGCTGGCTTATCTGATCGGTGCCCTGGTGGTGTATCTGGTGATGCTGTGCCTAGGTGAACTGGCGGTCGCTATGCCAGAAACCGGCGCATTCCATGTCTATGCTTCACGCTATCTGGGCCCGGCAACCGGTTATACCGTGGCCTGGCTGTATTGGCTGACCTGGACCGTCGCCCTTGGTTCCAGCCTGACCGCCGCCGGATTCTGTATGCAATACTGGTTCCCGCAGTCGCCGGTCTGGTTATGGTGCCTGATTTTTTGCACTGCGATCTTCCTGCTCAACATCATCACTACCCGTTTCTTTGCTGAAAGTGAATTCTGGTTCTCGCTGATTAAGGTGGTCACCATTCTGGCGTTTATCGTGCTGGGCGGCGCGGCCATGTTTGGTCTGATACCGATGAAAGACGGCACGCCTGCACCGTTTCTGCATAACCTGACCTCATCCGGCTGGCTGCCTAACGGCACATTGCCGATCCTGATGACCATGGTGGCCGTGAACTTAGCCTTCTCGGGGACGGAGTTGATCGGCATCGCCGCCGGTGAAACGGAAACCCCGGAAAAAGTCGTTCCCTTGGCGATCCGCACCACGGTGATCCGCCTGATGGTGTTCTTTATCGGTACAGTATTTGTGCTGGCCGCGCTGATCCCGATGGACCAGGCTGGTATTGTCAAAAGCCCGTTTGTGCTGGTATTCGAACGGATTGGCGTCCCTTACGCCGCCGACATTTTTAACTTCGTGATCCTGACCGCCATTCTTTCCGCCGCCAACTCCGGCCTGTATGCTTCGGGCCGCATGCTGTGGTCGCTGGCCCATCAGCGCACGCTGCCAGCGTATTTTGCACGGGTCAATGCACGCGGCATCCCGATCAACGCTCTGACCTTCAGTATGCTCGGCGGTGTATTGGCGCTGCTGACCAGCGTGATCGCCCCCGATACGGTATTTGTCGCGTTATCAGCCATTTCCGGCTTTGCGGTGGTGGCGGTCTGGTTAAGTATTTGCGCCGCGCACTTCGCTTTCCGCCGCGATTATCTGCGCAGCGGCCAGCCGCTGGCTGGGCTGAAGTATCGCGCCCCCGGTTACCCGCTGACGCCGATTGCTGGCTTCGCGCTGTGCCTGCTGGCCTGCATTGGTCTGGCGTTTGATCCCGAGCAGCGCATTGCGCTGTACTGTGGCCTGCCGTTTGTCGCGCTGTGTTACCTGCTCTATTACCTGACCCGCCGTGCCGGGCAGAAAACCTTACTCAAGATCGGAGAAGACCATGTCGGTTAATAACCCTATCGCCCCTCTGCTGGCAGATAACCGCACCTTGATTCTGGACGGTGCTTTGGCTACCGAGCTAGAAGCGCGTGGCTGCGATCTTACCGATCCGCTGTGGTCAGCCAAGGTGCTGATCGAAAACCCGCAACTGATTTATCACGTCCATCTGGACTATTTCAACGCCGGGGCACAGTGCGCCATCACCGCCAGCTATCAGGCGACGCCACAGGGTTTTCTGCGCCGCGGGCTTGATGAGAAGCAATCGCTCGCGCTGATCGCTAAAAGCGTGCAGTTGGCGCAGCAGGCGCGTGCGGATTATCTGGCCACGCACCCGCAGGCTGCACCCTTACTGGTCGCCGGTTCCGTCGGCCCTTACGGTGCCTATCTGGCCGATGGCTCTGAGTATCGTGGGGATTACCGTTTGCCGCAGGAAGAGATGATCGCATTTCATCGCCCGCGTATTGCAGCCTTAGCGGCCGCCGGGGTTGATCTGCTGGCCTGTGAAACCCTGCCCTCTTTCGCCGAGTTGCAGGCGTTGTTGGCACTGTTGCAGCAGTTCCCGCATTTAGGCGCCTGGTTCTCGTTCACATTGCGTGATAGCCAGCATCTGAGCGATGGTACGCCGCTGGCTGAAGCGATCGCCGCGCTGCAGGGTAACCCACAGGTACTGGCTATCGGGATCAACTGTATTGCGCTGGAAAACGTTACCCCGGCTTTGCAGCAGTTTGCCGCACTGAGCGATAAACCGCTGCTGGTTTATCCTAATTCCGGTGAACACTACGATGCGGTGAGCAAAACTTGGCACCCTTGCGGCAGCGATCCGCATCATCTGATCAACCAGATCGCAGACTGGCAGCGCAGCGGTGCGCGCCTGATCGGTGGCTGCTGCCGGACCACGCCTGCGGATATTCAGGCGATTGCCGAGCGCTGCAAAGCGTAAAAAAACGCCCCCTGCAGCCGCAGCAACAGGGGGAGTTTATCAAGGCGTTATAACGGCTCGGTCTGCGCTTCCACCACCGCCAACGCTACCATGTTGACGATGCGGCGCACGGATGCGATCGGCGTCAGAATGTGAACCGGTTTGGCAACGCCCATCAGCACCGGCCCTACGGTCACCCCTTCAGAGGAAGACACCCGCAGCAGGTTGTAGCTGATACGCGCCGCTTCCATATTCGGCATAATCAGCACGTTGGCAGAGCCTTTCAGCGGGCTGTCCGGCATCAGATCGTGACGGATGCTTTCCACCAGCGCCGCATCTCCGTGCATTTCACCGTCAATCTCCAGTTCCGGTGCCATCTGATTGACCAGTTCCAGCGTTTTACGCATCTTGCGTGCCGCCGGGCTGTCGGAAGAACCAAAGCTGGAATGGGACAGCAGCGCCACCTTAGGCTCGATGCCGAAACGACGCACGGTCTGTGCGGCCATCAGCGTGATTTCGGCCAGTTGCTCCGGCGTTGGATCATCGTTGACGTAGGTATCAGCGATAAAGGTATTGCCGCTCGGCAGCAGCAATGCGTTCATTGCCCCAGCGACGTGCGCTCCTTTGCGGAAGCCAAACACCTTCTCCACCACTTCATAATGCTCGTGGTAGCTGCCGATGGTGCCACAAATCATCGCATCGGCTTCACCACGGTGCAGCATGATGGCAGCAATCAGCGTCGGGTTGCCGATCACCGCACGGCGCGCCTGCTCCTGCGAAACGCCACGACGCTTCATGATCTGGTGATACTCGCCCCAGTATGCCTTAAAGCGCGGATCGGATTCGTTGTTCACCACTTCGAAATCCTTGCCCGGCGTCAGTTGCAAACCCAGATGCTTCAGGCGTTTTTCGATCACGCTCGGGCGGCCAACCAGGATAGGATACGCCAGCCCCTGCGATACCAGTTCTTGAGTAGCGTGCAGCACGCGCTCCTCTTCCCCTTCCGCCAGCACGACACGTTTCACCTCTTTCTTCGCCTGGGAGAAGATCGGCTTCATAAACAGGTTGGTTTTGTAAACAAACTCGGTCAGTTTTTCGACGTAGGCATCAAAGTCTTCGATCGGGCGCGTCGCCACGCCGGAGTCCATCGCTGCCTTAGCCACCGCCGGAGCGATTTTCACAATCAGACGCGGATCGAAAGGTTTTGGAATGATGTATTCCGGGCCGAAGGAGAGATCCTGGCCGCCATAGGCCGAAGCCACCACATCGCTCTGCTCAGCCAACGCCAGATCGGCGATCGCGTGCACACAGGCCAGCTTCATCTCTTCGTTGATCGTGGTCGCGCCCACGTCCAGCGCACCGCGGAAGATGAACGGGAAGCACAGCACGTTGTTAACCTGGTTCGGGTAGTCGGAACGGCCGGTACAGATAATCGCATCCGGGCGCACCGCTTTGGCCAGCGGCGGCAGGATTTCCGGTTCCGGGTTAGCCAACGCCATGATCAGCGGATCTCTGGCCATGGTTTTCACCATCTCTGGCGTCAACACGCCAGGGCCGGAACAGCCGAGGAACATATCGGCATTCGGAATGGCGTCCCCGAGCGTGCGCTGGCCGTTATCTTCGATCGCATAAGCCGCCTTGGTTTCTTCCATATGGGCGTCACGACCTTTGTAGATCACCCCTTTGGAATCACAGACGGTAATGTTCTGCTTGCGCAACCCCAGCGCCACCAGCAGGTTCAGGCAGGCGATCGACGCCGCCCCCGCGCCGGACACCACCAGCCGCACGTCGGAAATATTCTTTTTCACCACCCGCAGGCCGTTCAGCGCTGCGGCGGTGGTGATGATCGCGGTGCCGTGCTGATCGTCGTGGAACACCGGGATCTTCATGCGTTCACGCAGTTTTTTCTCAATGTAGAAACATTCTGGCGCTTTGATATCTTCCAGGTTAATCCCACCGAAAGTCGGCTCCAGCGCAGCAATGATGTCGATCAGTTTGTCAGGGTCATGCTCATCAACTTCGATATCGAACACGTCAATACCGGAAAACTTCTTAAACAGAACGCCTTTACCTTCCATCACCGGCTTACCCGCCAGCGCCCCGATATTGCCCAGGCCCAACACCGCCGTGCCGTTGGAAATTACCGCCACCAAATTACCACGCGCGGTATATTTGTAGGCGGCGAGCGGATCGGCCGCAATTTCCAGACAAGGCGCAGCCACGCCCGGCGAATAAGCCAAGGCCAGATCGCGCTGCGTTGCCAGCGGTTTAGTGGGTGATACCTGGATCTTCCCTGGGACAGGAAACTGATGGAAATCAAGAGCACTCTGTTTGAGCTGTTCGTCCATTATGGGTTCCTTTACTTGCTACTTTTTATGTTGAGGTAAGGCTTGCAAAACGTTTAGGCTCGACCAGTATAGTGAGAGAATCATCACAAACTTTGAAGCGTGCCATAACCTTGATTGAAACTAACAAATAAAAGTTAAAAAGGAATTATATCGGATAAAAAAACAGCACATTTTTACAACAACAACCTCAGTCAACTCCGCTTACTCCCTCATACTGGGTACTGATCAAACGACAGTTGAAAATGCGGCCCGTCTTTCAGCGTTTTCCACTCACCGCCCCATTCAACGTTGATGCCACACTCCTGTGCCGCCCGGCGTACCGCCACCGCGATTTGGGCATAGTAATCCCATTCCCAGGACACCACACCGGCAGGCAGCGCCACCACATCCACCGCGTGCCCGGTCAGGTGGCGGCTTTTCAGCGTCTGGCTTTTGCCCTCACGCAGCAGCTCGCGCTGGCGGCCCAAGGTACGCAAGCCTTCGGTAATGGAAAAGGGCACCAGCGAATAACGCAACGCCAGACGCATCACCCGCACCAGATCAGGATGCACGCCGGTTAACTTTTTTTCACTCTGAGTGGTGAATTGCAGCGCAGAAATTTCATTTATCATGTTTAAACCCCGTTTTTTTCCCAATAAATTTTTTAATTAAATCGCTGAGGTAATCTGCGCCAAGAAAACCAATTAATACGCTGGCAATATTGGCCCATTGCAATTCGAACCCCATCAGTGACAGCAGATCGCGCACCGTCAGGGCCAATAATGCACAGATGCCCGCATTTAATAGCCGCCGTCGCAGCCTCATATTTTGGTAAGCGCCTTTTAATAGCGCCATTGAACCGGCAAGAATGGCATTAACGATCGGTTGAATAAACTCAAAAAACCGCTGAATGATTAAGCCCACAGCGTCTGGCTCTAAGCTGGACATAGCTTCCCCCTGTTTTATTTTATAAGAAATCAACTACGACACCGAGATCATTAAGCGCTAACGAGAATCTAATGAAATAACCTATACTAAAGCAAACGAATTAAACCTGAAGATATCATCAAAATAACTCACGCGATTTATTTCAACTCAGCCGCTCAGATAAATAATTATACCGAGGGCAATATCTTTATCATACTATTTAGAGTGTTCGATATCCCACAGGGCAATAGTGCGCCCTCTCAAACCTCGCAGCATTAATCACCACGCAATAAAAAACCCCGTGGCTTGCAGCGACAGGGTTTTTTATTGTGCAGATCGTTTAATTTTCGCATTCCTTCGCTCATCTTGTTAGTGACTATGGATTACACCAAGGGTATCCCCCTTCACGGACCACCTCACGCCCCATCAGGCTGAAAACATCGGTTTTGCGGGTCAGCCGTTCGTGCCACCAGCTGAATCCATTACCTTTGCTGGCCGGATGCCATGCCAGCCAGATCATCTCATCCCCCTTTTGCGTATCCACCGGCACCGCCACCAGTTCCCCGCGGATTAACTCTTTTTCAACCAGCGACGGCGGCAGAAAGCCATGGCCAATGCCGCGTTTGAGCAACGTCAGCTTGCTTTCAACATCGCACACCACCAGTTGGCGTTGCCGTGGCAAGATGCCGGTACTGCGTTTGGGCAACTCATGGCTGCTGTCGGCAATCACCACCACAATGTCATTCAGCCGTTGATTCTTGCTGATGGCCTTTTTTTGTGCGGCAAACGGGTGCGAAGGTGACACGCAGAGCACAAACTCCAGCTTACCGAGCATCAGGGTTTTCGCCTGCACGCTATCCGGGATCTGCCCAATCGCCACGATCAAATCTGCCCGGTTGTTTTTCAACGCATCCCAGGTGCCATTCAGCGCCTCCCGTTGCACCGAGATGTTGGCATCCGGGCTGTGGTTGATATAGTCACGAATATCCTGAGCCATTGTTTCCATTGGGAAAAACTTATCCAACGCAATGCGGATATGGCTATCCATCTTGGGGATATTCTTCACCCGGCGTTCCAGATCACACACGGCATTTAATATCCATCCCCCCTCCTGTAACAGAAACTCACCTTCATCCGTCAGGGTTATCATTGGCCCATTACGGTGGAAAAGCTTCACGCACAGTTTGCTTTCAATACTCGAAACGCGGTAAGAAATTGCAGAGGGTGTTTTATGCAACGCCTCTGCCGCCATAGAAAAAGAACCGGTACTCTTAATGGTGCTGATTATTTTAATCGCATCCAGGGACAATCTAGTCATACATATTCCTCTTGGGCATAAATAAGAAAAATCGACACTAAATATCCCAATGTGTTGGTACGCAAAAGTCAAACAAGTGATACAAAAACCGCCAAGCCAAAGCAATATACGCCAATATTCTAAAGGTTACCTGAAAGACATTTCATGACACCTTTAAATAAAATTCATCATAGTGACAGAAAGACACAAATTAAAATCTAACTCAACCTAGAAACCCAAGGCGTTCATCATAATAACTTCCGTTGATAGCCAGCAAAACATTCCATCCTGAGTCAGTAACGGGAATGATAAAAATATAACAAGCCAGTCAATCTGTTTAATTTAATTCACAGCAGATTAACCACTGGTGAAAATAAAGCCAATCCATAAATTATCATTTATCAACAGGAGTTATTATGAACAAAACGCTAATGTCATTAGGCTTGTTAAGCGCCGCCCTCTTCGGCATTTCTCAGCAGGCCCATGCCCATGGCTACGTTGAATCCCCCGCTAGCCGTGCTTATCAGTGCAAACTGCAGCTCAATACCCAGTGCGGTAGCGTGCAATATGAACCGCAAAGCGTGGAAGGCTTGAAAGGTTTCCCGCAGAGCGGCCCAGCGGACGGCCATATAGCCAGTGCCGATAAGTCCACCTTCTTCGAGCTGGATCAGCAGTCACCCACGCGCTGGAATAAGCTCAACCTGAAAACCGGTGCCAACGCTTTTACCTGGAATCTGACCGCCCGCCACAGCACCGCCAGTTGGCGTTATTTCATTACCAAACAGGGTTGGGATGCCTCGCAGCCATTAACCCGCGCCTCTTTTGAGCTGACGCCGTTCTGTCAGTTCAATGACGGCGGTGCGATCCCGGCGGCCAAGGTGACTCACCAGTGCAATATACCTGCGGATCGCAGCGGTTCGCATGTGATCCTCGCAGTGTGGGATATAGCAGACACGGGGAACGCTTTTTATCAGGCGATTGATGTGAATCTGAGCAATTAAGCCGAGGCGTTGCAGCAACAGGGTTCAGCCTGCAACGGCTGAACCCTGTTATCGTTGGGTTACTGCGACATGTTAAGAATGGTACGGATATTGAGGGCGCTGGTGGCGATAATGTCGATCGCGCCGGTACGCAACGCGCCCAGGATCGCCAGCGCTTTGGTATTCTCCGAAGCAATGGCGATCACACAGGGGATCTTGCGCAATTCATCAATGCTCAGGCCAATGACGCGATCGTTCATCACCGTGTCCACGTGCTGCCCCTGCGCATTGAAAAAATCGTAACCGGCAATATCGCCGATCACCCCTTGATTCAGGCTGGCGTCAATAATCTCGTGCGGGGTGAACCAGCCCAGCTTGACCATATAGCTGTTCTCGTTCATATCGCCAATGCCCACCAGCGCCACGTCGGCCTTACGCGCCCGATCCAAGGTTTCCTTGATGGTGCCGTTCTGCATAAAAGCGTCTTTCAGCGCCCGATTTTCGACATAAGCCGGGGCATACAGCGTTTCGCTGCTGCCGCCAAATTTCTTCGCCAGGCGGCGGCTGATATGATCGGCGTTAATGGCATCGCCGGGGCGATGCGTGCCGCCAATGCCACAGATAAACTTGCAGTTTTTCTGCGCTACGCTGCCAATGTGATCGGCAATCGCCGCCACGTTACGCCCCTGCCCAACCGCCAGCACCGTATCATCTTTCAAAGACATCGCCAGGTAGCCAGAAACCAAAGCGGCCACCTGCCGCCGCTGTTCTTCTTCGTCCTGATAGTCGAGTGCGATCAGCGCGCGGCTGATGGGAAAACGTTCCAGCATCTGCTGTTCCAGCCGGGTGCTGAATACCGGATGGTAACGCACGGTGATCTCAACGATGCCTTCTTCTTTGGCCCGCTTGAGCAAGCGCCCAACTTTAATACGTGAGATACCGAATTTTTTGGCAATCTCTTCCTGAGTGATTTCGTCCTGATAATAGGCAACGGCAATTTCAGTCAGTAGTTCGTTATCCTGGGTCACTGTGTGTTTTTCCATCCGTTATACGTTTCCCCACGGTAGCATGAGCGGTTATCCCCTTGGTCAAACAGCAGTATATACCCAATGGATTTCCAGGTGCAGCCAGCCAAGGGGAACAGCCTTCACGCATTCACGGTATTTAAGCTTTGTGTCACCCGATCGGCCAATTGGCACAACAGCAGGCAGCAGGAAACCGCACCGGCATCGAGCACGCCGCGCGAACGCTCGCCCAACCGGCTGGCGCGGCCAATCTTCGCCACCAGATCGCGCGTGGAATCACGCCCCGCGATAGCCGCCTGCTGCATCTGTGCCAGGGCAGCGCTGAAGCTTTCGCCCTGCTGCACCGCCTGTTCAAAACGCGCGATCGCCGGGATCAGCGTATCCATCAGGCATTTGTCGCCCACGCCTGCGCTGCTGATGTCCTGCAGCTCACTCAGGCCGTGCTGCAACATCGCCAGGAAGGCCCGCTTATCCAGCACCGTTTTATCACGCACGCTGTCGGCCATGCCCATAAACAGGCTGCCATACAGCGGCCCCATTGAACCGCCAATGCCTTCCATCAGCGCGTCTGAAACCGCATCAAACGCCTGTGCCAGCGTCAGTGGCTGGCCCTTGATGGCTTCGCCGCACATGGCAAAGCCTTTCGCCATATTTATACCGTGATCGCCATCGCCAATTGCGCCGTCGATCTCACTGAGATACTCGCGATTGCTGACGATCACCCGTACCAAAGCGGCCACAATCTCATTGCCGTGCCGTGTTGAAATATGTTCTTCCATGGTTCACTCCACCTGGGTTAAGCCTAATGAATGAGCGGGCATGTCGACTAAGGTTTTCAGCTCATCGTCGAGCTTCATCAGCGTCAGCGTCACCCCCATCATTTCCAACGAGGTAAAATAGTTGCCGACATAACAGCGGTGCACTTTCACACCCTGCGCAGCCAGGCGCTTTTCGATCTCGGCATAATAGATGTACAGCTCCATCACCGGCGTTGCCCCCAGCCCGGAGACCAGCGCCACCACCTCCTGCCCCTTGGTGAGCGGCATATCGTTAAGCACAAAATCCAGCATCGTGCCAGCCATCGCCGAGGCGGACTGGATCGGCGAAACCTCAATCCCCGGCTCGCCGTGGTGGCCTATGCCGATCTCCATCTTGCCGTCTTCGATATGGAAATTCGGCTTGCCAACCGCCGGAATGGTGCACGAGCTGAGGCCGACACCGATCGAGCGGCAATTATCAATGGCCTTTTGCGCCGCGCCGATCACGCCGTCCAGATCGTAGCCTTGGGCCGCCGCTGCCGCGCCCACTTTCCACATCAGGATCTCACCGGCCACGCCACGGCGTTTTTCAATCTCGCTGGCGGGTGCCGACGCCACATCGTCGTTCGCCACCACAGTTTTCACCGTCATCCCCGCTGCCGTCGCCTTTTTGATCGCCATTTTGACGTTCATATTATCGCCAGCATAGTTGCCATACAGGCAGGCAACGCCTGCGCCGCTGTCGGCCGCCTTGAACGCGTCGAGAAACGCCCCGGCGGTTGGGGAGGAGAAAATCTCCCCGATCGCCACCGCATCCAGCATGTTTTTGCCGATGTACCCCAAAAACGCCGGTTCGTGGCCTGAGCCACCGCCGGTGACAATCCCTACCTTGCCTTTAATCGGTGCCGCCGGGTATTTGAGCACCCGCGCATTGTCAGTGGCGGAAAAATAGTTCGCATGAGCTTGCAGGTAGCCTTGGATGGCGTCTTCCACGACGCGATCGGGATCGTTAATGATTCTGTTCATCGTTGCCTCTTTATCTTTGTAGGGATTATTGAATGGTGTAACCGCCGTCAACCACCAGGTTGGCGCCGGTGATCATGTTGGCCGCATCGCTGGCCAAAAACAGCGCGCTGGCGGCAATGTCCTGCGGTTCGGCAAAGCGCCGTAGTGGGATCTTCTGCTTCATCTGTTCGGCCACGTCGCCCGACCAGGCTTTGCGCCCCAGCTCGGTTAACACCACGGTGGGGGAGATGGCGTTGACCCGCACGTTGTGCGGCCCCCATTCCAGGGCTAATACCTGAGTTAAACCGATCACGCCGGCCTTGCTGGCACAGTACGCCAGATGATTGGGCAGCGCCACGACGCCGGCTTGCGAAGCCAAATTGATAATGCTGCCGCCCCCCTGACGGAGAAAATAGTGCCCCACCACCTGGCTGGCGAGAAACACGCCTTTAAGATTGACCGCCATGGTGCGATCCCAGGCTTCTTCCGGCAGTTCCTCTGCCGGATGCAGCGCCACAATGCCGGCGCTGTTGACCAACACATCCAAGCGGCCAAAATGGGTCTTCGCCTGGGCAACGGCCTGCGTTAGCGCCGCTTTATCGGTTACGTCTGTCACTATCCCCAACGCCGATGCGGTATCCAACTGTTGGGCGATTTCCACTACCTGTGGCGTGCGATCCAGTAATACCACCTGCGCACCGTTTTGCAGATAACGTTCGGCGATGGCCAAGCCGATACCGGCCGCGCCCCCGGTAATTAAGGCCACTTTACCCTGCAGGGAAAATGCATTTTTTTCAGTCGACATCCATTGCTCCTTATTCCTGCGATCAGGATATGTTTGCCAGACGAGGGTTTCCCTCTTCAGCCGCCGCCGCGCTTTCTTTCGGTAACGAGACAAACTTCATCAGCACGCCAGCGAACAGATACAGACCGGTGAAAATCCAGATCACCCCGCCGCTGCCCAGGCTGCCAATAAACAAACCGACCACCGCCGGGCCAACGAAGGTGCTCAGCCCTGCGCCAAGATTGAGGACCGACATGGCAGCACCTTTATTCTCTGGCGCCAGCGACGGCATGATCGCCGAAAGAGGAACAAACGCCGCCAAACAGGCACCGAACAGGCCCGCAGCAATCACGGTCAGCAGATAATTCGCCCCCAGGAAATAGGGCACATAGTAGAACATCAGCGTAGTGAGCGCACAGCCGATGCAGCCAAACCACATGACGACGTTGCGCCAGCCCAGGCCGTCGCTGATCACACCAAAGATCAGATTGAAGATGATATTGACCGTCCACAGCGCTGCGTACATCTGCAGCCAGTCGGTACGGCTAAAGCCGATATCCATCATGTACATCGGCATAAACACCACAAAGCCATACGCGGCTGAGGTGTTGATGGTGCGCACAATGCCGCCCAAGCCGATTTTCGGGTTCTCAAAAGCGATGGTGATGCCTTTCAGCACGTAGCTCAGCGAGGCTTTTTCTCGGTTGCCCACTTCGGCATGGCCAGGCGTGCGGTTGAGCATCAACGCGATCATCGCCCCCAGCACCACAAAGATTAACGCGCTCCACAGGGTATGCAGTTCCCCCAGATACGGCAGCATGATGCTGGAATAGAGCACGCCCAACACGCTCAGACCACCGCTGTAGACAAACCAGAAGATCCCCACCGCCGATCCCAGCCTTTCCGGCGGCGCTTCATAGGCCACCCACACCAGAAAACCATAGGCAAACAGTGGGTAACCCAACCCGCGCAGGGCATAGGTCGGCACCATAATCGTCAGGTTATTGCTCGGTAACCCCCAGACCAAAAAGCACACCGAGCCGAGCAGGAACAGCAGCAGCCCGGCCATCATCACCCGGCGCGCGGTGAAAATTTCCGCCAGCACGCCAGAGAACCAGGCGGCGATCGCCGCAGCAAAACCGTAGACGCTGAACAACAGCGCCGATTCCTGAATGGTTAACCCTTTGCCGATCAGATAGGGCGAGAGCCAGCCTTGCTCCAGGCCTTCCCCCATCATAAACACCAGCACACCGGCATAACCGAGCAGTAATTTTGGTGAAAGACCAATGCGATGAATCAGTCCATTCCACATAGCACACCTCAGCACATTTAATAGAGAGGTGCAGGCTCCCCCGCACCGGAACGACGCAGGCATTACAGGTTCGGGTTGAGCACCACTTTGATGGAACCGACGCCGCGCTTCATCATCTCGAAACCTTCGGCAAACTGCTCAAGCGGCAGCGTTTGCGTGACCACGCCTTCGGTAGGCAGATCGCCATTGCGGATACCTTCAATCACCAGCGGGTAACAATAGGGCCCGAGGTGTGAACCCAGCACGTCCAGCTCTTTGCGATCGCTGATAATGCTCCAGTCGACGGTCACCGGGTCTTTGAACACCGAGAACTCAACAAAAGTGCCCAGCTTGCGGATCAGCATCAGGCCCTGCTCCACAGACTTCTGCGCGCCGGTGGCTTCAATGTAGATATCGCAACCATAGCCTTCGGTCATGCCTTTGACGATGGCCATCACATCATCACGCAGCGGGTTCAGCACCACGTCGGCACCAAACTTTTTCGCCAACGCCAGGCGCTCGTCCGACAGATCGAGCACCACCAGTTTGGCCGGGCCGGATTTTTTAATCGCCCCGATCATGCCCAGCCCGAGCGTGCCCGCACCGGCCAGCACCACCACGTCGCCCAGTTTGATATTGGCGCGCTGCACCGCGTGGAACGAACAGGCATAAGGTTCGATCAGGATGGCATCTTCGATCGGCATGTCGGCAGGCACGTGATAGTTGATGGCTTCTTTGGTGAACTTCATGTATTCCGCCATGCCGCCGTTGACGTTTTTCTGGAAACCGTACAGATCGTGCTTCTCACACATCCAATACTGGCCACGGTTACAGAAACGGCATTCCCAGCACGGCACAATCTGCTCGGAGATCACCCGGTCGCCCAGGTTAAAACCTTCAACCCCTTCGCCATAGCCCACCACGTGGCCGATAAATTCGTGGCCGGGGATCATCGGCGCTTTGATGTAAGCCGGTTGTTTTTCATCGCCCCAGAAGCTGGCGGCACCTTCAAAGGCTTTAACGTCACCGGCACAGATCCCGCAGGCTTCTACCTTCACCAGGATCTCTTTCGGGCCAATTTTCGGTACTGCCACTGTCTCCAGGCGGTAATCGTGCGGGGCATAAGCCACTACCGCTTTCATGGTTTCAGGAATTCCTTCGGCCATTTTTGCCGGTGTTACGCAGTTTTGACACATAGTTCTCTCCTCGGGTAGGGTTCACCACAATGATCATTAATACACACAAAGAACATATGAACACTACTCATTATGCACAGACTTGCCCACCACCAACTTTTCAAACTGTGATAGCGCTCAAAAAGCCTCCATGCAATTATAAAAAGCGACATTTATACCTACTTATGAGTATTTCATTCACTATTCGGTGCTTATAGACAAGGTTTAGATAAAAACAAAAGAACAATAGTTGAACATTTGAAAATCTCTGGTTATGGTAACACCATGACGCGCCACCGGGATCGTCACCCCTCTCGTTATCAACCTGGAGATCTTTATGTTGCCTATTGCTATCGGCGCCGATGATGCCGCCATTGAACTGAAGAATGTGCTTGTTGCCTACCTGCAGCAGCATGACATCCCCGTTACTGATTACGCGCCAGAAAACAATGGGTTACCGGCAAGCTACCCGGACATTGCCTTTGCGGTGGCGCAGGCGATCAAGGAAGGGAAACATCAACGCGGGATCCTGCTGTGCGGAACCGGTATTGGTATGAGCATTGTGGCCAACAAAGTACCGGGGATCCGCGCAGCGCAGTGCCATGATACCTATTCCGCCCAACGCGCCCGTAAGAGCAACGATGCACAGATCATCACTCTGGGCGCACGCGTGATCGGGCCGGAATTGGCGAAGTCGATCGTCGAAGCTTGGCTGGCCTCAGAGTTTGAAGGTGGAGGATCGGCCCCTAAAGTGGCGAAAATTGGTTATTACGAACAGGTGATCGGCCAGCGCTAACCCCTACCGATTGTTATTTCCCATCATAACAATCAGTAAAAGCGCATGTGAATCATCGGCTTTATGAGGCACTGTATTGGCCTATATGAAAAATATTCTCATTTACTCACATTGAGCAAGGAGCTTATAGATGAACCAGTTAGACGCACTCAAGCAGTTGACCGTTGTGGTTGCCGACAGCGGCGATATCGAGTCGATCCGCCAGTTCGAACCACAGGATGCCACCACCAACCCTTCGCTGATCCTCAAAGCCGCCGCGTTGCCGCAATACCGGCCGCTGATCGCCGAAGCGCTGAACTACGCCCGTCAGCAAGGGGGCAGTAAAGCCACACAGTTGATTAATGCCAGCGATAAACTGGCGGTTAATATCGGCGTAGAAATCCTGAAAAGCGTGCCAGGCCGGATCTCTACCGAAGTGGATGCCCGCCTGTCGTTCGATCGCGGTATGTGCGTGGCCAAAGCGCGCAAACTGATTGGGCTGTATCAGGCGCAAGGGATCGCTAAATCACGCATTCTGATCAAGCTGGCCGCCACCTGGGAAGGCATCAAAGCGGCTGAAGAGCTGGAAAGAGAAGGGATCAATACCAACCTGACGCTGCTGTTCTCCTTTGCCCAGGCCCGCGCCTGCGCCGAGGCCGGCGTATTCCTGATCTCGCCGTTCGTAGGCCGCATCTACGACTGGTATCAGGCCAAACAGCCGACGGCTGATTACGTTGCCGAGCAGGATCCCGGTGTAAAATCGGTTCGCGCAATTTATGCCTACTACAAACAGCACCGCTACCAGACCGTGATTATGGGAGCCAGCTTCCGTAAAGTTGAGAAGGTTCTGGCGCTGGCGGGCTGCGATCGTTTAACCATTGCCCCTAATCTGCTGGAACAGTTAAAGCAGAGCAATCAACCCGTTGAACGCCAACTAACGCCATCGATCGAAGCTTTCACCCCACCGGCTCCGCTGGCCGAAGCCGAATTCCGCTGGCTGCACAATCAGGATGCGATGGCGGTTGAGAAACTGGCCGAAGGCATCCGGCTGTTCGCCGTTGATCAGCAAAAGCTGGAGGATATGCTGGCGGCTGAGCTGTAGTTCAGCCTTACAGGTAAGCGGCAAAATGCTTATTGAACAGGGCCAGCATGTTGCGCTTACGCCGATACTCCGTGGCTAACTGAGCCACGGAGTGCCCGAAATCATTCAGTGGATGCCGGTTTGCTTTGAGCCGCGCCTGAAGGCGCAGTAACAGCTTTATTGCTTGTTCATACGATGATGTATGGGTTTCTTCGATCAATCCTTTCACTGCCTGTCGATAAAGCACCAGCGCTTCGTCAGGTTCTGAAACAATCAATAGATCGGCCAGTTGCAATATTTGCGTTCGCGATCCATTCCCGGCTTTGACACAGACTTTAGCTTTTTCAAGCTGCTTTTGTTCGGTATAAAACTCCAGTAATTCATTCCCTAAACGTGGAGAACTGCACAATATCTGCTCGACTTTATTTAAAAGCTCTGGTTCAGGCTGCCCAAGTTCCTCATGCACAGCAAGTAAATACTGGAATTCACGATAGCTAGGACGGTGTTCAAAACTGCGCCAGGCGGCGTTCCATGCCTGCTTGTTTTCGCCAAGGGCTATTTTAACGCGTACCTCTTGGTGCCAACAGGCTATTTGATCGTGAGGTGTCGCAACTTTTTTCGCTTTCAGTAACCAGTCCTCTGCATCCAACTCTTCCTGATGCTCAAGGTAAAACTTACTGAGATCAAGGTAATCACGGCAACAATGGGCAAGCAACGACAGCAAACGCCCCTCTTTACGCCAATCACCGTTTTGCTGCGCAGCCGTCAATAACGGCCTAGCATAGCTTCGCATTCGGTAAACCACGTCAAACGGCTGATCGGCCATTTTAAGCTCGGCGGCCATCGCCTCGACGGCATCACTACAGAGTTTCAGCAAACAGTCTTGCACTTCAGCGCTGAGAACAAAATGTTCGTCAACCGTTGGGAATACGTCATATTCAGTTTGCCCCAAGTGTTCAAACAACCACTGTGCTTTCTTTGCCGCAGGCCAATCGAGCTTTTCGAATATGACCGGCATTTTTTCTAAAATCTGCCCTTCAATAGTAAATCGGTGACCACCAGAATCATCAATACGCTGTAGTACGTTATTCAGCCGTTTCAGCACGTGCTCCGTCAGTGCCCATTGTTCTACGACGGGTAATTTCTCCATCGCATTCCAAATGCTGTCCAACTGGGGTTCAGCATCTGAAAAATAGCCATAGACCTCATGCCAATCCCAGATCTCGCTGCTAGGCAATGCTTTAGTGACCATTTTCTTCAGTTGTGCCAGTGAAATCGATTCGGATGTCAATCTGGCATCGAGCAGCCATGCCTTCATTAAACTTTCATTACCGCGCAACGCTTGCAGTAATAATTCGATCAGTTCATCGGTCTTTTTTTGGCCAAAATAACGGCGCAGTAATTGCTCATCGCTTTCTTCCGTTGGCAAGCTATCAGGGTTTTCCAACAGTAACGCCACGGCGACGGCATGTTTGCAGACATCCATATAATCTGCGGCGGGGCAGGTACAGCTGCATTGCAGTTCAGGTTTTAGCGCGATCATGACCTGATAAGTGTAGCTACCCCGAACATCCGCAGTCACTAGTGACCCGCGGATGCACAGATTGCTGACACGGCCTTTCTCCATCAGTTGCGTACCTTTGGTAAAGGTTTCCCGCCCCGTTAACATTCTTAACTCAGTCATATCAATCAAGGGTGGCGCTGTGGTAGTGATGCCACTGATGTCTGATTTCATGCTTTTTTCCATAGTCATTATCTGTCGATAGCGACAGCAAAAATTATCCCGCTACCCAGTGAATCTGCGCATATTGCAGCAGCATAATGGTTTTGCCGTCTTTAGCCCGCCCCCGCATGTCGCAATAGCAAAACGCAGCCACGGCAGATTTGCAATAAAAAAGCTGCGGGTGGAACACAAGGATTGTTGAGAAATGACCAATGATTAATCTTTCCTCTATCTTGAAATATTCATTTTCTATAGTTTTTAATCGTGTTTTACCTGGCGGGTAAAGCATCCTCGCCTTCATTTAACCTATTTTTAACTAAAGAGGGTAAATAGGTTTCACCGCTAATACATTGAATAAAAACTAGAAAAAATCTCTCGAGTGGGAATAATCCTTTATATTGACAGTAATTGACAAAAACAAGCGGATCTCGCATTTTCTAAACGCTAACAAGTCAAACCTGTCTGACCTGTTAGCCCAATAAAAGGACCTCGTCGTGGCGACCAAAATGTCTGTGGTGCAACAAGCAACTCAAGAAATTGAAACGCGGATTAGCATGGGAGAATGGCAGGTGGGGCAACGCCTCCCCTCGCAGCATGAACTGGCCAAAATGCTCCAGCTCAGCCGTGCTTCATTGCGTGAAACACTCAGCCATCTTGAATCGCGGGGGTTGTTAAGTATCAAGCCTGGGAAAGGTGTGTATGTCACCGCACGCGCCCCCACAGAGCCGAAGCAATGGCGGTTTGAAAACTACTCGCTCGCCGAGGTGCTGGCTATGCGTCAGCAACTGGAAAGTTTTGCCGCCGCTCATGCGGCAGTGAACGCGGTTGCTGAAGATATCACGCTGCTGGAAACCTCAATCAATGAGGCGTACCAGGCGGCAAAACGGGGAGATCTGCTCATGGTCAAGCTGTGCGATCTGGATTTTCACGCACAGATCATTCGGATCGCGGGTAACCGGCTGCTGCAAGAGATTATCAAACTCATTCGCCAGCCCTATGAGCAGAGTAAAACGCCGCCGCACGGCAGTTTTGCAGACATGGAACCCACCCTCGAGGAGCACAAGCGGATCTTTTTAGCCATAAAAATGGGTGAACCTCATTTAGCACGGACCGCGATGGAGCAGCATCTGCAAAATGCCGCCCTGCGCGCCAATATCCATCTTAGTGGGCCAATTTAATTCATTTGCCAGGAGGCTATCATGATAAAAAAATTTACGTTGAGCATCGGTGCCAGCTTATTGTTGATGGCAGGGCTCGCCAGTGCCGCCGATCCGGTGAAAACACTCAAAGTCTGTACCGAAGCCAGCCCAGACGGCTTCGACTACTCCTTGTATCATGCTAACTCCACAGCAGATGCCTCATCAGAAGCCCTGTATAACCGCCTGGTCGACTTTAAACCGGGAACGACGGAACTCAGGCCGGCACTGGCAGAAAGCTGGGAGATCAGCCCAGATGGCAAAACCTATACTTTCCATCTGCGTAAAGACGTGCAGTTTCATACGATGCCCTGGTTCAAGCCGACGCGTAACATGAATGCCGACGACGTGGTGTATAGCCTGCAACGCCAGATTGACCCAAGTAACCCTTGGTATAAAACCGCGACGCAAGGCTGGTTTTATGCTCAGGCCATGGGGTTCAAGGAGCTGGTCAAGTCCGTTGAGCGCATGGATGACCATACCGTGCGCATTGAGTTAAATCGCCCGGAATCCCCTTTCCTGGCGGATTTGGCGATGGGCTTTACCTCAATTTTGTCTCGTGAATATGCCACGCAATTAGAGAAAGAGAATAAATTGCGCGATATGGACGTGAAGCCAGTGGGCACCGGCCCGTTTGTGTTTAAGCGTTACAGCAAAGATCAGATGGTGCGTTATGAGGCAAACCCTACCTATTTTCGTGGCAAGCCGAAGATCGACCAGTTAATTTTTAGCATTGCCCCCGATGCCTCCGTGCGTCTGCAACGGTTAAAAGCCGGTGAGTGTGATGTGATGCTCTACCCAAGCCCGCAAGATTGGCCAGCCATCGAAGCCAATGACAAATTGAATTTGATCAAAGGCAATGCGCTCACCAGTTCTTATTTGCAAGTGAATACCCAAAAGCCGCCGTTGGATAATAAATTAGTCCGCCAGGCATTAGCGCTGGCCGTTGATCGTCCTAATTTAATTAAGGTGGTCACCGCCAATGCGGCTTCTCCTATGACCAACCCTTATCCGCCGTCACAGTGGAGCTATAACAGCGATATTAAGCCGCTGGAATTAAATATCGATAAAGCGAAAAAACTGCTGGCGGAAGCTGGGCACCCTAACGGATTCGACATGGAGATCTGGGTGCGCCCGGGCACCAGTGGTTCTAACCCGAACCCTAAATTAACCGCAGAGATGCTTCAGGCCGATTTCAAGAAGATCGGGGTCAACGTGAATGTCAAAACCATCGAATGGGGTGAATTGCTGCGCAGAGCACGTGATGGCGAGCACACCTCAGTAGTATTGGGTTGGGCATCTGATAATGGCGATCCGGATAACTTCCTGTCCAACAACCTTTCCTGTTCTGGCATGGAAGATGGCAGCAACTTCTCGCGCTGGTGTGATAAACCCTTCGATCAATTACTGAAAGATGCCCGCGCAGAATCGGATGTCGCTAAGCGTACTGCAATGTATAAGCAGGCCCAGGTGATATTCCAGGAAAACCTGCCGTGGATCCCTTTATTCCACCCGCTGAATGCGTTAGCGACCAGTAAAAATGTTTCTGGCGTTGTTGCCAGCCCATTAACGCTGAATAGCTATGCGGATGCCGATATTAATAAATAATCTGCAATAACCTCAGCCGCAATATTACCCCAATACTCTTCCCGTTATGCCAATAGCGGGAATGAGAGTGGGTGCATATAAGGATGTATCATGACCGCGACGCCATTAAAGGCGCAGATCGCCCGTCTCAGCGATCTGCTCAATGTGATTAATTTATTAAATTGGGATGCCAGCACCGGCATGCCAAACGGTGCCAGCCTTCAGCGTGGGCAACAGATTGCCACCTTGAGCAGCCTGGCACAGAGCATGATCCTGTCTCCCGAATTAGCCAGCGCGTTGGCCGATGAAGCAGCATTACCGAATTTAACCCTGCATCAGCAACGTTCTCATCAGGCATTACAACAGGCGATTGCCCACTATAAAAAGGTCCCTGCCAGCCTGGTGGTGGAACAGGCACAATTAGTGGCCGTGGCCGAAGTGGCGTGGCGCCAAGCGCGTGAACAGAATAACTTCAGCCTGTTCCAACCCTATTTAGAAAAGATTGTGGCTTTAAAACGCCGGTTTGCCGAGGTGGTGGGTTACGAAAATCACCCTTATGAGGCCCTGACCCATGAATATGAGCCAGGTTTAACCGTCCCAGCGTTAAAGGCCCTGTTTGCCCAGCTACAGGCGCGGTTATTGCCGTTGGTAAAACGCGTTCACGCCGCACCTAAGCCTGATAACACCTTCCTGCATCGTCATTTTCCGGTCGATCAGCAGCGGGCGCTGTCCACCAAGCTGGCCGGGAAGATTGGCTATGATTTTCAACGTGGCCGTTTAGATACCACCACGCACCCTTTTGAAATCTCTATCACCCGCGAAGACGTGCGCATCACGACCCGGTTTAATCCGCAGTTTCTCAATGCCGGGCTGTTTGGCACCCTGCATGAGGCCGGGCATGCCATTTATGAGCAGAATGTCGCCCCAGAACTCAGCGGCACCGCGCTCACGCTGGATCTGTTCGGGCTGTATGCGGTCGCTGGCACCAGCTACGGGGTGCACGAGTCGCAGTCGCGCCTGTGGGAAAACCGCGTGGGCCGCTCTCTGCCGTTTTGGCATAACCACTATGCCGAGTTACAGGCCACCTTCCCCGGCGTGCTGGACGATGTGTCTGTCGAGCAGTTCCACCGGGCGATCAACCGCTCAGAGCCTAGCCTGATCCGCGTCGAAGCCGATGAACTGACCTACGATTTCCACGTGATGCTGCGGGTTGAAATCGAAATGGGCCTGATTGAAGGCAGCCTGAAAGTCAGTGATTTACCGGCGTTTTGGGCTGAAAAAATCCAGGCCTATCTCGGCGTTAAGCCCACTACCGATACGCTTGGGGTGCTGCAGGACATCCACTGGTCAAAAGGCATGATCGGTTCATTCCCCACTTACACCCTCGGCAACGTCATGGGCTCACAATTTATGGCCGCCGCCCTGCAACAGCAGCCGTCATTAGCCACGGCGTTAGAACAGGGGAACTACCTGCCACTGAAAGGCTGGCTGACAGAAAACATTCTGCAGCATGGCCGCACTTATTTACCCCATGAGCTATTACAGCGCACCACCGGTAAAGGGCTGGATGCCACCCCTTATCTTGATTATCTGGAACAGAAATTCACCGCGCTTTATCAACTGTAAACGACGCGGCTAACCGAGGGAGAAATCATGAAAATTGCAGATATGAACTGGATGCAGCTCGAATCCTACCTGCAGCAGGACGATCGCGTCGTGGTGCCATTAGGCAGCGTTGAGCAGCATGCTTATTTGAGCCTGGCCGTTGATATGATCCTGGCAGAGAAAGTGGCGGTAGATGCGGCCGAACCTTTGGGTATTCCGGTCTATCCGGCGATCCCTTTTGGCGTAACGCCCTATTTCGCCGCTTTTCCCGGCACGGTCTCTTTGCGCGTAGAAACCTATGTGCGGGTGATCCACGATCTTTTAGACAGCCTCGCCCGTTCCGGTTTCAAACGCATTGTGCTGGTGAACGGCCATGGCGGCAATCAACCGGCCGCCAGCGCCGCCACAGAATGGATGCTGAGTAATCCAGGCGTTAAGGTGCGCTTCTACAACTGGTGGAATGCGCCGTATACCCTGGCCAACGTGCGCTCGGTGGATCCCACCTCTTCCCACGCCAGTTGGATGGAAAATTTACCCTGGACGCGATTGGCTGACGCCCCCTGCCCAGACGCACGCAAAGCGCCGATTGATTATCAGCGCTTCCATGTGATGAACGCAGCACAGGCCAAAGAATACCTGGGCGACGGCAACTTTGGTGGCTGGTATCAGCGCCCTGCCGAGGTGGAAAATGCCATGTGGCAAGTGGCGGTGGAAGAGACTCGCGCCATTCTGCAGGAGCCTTGGGAATGAACCCGTCACCGATTTTAGTCTGGGGTGCAGGTGCCATGGGCGGCACCCTGGCTGCCTATTGGATCCGCGCCGGGCTCGATGTGCTGCTGGTGGACAACAACCCTGCCCATGTGGCGGCCATTAACCAACAGGGCTTACGCATCAGCGGGCCGATCGAGGAGTTTGTCGTCCCTGCCCGTGCGGTATTACCGGAGCAGCTTGGGTCGCCAAGCGCCGCAGGTAACGCCAGCCCGCAACAGTACCAGCGCATCTTTCTCTGCACCAAGGCACAGCATACAGAAGCCGCCTGCCGCAGCCTGGCTCCACACCTGGCCGAGCATGGTGAGGTGATCTCGGTGCAAAATGGTTTGAATGAGCTGATTATTGCCAGCATCGTCGGCGAATCACGCACCATTGGCTGCTTTATCAACTTTGGTGCCGACATTTTAGAACCGGGCCACATTCATTACGCCGGGCGTGGTGCCGTGGTGATCGGTGAACTGCAAGGCGCTTTAACCCCTCGCCTGGCCGATATTCTGCATTTGATGCAGCGATTTGAACCGAACGCGCTGCAAACGGAGCATATCTTCAGCTATTTATGGGGCAAGTTGGGTTATGGCGCGCTGCTGTTCGGCACTGCACTGACCAACGCGTCAATTGTCGATGTGCTGGCGCATCCTGATTACCGCAACGTCCTGATCGCTATCGGCAAAGAGGTGTGTGCGGTGGCCGCTGCGGCCAACATTCCGCTGGAAGGCTTCAATGGTTTTCATCCCCCCGCCTTCAGCGCCCAGGCCACCACAGAGCAAAGCCATGCCTCGATGGATGCGATGGTGGCATTCAACCAGCGCTCGGCCAAAACCCATAGCGGCATTTGGCGTGATCTCGCCATTCATAAGCGTAAAACCGAGGTGGATCAGCAACTCGGCGTGATTGTGCAGGAGGCGGAACGCTTAGGCATTGCCACACCCCTGTTGCAAGCGGTGATTAGCGGTATTCACCAGATCGAACAGGGCACGCCTTTATCCTGGGCCAACCTCGATCGGGTTGCCGCCCTGGTGCCGCCAGTCGCTCATTACGGGAGCAAGGAGTAACAGATGAAATTTGATTTTTCTGAACAGCAGATCATCGTCACCGGTGCCGCACAGGGTATTGGCCGCGCAATCGCCAAAGCCTTTGCAGCGCTGGGTGGCAAGGTGTGGATCTGCGACGTGGATGCAGACACGCTGGCTATCACCCAGCAAGAGTGTGGGCCGTTGGCACAGGCGCGCATCGTCGATGTCACCGATCAGGCGCAGGTGCAGGCCTTTGTCAGTGAGGTTGGCAAGGTGGACGTGCTGGTGAACTGTGCCGGCGGGGTGCGCGGGCAAGAGGGCCATCCGCTCGAAACCATTACCCCGCAGCAGTGGCACGCCCTGTTCCAGGTTAACGTGGACAGCACCTTCTGGTTCGCCCAGGCCGTCGCCCCGGCGATGAAAGCGGCTAACTATGGCCGCATTATCAATATCTCCAGCGGAGCCGGGCTAGGCATCAGCCTGACCGGGATACAGGCCTATGCTTCCGCGAAGGCGGCGCAGATTGGCCTGACCCGCCAGCTCGGCCATGAACTGGGCCCCTTCGGTATTACCGTTAACAGCGTTGCCCCCGGCTTTGTGCGCTCCAACCCCAGCAGCGAGCGCCAGTGGCAAAAATTTGGCGAAGCTAAACAGCAGACGATTTTGAGCCAAATCGCCATGCGCCGTTTAGGTAAAGCGGAAGATATCGCCCACGCCGTTCTGTTCTTTGCCTCCCCTTATGCGGGCTGGGTGTCGGGCCAGACACTCTCCGTTGATGGTGGCAAGTAACGCGTTCAGATTCACCCGGTGCGCGGGAGGATGCTCCCCGCACCTACGCACTCTTAATAGGTACTCCGATGGTTAAATTTATTATAAAGCGCCTATTGATGCTGATCCCGAGCTTTATCGGGATCACCTTGATTACGTTTATGCTGGTTCATCTGATCCCAGGCGATCCGGTGGAAATCATGATGGGCGAACGCGGCCTGGATCCCGCTTATCACGCTGAAATGCTGAAAAAACTCGGCTTGGATTTGCCCCTGCCGCAGCAGTATCTCAATTATCTGAGCAGCCTGCTGCACGGCGATTTAGGCATGTCACTCACCTCCAATGAGTCGGTGCTGCATGAGTTTCTGACGCTGTTTCCCGCCACGTTGGAATTAGCCACGCTGGCAATGATTCTGGCCATTATTGTCGGCATCCCGATTGGGGTATTAGCCGCCGTTAAGCGTGGTTCGATTTTTGATCATGGCGTGATGGGCCTGTCATTAACCGGCTTTTCCATGCCGATTTTCTGGTGGAGCTTAATCCTGATCATGTTCTTTTCGGTGCAGTTGGGCTGGACGCCAGTATCAGGCCGCATTGATCTGGATTTTGATATCGAACCCCACAGCGGTTTTATGCTGATCGATACGCTGATCGCGCAATATCAGGATCCCGATGCTAATCAAGGGGCTTTCCTTAACGCGCTCAAGCACCTGATCCTCCCGGCGATCGTCCTGGCTACCGTGCCGCTGGCAATTGTCTCGCGCATGACGCGTTCATCAATGCTGGAGGTGCTGCGCGAAGATTATGTGCGCACCGCCTACGCCAAAGGGTTATCGCCGTTGCGGGTCATTTTTGGCCACGCCCTGCGCAATGCCTTGATCCCGGTGTTAACCATTATCGGCCTGAGCGTCAGTTCTCTTCTGGGTGGTGCGGTGATGACAGAAACCATTTTCTCCTGGCCCGGCATTGGCAAGTGGCTGATCGAGGCGATTGGCCGCCGCGATTACCAGGTGGTGCAGAACGGTATTCTGCTGGTTGCCACGTTGGTCATTCTCACCAACGTGCTGGTGGATATTTTATACGGCGTAGTCAACCCGCGTATTCGCCACGCTTAACAGGAGCCGATGATGTCTAATGCAATTTTAAATAACGGCATGGCGATGGATCAGGACGATCTCTCATACCGCTATCCCTCGCCATTAAAAGAGTTCTGCCAGAGCTTTGCGACGAACCGCGGAGCCTCGATCGCGCTGGGTTTCATCGCGATCGTGCTGATTGCCGCCGTTTTTGCCCCTTGGCTGGCGCCTTATGATCCGATCACGCAATACCGCGATCACCTGATGCAGCCGCCGATGTGGCAAGAACACGGCAGTGCCGCCTTCCCCTTGGGGACTGACGAGGTCGGGCGCGACATTCTTTCCCGTTTGATGTACGGCGGGCGTTTGTCGCTGTTTATCGGGTTCTGTGCGGTGATTTTCGCCCTGATCCCCGGCGCCATGCTGGGGCTGCTGGCGGCATTTTATCCGCGCTTCATCGGCGTCGCCGTCATGCGCTTGATGGACATCATGATGTCGATGCCCACCCTGCTGCTGGCGGTCGCCATTATGGCGGTTCTCGGCCCGGGCCTGCTCAATGCGATGATCGCCATCGCCATTGCGTCGTTACCCGGCTATGTCCGCCTGACGCGGGCGTCGGTGATGATGGAGCTGAACCGGGACTACGTCACGGCCGCCCGGGTTGGCGGAGCCGGTACGCTGCGCCTGATGTTCTTCACCGTGCTGCCGAACTGCATGGCACCGCTGATTGTGCACATGACCATGAGTTTCTCCTCGGCGATCCTGGAAATTGCCGCACTGGGCTTCCTCGGGCTGGGTATTCAGCCACCGGACCCGGAATGGGGCACCATGCTGGCGTCGGCGCGTGAATATATGGAGCGCGCCTGGTGGATTGTCACCATGCCGGGCCTGACGATTCTGTTGTCGGTAGTGTCTATCAATCTGATCGGTGATGGTCTGCGTGACGCACTGGATCCTCGACTGAAGCAAGCAGGATAAGGTGAACGCATGAGTCTGTTGGATATTCGTAATCTCTCCGTGGCCTTTGGCGCGCGGAAAAAACCGTTTCGCGCGGTTGAAAATGTGAATTTAACCGTCGAGCACGGTGAGATCGTCGGTATTGTCGGCGAGTCGGGATCGGGTAAATCGGTCACCATGATGGCAATGATGGGGCTGCTGGAAAAGCAGGGGCGGGTTTCCGCAGACACCCTGCAGTTTGACGGCCACGACATGTTAACCCTGTCGGCACGCGAACGCCGCAAAATCATCGGCAAAGACATCGCCATGATTTTTCAGGATCCGATGTCATGCCTCAACCCCAGCTACACCGTAGGGCGGCAGATTATGGAAGTGCTGGCTCTGCACCAAGGGCTGAAGGGAGCTGCGCTGCGCGATCGCGCCATTGAGCTGATGACGCTGGTGGAGATCCCCGATCCCGCACGCCGTTTAGAGGCCTACCCCCATCAGTTATCGGGGGGAATGAGCCAGCGCGTGGCGATCGCCATGGCCATCGCCTGTAAGCCGAAGTTATTGATCGCCGATGAGCCGACCACGGCGCTGGATGTCACCATTCAGGCGCAAATCATGGAGCTGCTGGTGAACCTGCAGAAAACGCAGGGGATGGCGCTGATCTTGATCACCCACGATCTGGCGGTGGTGGCAGAGATCGCCCACAAAGCGGTAGTGATGTATGCCGGGCAGATCGCTGAAGTCTCCGCCGTTCCGGCGATCTTCCGCCGTCCACACCACCCGTATACGCAGGCGTTGCTGAAGTCGATCCCTGAACACAGCAAGGGAACCGAACGGCTGTTTACCCTGCCGGGGATTGTGCCTGGGCAATTTGATCGCCCGATCGGCTGTTTACTGGCCCCGCGCTGCCCTTATGTTCAACAGCAGTGCAGCGCCCAGCGCCCAGAACTCACCGTTACCGACGACTATGCCGTCAGGTGCTACTTCCCTCTCAATGCGTCAGGTCAACCATGAAAACGATATTACAAGCCACCGATCTCACTCGCCATTATGAGGTCGGCCAGGTTTTCTTGAGCAAGGGCCATACCGTAAAAGCGCTCAATGGGGTCAGCTTTTCGCTGGCTTCCGGCAAAACCCTGGCCGTGGTCGGTGAGTCCGGCTGCGGGAAATCCACCCTGGCCCGCCAGTTAACCTTAATTGAATCGCCGACCTCGGGCTCGCTGGTGCTTGATGGCCAGGATATCGCCAGCGCCACGGCCGCCCAGCGCAAAGCGATGCGCGCCAAAGTGCAGATGGTGTTCCAGAACCCTTATGCCTCATTGAATCCACGCAGCAAGATCGGCACGCAGCTCAGCGATCCGCTGGCGATCAACACCTCGCTGAATGCCAAAGAGCGCGAGGAACGGGTGCGGCTGATGATGAGCAAAGTCGGGTTACGCCCGGAGCATTACCACCGCTACCCGCATATGTTTTCCGGCGGGCAGCGGCAACGGATCGCCATCGCCCGCGCCATGATACTTAACCCGAAAATTGTGATTGCGGATGAGCCCACCTCGGCGCTGGATGTTTCGATCCAGGCTCAGGTGCTGAATCTGTTTATGGATTTGCAGGCGGAATTTAATACCACCTACGTGTTTATTTCCCACAACCTTTCCGTGGTGGAGCATGTCGCCAATGACGTCATGGTGATGTATCTCGGGCGCGCCGTCGAAATCAGCAGCAAAACCACGCTTTATGCGCAACCGCTGCACCCTTATACCAAAGCGCTGCTGTCAGCCACCCCGACCATCCATCCCGAAGATCGGCAGATCAAAATCAAGATCATGGGGGAGTTGCCCAGCCCGCTGAATCCCCCTTCTGGCTGTGCATTCCACAAACGTTGCCCGTTTGCCGATGCGCGTTGCCAGCAGGAAGAACCCCAATTACGGCCGCTCGGTAATACGCAGGTGGCCTGCCACCATGTAGAGCGGATTAACTAAACGCATTCAAGGTCATACAATGAGTACAATCAAGCCCGTTATCGTGATCCATGGTGGTGCTGGCACTATCAGCCGCCATAGTTGTACGGCACAAAAAGAACAGGAATACCACGCGGCTCTGCAAGCGGTGTTAGCGGCAGGCCAGGCTATTTTAGCCGAGGGTGGCAGCGCCACCGACGCCGTCACCCAGGCGGTCACGCTGTTGGAAGATTGCCCGTTATTCAACGCCGGGAAAGGCGCGGTCTTTACCCATGCGGAAACCCACGAGCTGGATGCGGCGATCATGAACGGCGCAGATCTGCAAGCCGGGGCGCTCTCTTGCGTTAACCATATCAAGCACCCGATCCAAGCCGCCCGCGCCATTATGGAGCATAGCGATCACGTGCTGTTTGTCGGCGCAGGCGCCGAAGACTTTGCCCGTCAGCAGGGCTTGGAACTGGTGGATAATAGCTATTTTTCTACCGATGCCCGGCGCGAGCAGCTTTACCGGGTAAAAAACGGCCATGGCGGCATGGTTTTGGATCACAGCGCCGAAACGCTCACCCAGCAAGCCTCGCCGATCGCTGAAGAACATAAATTTGGTACCGTCGGAGCCGTCGCGCTCGATCGCTACGGCAATCTGGCGGCGGCAACCTCCACGGGCGGCATGACCAATAAACAGGCGGGGCGCGTTGGCGATAGCCCGATTTTAGGTGCTGGCACCTATGCGGATAACCAGACGGCGGCCATTTCCTGCACCGGTACCGGGGAAATGTTTATGCGTATGGTCACGGCCTACGACGTCTGTGCCCTGATGCGCTATGCCGGCCTTTCTCTGGCGCAGGCCACCGAGCAGGTGGTGATGGAAAAACTCCCCACGATCGGCGGTGAGGGCGGATTGGTTGCCGTTGATGCGCAAGGCAATATCAGCCTGGCTTTTAACAGTGAAGGCATGTATCGCGGCTATGCGTATGTCGGGGAAGAGGTGGTCACGGCGATTTTCAGGTAGGGTGAGAACCCTGATGTTGCCAGAGGCAGCCTGCTATAAACGACAGGCTGCACAACCTTAAAACGATGTCTTTTTTATGCCATCACCCGATGAATTTGCAGATACTGCAACAGCATGATGGTTTTGCCATCCTTGATGCGGCCATCAGCGATCATCGCTACCGCTTCGCTGAACGGCAGTTCCACCACTTCGATATCTTCATCTTCAATGCCGCCACCGGCGGTATGGCGTTCGTTATCCTGGTACTCGGCGATAAAGAAATGGACAATCTCTGTCACCCCGCCCGGCGACATGTAGGCTTCGAAGATTTTCTGTACTTTATCCACCTGAAAACCGGTTTCTTCCACCGCTTCGCGGCGGGCGCACTGTTCGGGTGAGTCGGCGTCCAGCAACCCGGCGCAGGCTTCCAGCAGCATCCCGCTGGCATTGCCGTTAACGTAAGTCGGCATACGGAATTGATTGGTCAGCACCACGGTGCCTTTAGCACGGTTATACAGCAGAATCGTCGCGCCGTTGCCACGATCGTACACTTCCCGCACCTGCTCAATGGAACCGCCATTCTTACGTTTTAAATCAAAGGTGTACTTGTTCAATACGTACCAGTTGTCCGACAGCAGCTCTTTTCTGATATTTTCAATCTTTGATGACATAAACCTGGCTTCCGTTAACCGATCTGATCCCAACATGTGGCAATAGCAAAACGCAGCCACGGCGGATTTGCAACAAAAAACCCCGCAGGCTTTGCAGCACTGCGGGGTTTTTAACGTCGATCGTTTAAAAACCGTTCGGTACTTCGCGCATATCCGGCAGTTTATGCGCAATCCCTTTATGGCAATCAATACAGGTTTTGCCTTCGGTAATCGCTTTGTCATGCATTTTCGCCGCCACGGTTTTCTGCGCGTTGAAATCCATATACTCAAAGTTATGGCAGTTACGGCATTCCTGTGAGTTATTGGCCTTCATGCGCGCCCACTCGTTGCTGGCCATCGCCAAACGGTGCGACTCAAACTTCTGTGGTGTGTCGATCAGGCCAAACGCTTTGGCATACAGTTCCTTGCTGGCCTTAATTTTGCGCAGCATCTTTGGCCCCCACTCGTGCGGGACGTGGCAATCCGGGCAGGTAGCGCGCACGCCGCTGCGATTGGTGTAATGCACGCTCTCCATATATTCTTCGTAGACGTTTTCGCGCATTTCATGGCAACTGATACAGAATTGCTCAGTGTTAGCTGCCTCCATGCCGGTGTTGAAACCGCCCCAGAAAATAATCCCGGCAACAAAACCCAGCAACAGCAGCGTCCCCAATGCCAAACGGCTCCGCCTGCGCCACCAGCGCCATAAACGGCGGATCAGCCCGGCCTTTTTCTCAGGTGTTTCATTATTACGTTCGGCCATAGCTCCCCCGCTTATTGCCCAAAGCCCGGCATAGGCTTGAAATCGTTACCGATGATCGGTGCTGCATCGGTTTGTGGTACGTGACATTGCAAACAGAAATAGCGGCGCGGGGCCACTTCACCCAGCACTTTGCCATCGCTGTCCATAAAGTGTGTCGGGCTGATGCGCGGTGCACCGGTGGTGCGATAGCTTTCGACCCCGTGGCACTGCAAGCAGCGGTTAGTGTTCTTGGTCACCTGGTAGCCATCGATGCTGTGCGGGATCATCGGCGGCTGGTTAACATAGTTCAGTGCCATCCTTTCCTGCTGTTTCGGCATTTTGATCTGCCCTTCGACAGTGGCGGAAACCTCTGGCGACTGCTGAAGATCCACATCGCTGGCGGCAAACGCGAAGCTGGCAATCACCAGCGATAGCAGCGCCCCACACAGGGAAAGCGGCTTGTTCAGGACATTGCTTTTCATTTTTTGGCTCCCGAATAATGAAATTTGGTCTTAATCTCGAATACATTTTCTGCACAGACGTCTATACAGCGCCCGCAGGCAATACAGGCATCGCTGGCCACTTTGGGTGTGCCTTTTTGCAGTAATAACGGTTCACGTAGAATTTGTGGTTCCGGGCAAACATGAAAGCAATCCATACAGCGGGTGCAATTTTCGCGCTGCTCGGCGCTGATCTGCACCACGCCCTGGCTACCAATCACGCCGTATAACGCCCCCACTGGGCAAAGATGGCCGCACCAGCCGTGCTCGACCACCAGCAGATCGAACAGGAACAGCGCCACAATCAGCCAGATCCCGGCACCAAAGGCGGCCACCAGGCCTTTCAGCCAGCTCAGCGCCCCCTCGCCGGTGCCATGGATCAACCCCCGGCCCATCAGGGCTACCGGGTTTAACCATTCCCACAGCAGCGTACCGCTGACGGCACTGCCCACCAACACGGCGATCAGAATGCCGTAGCGCAGGCTGCGTGGCAGACTGGCCGACTGCCGCAGGCCCAGCTTGCGCCGCAGCCAGGCTGCCAGATCGGTGACCGGATTCAACGGACAAACCCAGCCACAGAACACCCGATTGCCGATCAGGCCGTAGATCAGCACCACTGCGGTGCCCACCCACACCAGCCAGGCGGGCCAATGCCCTGCCAACAGGCTTTCCAGCATCATCAACGGATCGGTGAGCGGGATCGTCTCCAGCAACAGGCTGGCACTGTAGTTACCGCGCAGGATCCAGACGCCCCACAGCGGCCCGGAGAGAAACATCAGCAAGATCAGTAGCTGGCTGCTACGCCGCAGGATCAGGAAGCGGTTGCTGCGCCACCAGCCGTGACGCAAACGCGCATCACGCCCGGCCTGTGCGACAGAATTGGCCATCATTCACCTCCCTTTGCACCACGTACCGGCAAGGTTAGCCCTTCCGGCACCAGCGAATGCCCTGCACGCTGTTTTTCCTGCCAACCCCAGCGGTAATGCTCACCCAACTGGCCGCGTGCCAGTTCCATTGGCAACACCTTGATCGCTGCCTGTTCCAACACGCAGGCCTGTTCGCACTTACCGCAGCCGGTGCAGGCGTCGCTGTGAACCGTGGGCAGGAACATCGCGTGTTTGCCGGTGCGCTGATTGTGCTGCAGATCCAGCGTAATGGCCTTATCGATCTGCGGGCAAACGCGGTAACAGACGTCACAACGCAAGCCCTGCCAGTTCAGGCAATTTTCATGATCCAGCAGCACCGCCAGGCCCATCCGTGCCTGATCGATATCGGTCAATAACGGATCCAGCGCCCCACTGGGGCAAGCCACCACGCACGGCAGGTTTTCACACATCTCGCAAGGAACGTCCCGCGCCACAAAATAAGGCGTTCCCGCCGCCAGCGGCGAAAGCAGCGTAGCCAGCTTCAGCGTCTGATAGGGGCACGCCTGCACACACTGGCCACAGCGGATACAGGCGCTGTCAAACGCCCCGTGCGTCAGCGCGCCCGGTGGCCGCAAGGCCAAACCATCGCGCGCCTGCGACTGCTTCTGCTGTAACCCGAGCTGCGCGGCGATCCCCACCAACCCGGCGGCGCTGCGAGCCGCGTCGCGCAGGAAGCGCCGCCGCGCTGGGGTTTTATCTCGTTGCTGGCTCATGGCGTTGGCCTTATACCTTCTCCAATTTCACCGCACACTTCTTGAAATCGGTCTCTTTCGACAGCGGATCGGTCGCATCCAGCGTCAGGTTGTTGACCAGCTGCGCCGCATCGAAGAATGGCATGTAGACCAGGCCTTTCGGTGGGCGGTTACGGCCACGGGTTTCGACGATACTGATCACTTCACCCCGGCGGGACACCACTTTCACTTTGTCGCCACGGCGCAGGTTGCGCTCCTTGGCATCCAGAGGATGGATAAAGGTGACCGCCTCTGGGAAGGCGCGGTGCAGTTCCGGGACACGGCGCGTCATGGAGCCGGTATGCCAGTGCTCCAACACACGGCCGGTCGACAGCCACAGATCGTATTCCTGATCCGGGCTTTCTGCCGCTGGCTCATACGGCAGTGCGAAAATCACCGCTTTACCGTCCGGTTTACCGTAGAAGCGCACGCTTTCACCCGCTTTCACATAAGGATCGGTACCTTCGCGGTAACGCCACAGGGTTTCTTTGCCATCGACCACCGGCCAGCGCAGACCGCGCGCCTGGTGATACATGTCGAACGCCGCCAGATCGTGACCATGGCCACGCCCAAAACCGGCATACTCTTCGAACAGCCCTTTCTGGATGTAATAACCGAAGGCTCGCGCCTCGTCGTTCAACTGATCGGCCGGGATCTCATCCAGCTTGTATTTGTTGACTTCGCCGTTGGCAAACAGCACGTCATACAGGGTCTTGCCACGGTATTCCGGCTTCTGATTCAACAGTTCTGCGGGCCATACCTCTTCCACTTTGAAGCGTTTGGCAAATTCCACCAACTGCCACAGATCGGATTTAGCCCCGTCCGGCGCTTTCACCTGCTGGCGCCAGAACTGGGTACGGCGCTCGGCGTTGCCGTAAGCCCCTTCTTTCTCGACCCACATAGCGGTTGGCAGGATCAGATCCGCCGCCAAGGCACTTATCGTCGGATAGGGATCGGAGACGATGATAAAGTTGCGCGGATCGCGCCAACCCGGCATGCGGTCTTCGTTAATATTCGGCCCGGCCTGGATATTGTTGGTACACATGGCCCAGTAAACATTCAGCTTGCCGTCTTTCAGCGCCCGATCCTGCGCTACCGCGTGCAGCCCGACTTTTTCAGGGATGGTGCCCGCCGGTAGCTGCCATCTCTGTTCGGCGATCTGGCGGTGTTTTTCGTTGGTGACCACCATGTCTGCGGGCAGACGGTGAGCAAAGGTGCCCACTTCACGTGCGGTGCCGCAGGCAGAAGGCTGGCCGGTGAGCGAGAACGGCCCGCAGCCCGGCTTGGAGATCTTGCCGGTCAGCAGGTGCAGGTTGTAGCACAGGTTATTAGCCCACACGCCGCGCGTATGCTGGTTGAAGCCCATGGTCCAGTAAGACACCACTTTCACATTGGGATCGGCATACAGCTTCGCCAGCGCTTCCAGTTGATCTTTCGGCACGCCACTCATCTCTGCGGCCTTATCCAACGTATATTCCGCCACAAAGGCTTTGTAATCGTCGAAGCTCATTGGCTCCGAAGCATCACTGCCTGGGTTCTTGGCGGCTTTTTCCAGTGGGTTCGTCGGGCGCAGGCCGTAACCGATATCGGTCGCGCCCTTGCGGATATTGACGTGCTGTTTGAGGAATTCCTGATCGACCGCGTTGTTCTGGATAATGTAGTTAGCGATATAATTCATGATCGCCAGATCGGTCTGCGGGGTGAACACCATAGCGTTATCCGCCAGCTCAAAGCTGCGGTGTTCAAAGGTCGACAGCACTGAGACGTTGACCTTGTCGTTGCCCAAGCGGCGGTTGGTGATGCGCGACCAGAGGATCGGGTGCATTTCCGCCATGTTGGAACCCCAGAGCACAAACGCATCGGCCTGCTCGATATCATCGTAGCAGCCCATCGGTTCGTCCATACCGAAGGTGCGCATGAAGCCCACCACCGCCGAAGCCATACAGTGGCGCGCGTTCGGATCGAGGTTATTGGAGCGCAGACCGGCCTTGAACAGCTTGGCAGCCGCGTAACCTTCCCACACCGTCCACTGACCGGAGCCGAACATGCCTATCGCTTCAGGCCCCTTCTCTTTCAGGGTGGCTTTAAATTTCTCGGTCATCAGATCAAAAGCCTGATCCCAAGTGATGGGCGTAAATTCCCCTTCTTTGTCGTATTGGCCGTTTTTCATCCGCAACAGCGGCTGCGTCAGGCGGTCTTTGCCGTACATGATTTTCGGCAGGAAGTAACCTTTGATACAGTTCAGGCCACGGTTGACCGGCGCATCCGGATCGCCCTGCGAAGCCACAATGCGGCCATTCTGGGTACCCACCAACACGCCGCAGCCGGTGCCGCAGAAACGGCAAGGCGCTTTGTCCCATTTGATTTCATCGGCACCACCGACCACGGCCTGTGCGACCGTTGGGATCGTCAGCCCGGCTGCTGCAGCGGCTGCCGCGGCAGCATTAGCTTTCATGAAGTCTCGACGACTGAGTTTCATGGCGTTACCTCACCTTGCTCATCCTGCTGGTGATAAACCAGCGATACCGCCAGCACGCCATCCAGATTGCGTGCCGACTCAATTTTTTCCAGCAGCGCCTGAGAGCGCGCAGCCTGCATGACCACCACCAGCTTGCCCTGCTGTTGATCCTGTGCCGGTATTTCCGTCTCCGGGATGGCCAGCAGCGCTGGGATCAACCCTGAGAACTTCTCCGGCCGGGCCTGAATCATCAACCCGCTCACATGCCATTCGTTATTCATTCTTTTCACTCCGGGTTATCGCGATCGCCGCAGCCGGACAACCGGCTACACAAGCCCCACAGCCGTTGCAGGCCGCTGCCTCAAGCGTCGGTTTGGCTATCCCTCCCAGCTGTGGCAGAAAGCGGATTGCCTGCGTCTCACAACTATCCTGACAGCTGCGACACTCAACGCCCCGCAACGCCAGACAGCTGGCGGTAAATTGCGCGACTTGCTGCCAGGGCGGCTCGTGCGGCGGGTAAAACAGCGGTGCTTCACAAGCCGTTGCACACTGGCGGCAAAAAGTGCATTCCGCACGTTGGAAATCAACCTCAGGAAAACCACCGCTGCCAGCGATCAGCACGCCGGTTTCACAGGCAGTGATACAGGCCTGGCAACGGGTGCAACCGGCAAGAAAGAGAGAAGCTTCGCGCGACCATGGGGGGCGGATCGCATCAGAATGCTGACGCCATTGTCCGCTGAGCAGTCTGCGTCGCGACAATTCGGCCATGCGGTTTATCCTTAGCGTTAAAAACACGCGCTGCGTGTAAAACAATTAATCATGTGACTTTGTTATTTTTTTGTTTCAAAACCCTAGAGGGCTTGAAAATAAAATAGGCTGAACGCCGGGAGCGCATAATCACTCTTTAGGGGTAAATCACTAGGTTGATTGCGCCAGATCAATCTCTGGCAAACCCTGGAGGGGTTTTGTCGGCAAATTTCCCCTCCACCGTTATGTATTTTTTTACACAACGCTAAGCAGACTGCCTGACGAAAATCGTGGTGACTTTGGTTATGCTTATGCGGGTAAATAAAATACGATGGGGGAATTCCACCTCCAGAGACAAGGAGACTGATGTGTTCGTCAAACGCTCAGTGACAAGCAGCATGGCCAAGGCGCTGGTTGGCATCTTGATACTTTCGGTACTGTCTACCGGGTTGGCGCTTACGACCCTCGTCGACAGCCTGCGGGATGCCGAAGCCGTGAACATTGCCGGCTCCCTGCGCATGCAGAGCTATCGTTTGGCCTACAAACTGACCAGCGGTTCCAACCAGATAGATGGGTTGCTGGTGCAGTATCAGCAATCACTTTTAGCCCCTGCGCTGCTCAAGCTCGATCGTTTTTACGTTCCGAGAGATGTGCGGGAAAAATACCTGACGCTGCGCCAATCCTGGCATGCGCTGGAAGCGGAGATCCGCGCCGGGCACCCGGAAAGCTATCAGGCTAACGTGGCCAGCTATGTCGATCAGATTGACCATTTTGTGTTGGCATTACAGCGCTATTCCGAACAGAAACTGAGCATTGTGGCCACAGTCAGCGTTGTGGGGTATATCGCCATTATCGCCTTGGTGCTGTTCTGCATCCGCTTTATGCGCCGCCAGGTCGTGACGCCGCTGAAGCGCCTGGTAGATGCCAGCTTGCGTATGCAGCAGCGTGATTTCAACCATCCACCTCTCGACGTGTCGCTACCGAATGAGCTGGGCGTGCTGTCGCAGGCGTTTACCGCCATGTCCGGCGATCTGTCCAAGCTGTATAAATCGCTGGAACACAAAGTGCGGGAGAAAACCGAACGCCTGCTGCAGGCCAACCGCACGCTGGAGGTGCTCTACAGTTGTTCACAAGCGCTGAATGCCGGGCAGCTCGATCAGCGGGCATTTGAGAAAGTGCTGCACATCGTGCGCCTCAGTGAACAACTGCAATGCATTCGGCTGAATGTGGAGGACAACGTCAATCAATGGCAGATCGGCAACGGTGAACCCCTGGCCGAGCAAGAGTGGCACGCTCTGGCGATCATGCAGGACAACAAACCGCTGGGCAGCCTGAGTTGGCAACAGCAGCAGCAACCGCCCCATCCGCACCTGATGCAAAGCGTGGCGAATATGCTCAGCCGCAGCGTCTATTTTTACCGCGCGCAAAAGCAGCACATGCAGTTCCTGCTGATGGAGGAACGCGCGACCATTGCCCGCGAGTTACATGATTCACTGGCTCAGGCTCTGACCTTCCTGCGCATTCAGCTCACCTTGCTGAAACGCACGCTGGCAAACAGTTCGCCAGCGGCACACGAGATTATTGACGATTTTGACCAGGCGCTGTCCGATGCTTACCGCCAGCTGCGCGAGTTGCTGGCCACTTTCCGCCTGAGTATTCAGGATGCCGATCTGAATGCCGCGCTGAAACAGGTGCTGGAGCCATTAAAACTTCTGACCAGCGCGCGGATTCAGTTACACTGTCGGCTTGCCTCGCAGGCGCTGAATGCGCAGCAACAGGTTCATGCGTTGCAGATCGTGCGTGAAGCGGTGCTCAACGCCATCAAACACGCCGATGCGCAGGAAATTGTGATCCGCTGTGAACTTTCACCTGAGGGGAATAACCAGATCACCGTTTGCGATGATGGCTCCGGTATCGACAGCCTGGACGAACCCGAAGGCCACTACGGCCTGACGATTATGAACGAACGGGCGGTGCGCCTGGGGGGAACGCTACATATCGGGCGTGGCAAAACGGGCGGCACCGAAGTCTGCCTGACCTTTCCACCCTAAGGAAGTGGTGATTAATTGTTCACCAACTTTCCCTTTGGCAGGGATATTAGCTAGCCTTATAAACAGCAAGATATCTGCGGTATATACCCACAATAATTCGAGTTGCGCGTAGGCAATGGTGCGCAGCCACACCCAAGCAGCTTGACGTGTGGCGGGTACAAACGCCGCTCTATTATTAACGGCCAAGTGCCCTCCCCGGCGCTTGTGTGGTTTTACTCACTACAGGGAGCATGTTTCATGGTGATAAAAAATTACAAAGTCATGATCGTTGACGATCACCCACTGATGCGCCGAGGCATCAAACAGTTGCTGGGGCTCGACCCGACGTTTACCGTGGTGGCGGAAGCCAGCAATGGTAATGAAGCCATTACCCTAGCCGGGCAATTGGCACCAGACCTCATCCTGCTCGATCTCAACATGAAAGGCCTCTCCGGGTTGGATACGCTGAAAGCCTTGCGTGACGAGGATGTGGAGGCCCGGATCATCGTGCTGACGGTTTCCGATGCACGTAGCGATGTCTATGCCCTGATCGACGCCGGTGCCGACGGTTATCTGCTGAAAGACAGCGAGCCTGAGCAGTTGCTGGAGCATATCCGTGAAGCTGCCGAAGGCAAAAACGTGATCAGCGATGCGATAGCCGACTACCTTGCATCGCGCAGCGAACAGCACGATCCGTTTGCCGATCTGACCGAGCGCGAACTGGATGTGTTACAAGAAGTGGCACGTGGCATGTCAAACAAACAGGTGGCCGCGCAGTTACACATTTCCGAAGAAACGGTGAAAGTGCATATCCGCAACATGCTGCGCAAGCTCAACGTGCGTTCGCGCGTGGCGGCCACCGTTTTGTATCTGGAATACAAAAGCCAGTAATGCATCCCCGGCATGCCGGGGGAGCATTTATTCAATCGCGGCAAGCAGCGCCAGATGATGCTGGTTAATCCAACTTTTATTCAGCGGCCCCCAGTTCTCTAGCCGGTAGAAACCGTCGTTATTACGCACGCCCTGCTGAACAAACTGTAATTCCACGCCTAAGCCGGGTAAGGCTTTTAACACATCCTGCAATGTACGACGCGGCCAGCCAGTCAACTCCATCAGGCGCGGAACATTAGGCCGCTCACTGTGACTGATCAGCCAGCAGAGATAAAGGCGACGGGCAAATACGGGGTTAATTTCCATGCCAAACTCCTGCTGCAAACAATTTCTGATGATTTCTAACCGGTTACGAGACGCATTGTTATCACTGTTATTTACACTATCTCCATTTTTTCTCCACGCTTTCCCTGCGTATCGCGAGTAAAGTGCAATAGCGTCTGGAGCCTGCCAGACCGTTATATCCCCTTTATACTTCAGGTTGCTTGGGTGCTGGTTGCGCACCGTCGTCGACAAGCAACTCGAATTATTCTGGGTATAAGCATAACTAACGCTGTCAAAAATATAACAAGTCATAATGAGGTTCGTGCTGCATGGCTAATTTTTTTATCGATCGCCCAATTTTTGCCTGGGTGCTGGCAATCATCCTTTGCCTGACTGGGACATTGGCGATTTTTTCTTTGCCTGTTGAACAATACCCGAATCTCGCACCACCGAATGTGCGCATTAGTGCCACCTATCCTGGAGCTTCAGCGCAAACGCTGGAAAACACCGTTACCCAGATTATCGAACAGAACATGACCGGCCTCGACAACATGATGTATATGTCGTCGCAAAGCACCAATACCGGCCAGGCCAGCGTAACGCTGACGTTCAAGGCCGGTACCGATCCCAACCAGGCCATGCAGCAGGTGCAAAACCAACTGCAAGGGGCGCTAAAGCGCTTACCGCAAGCGGTGCAGCAGCAAGGGGTATCGGTATCCAAATCCGGGGACACCACGCTGATGATGGTGGCCTTTGTCTCCACCGATGGCAGCATGGACAAACAGGATATTGCCGATTACATCGTCTCCAACCTGCAGGATCCATTGAGCCGGATCGACGGCGTTGGCAGCATGGACGTTTACGGCTCGCAGTACGCGATGCGCATCTGGCTGGATCCGAACAAGCTCACCAGCTATCAGATGACCACTCAGGACGTCGTGAGCGCAATCAGTGCGCAGAACGCCCAAGTCGCAGTGGGCCAGTTAGGGGGAACACCCTCTGTGGACAAACAGGCGCTGAACGCCACCATCAATGCCCAATCCCAGTTGCAGACGCCGGAACAGTTCCGTGAGATCACTTTGCGCGTCAACCAGGATGGTTCACTGGTCACGCTAGGCGATGTGGCCACCGTGGAGCTCGGCGGGGAGAACTACAACTTCCTCAGCCGCTATAACGGCCAGCAGGCCGCCGGGATGAATATCAAGTTAGCCTCCGGCGCTAACGAGCTGCAAACCGATCGGTTAGTCAAAGACAAAATTGCCGAACTGGCGCAATATTTCCCGCCTGGGTTGGAGGCGAAGGTTGCCTACGAAACCACCCCGTTCGTTAAAGCCTCGATTAAAGACGTGGTGAAAACCCTGCTGGAAGCCATCGTGCTGGTATTCCTGGTAATGTATCTGTTCCTGCAGAACTTCCGCGCGACGCTGATCCCGACCATCGCCGTTCCGGTGGTGCTGATGGGCACCTTCACCATCCTTTCCGCCTTTGGTTACAGCATTAACACGTTAACGATGTTCGCCATGGTATTGGCGATCGGCCTGCTGGTGGACGATGCCATCGTGGTCGTGGAGAACGTTGAGCGCGTGATGAGCGAAGAGGGGTTACCTCCGCGCGAAGCAACGCGTAAATCCATGGGGCAGATCCAGGGCGCGTTGGTGGGGATCGCCATGGTGCTGTCGGCGGTATTTATTCCGATGGCGTTCTTCGGCGGCACAACCGGTGCCATCTATCGCCAGTTTTCGATCACCATCGTTTCTGCCATGGTGCTGTCGGTGCTGGTGGCGATGATCCTGACCCCGGCGCTGTGCGCCACCCTGCTGAAACCGCTAGCCAAAGGCCATCATCACGGCAAGCGCGGCTTCTTCGGCTGGTTCAACCGCATGTTCAACCGCAGCAGCGAACGCTATGAGCGCGGTGTAGCGCGCGTGTTGCACCACAGCATCCGTTATCTGATGATTTATCTGCTGTTACTCGGCGGTATGGCTCTGCTGTTCCTGAAATTGCCCACTTCGTTCCTGCCGCAGGAAGACCGTGGCGTGTTTACCGTGCAGGTGCAGCTACCGACAGGCTCCGCGCTGCAGCAAACCACCAAAGTAGTGGAAAAAGTGGAGCACTATTTTCAGAGCAAAGAAAAAGATAACGTGCTGTCGGTATTCTCCACCATTGGTTCCGGGCCTGGGGGAAACGGGCAGAACGTGGCGCGCATGTTTATCCGCCTGAAGGATTGGGAACAGCGTACGTCCGGCGCCAATAGCTCATTCGATATCATCGATCGCGCCACCAAGGCCTTCGCTAAGATTAATGAAGCCAGGGTGATCGCCAGTAGCCCACCGGCGATCACCGGCTTGGGTAACGCCGCAGGCTTTGATATGCAGTTGGAAGACCATTCGGGCCAAGGCCACGAAAAACTGATGGCAGCACGCAACCAGTTGCTGCAACTGGCCGGGCAAAACCCGCTGTTATCGCGCGTGCGCCATAACGGCCTGGACGACAGCCCGCAGTTGCAGATCGATATCGATCAACGCAAGGCTCAGGCGCTCGGCCTTGCCATTAGCGACATCAACAGCACGCTCTCTACTGCCTGGGGCTCAACTTACGTGAACGACTTTGTCGATCGTGGCCGGGTGAAGAAAGTGTATGTGCAGGCAGCGGCACCGTTCCGCATGCTGCCGGAAGACATTAACAAATGGTATGTGCGCAACAACAGCGGTGGCATGGTGCCGTTCTCCGCCTTTGCCACGTCGCATTGGAATTACGGCTCACCGCGCCTGGAGCGCTATAACGGCAGTTCAACGGTCGAGATTGTCGGTGAAGCCGCTTCGGGCGTCAGCACCGGCACCGCGATGAAAGAAATGGAAAAACTCGTTAGCCAGTTACCCGTCGGTTTTGGCCTGGAATGGACCGCCATGTCTTATCAGGAGCGGCTGTCGGGCTCGCAGGCCCCGGCGCTGTATGCCATCTCGCTGCTGGTGGTGTTCCTGTGCCTGGCAGCCCTGTATGAAAGTTGGTCGATTCCGTTCTCGGTCATGCTGGTGGTGCCGCTTGGGGTGATCGGTGCCGTGGCAGCAACCTGGCTTCGCGGGCTGGAGAACGATGTTTACTTCCAGGTAGGGCTGTTGACGATTATCGGGTTGTCCGCCAAGAACGCCATTCTGATCGTCGAATTCGCCAATGAGCTCAATCAAAAAGGACAAGATCTGGTAGCCGCTACGCTGGAGGCTTCACGCATGCGCTTACGCCCGATTTTAATGACCTCGCTGGCCTTTATCTTCGGCGTTTTGCCGATGACAATCAGTTCCGGTGCCGGTTCAGGCAGCCAACACGCTGTCGGTACCGGCGTGATGGGCGGTATGATCTCCGCTACGGTGTTGGCTATCTTCTTCGTGCCGTTGTTCTTTGTGCTGGTGCGTCGCCGCTTCCCTGGCAAACGTGCGGTGCAACCATCAACAGAGACAGCCGATAAATAATCGGCGTAAAAAAAGCAGCATCAGAAAACCGATGCTGCTTTACTACTCTCTCTATTTTGTACCCAAGGTGTTTTAAGTAAAAAACCAATCAACTGCCTTGTTGTAAGCTTCAAGCCGGTGTTAGTTGCCTAACATCTCGTCAATGAAGTCTTTCCAGTTTCCTAACTCACGATCAACCATAATAACTTTACTGCCTCCATTAAACATCGTTTCAAATTCTACGCCCGTTTTTTAACCAAGTGAAGCCTTTTGGGAACGGTGCCAATCGTGAAAAACCGGGTTAAGCGCACATTTTCAAATTAATCATCAACCTGGTTAAATTTTATATTCCCTTGTGCGATCAATTCTTCCGTAGTAGCGTGCCGGAAGGCTAAAAAAACCTCATAGTAAAGGCTACGCTTATGCCCCCAACGTTCACGATCGAACAACTGAAAAAGCAGGGCCGCTACCAGGAAGCCTGCGAACGGGTGCTGCAGATGCTGCAACAGGCCCCCCAGGATGCCATGCTGCATTACCAGTTAGCCTGCCTTTACGATGTGCAGGGTTTTGAACAACAGGCGATTCCCTGCTATCTCGCCGCGTTACAATACGCCTTGCCCGCACAACAGCGCCAGGAAGCCTGGCTTGGGCTGGGCAGCACCTACCGCGCTTTGGGGGATTATCAGAAGTCGCTGGCCGCTTTCGACAGTGGGTTAAGCGAATTTCCGCAGGCCAAAGAAATCACCCTGTTCCGCGCCATGACGCTCTATAACCTGGGTGAAACCAAGCAGGCCGTCGCCGATCTGTTACTGCTGCTGGCTGAAACCTCTTCCCACAACGCTATCAGCCACTATCAGCGCGCAATTCGTCAATATGCGGCGGATCTGGATCGCATCAGTTAGGAGCAAACCATGGAGATCGTTGTTGACCGCCACCATTGCGGCATTGACTGGCAGCAGGTGGCAGCATTGCTGGAGGCCGCCGGATTGGGCAAGCGCGATCCGTTAGTGATGCAGAGGGTCTATCAAAATAGTCAGTTCTGTTACTTCGGGTGGGTTAATGGTGAACTGATGGCGACCGCTCATGCTATCAGTGATATGACTTCAGTGGCTTATCTGGCGGATGTGGCGATCCACCCGCATTTTCAGGGGCATGGCTATGGCCAGCGGTTGATGGCGCGCGTGATGCAGGATCTGGCTCCGCTCGGTAAAGTGTTTATCTACTCGGTGCCGGACAAGCTGACATTTTACAAAAAATATGGCTTTCACGATCTGACCACCGGTATGGTTTACGCTGAAGGACCGGTGCTTGAACGCTTACAGAACGGCGGGTATGTGCGCTGAAAGGGACATGACTGAGAGAACCACAGATGAATATAATCAATAAATTACCGCCACAAGCCTGCACCAGCATCGATGAGATACGTGCTGAAATTGATATGATGGATGAGCAAATCATTAAACTGCTTGCCCAGCGTTTTGCATATGTCAAAGCCGCGGCAAAATTCAAAACCAGCCCCGACGCCGTGCGAGCCAAAGCCCGCTTTGACGCCATGATCCAAACCAGAAGGCAATGGGCCAGTGAAAACGGCCTGAGCCCAGACGTGATTGAAAATCTCTATACGCAACTGGTGAATTACTTTATCAGCGAGGAACTGAAACACTGGTCAGAAGAGCAAGAGAACCGCTAAGCTGTTGCGTTCGCAAAAGATGAAAACTTTCATCCTCCCCCATTATTGCCCCCATTCGCGGTGGAACTCCCCAGCGTTTTTCGGCATGCTGGGCGCGGGTTTCTATTTTCCGCCACGAGCGGTTTATCATCGGTGATTACCGGTGTTTTGTTGCAGAGAAGGCTTTTCCTCATGACGTTAACCATGTACGGCATCAAAAATTGTGACACCATCAAAAAAGCGCGCCGCTGGCTGGAAGAGCAGGGCGTGGCTTACCAATTCCACGACTATCGCGCAGACGGGCTGAATGAACAGCAACTGCGGGATTTTGTCGAACGCCTTGGCTGGCAGCCGCTGCTGAACACCCGCGGCACCACCTGGCGCAAGCTGGACGAGGCACAGCGTAACGCCTGCGACAATGCCGATGCGGCCATCGCCCTGATGCTGGAACAACCCGCCATTATCAAACGCCCGCTGTTGGATGACGGCAACGGCCATGCTCTGCTGGGTTTCAGTGTTGACAGTTATCAGCAATTTCTTACCGAGGTTACACCATGATCTGCCCTGTTATTGAACTGGCGCAACAGTTAATCAAGCGCCCTTCCCTCAGCCCGCACGACGAAGGCTGCCAGGAGATCATGATTGCCCGCCTGAAGGCGGCCGGTTTCACCATTGAGCCAATGAACTTTGGTGATACGCAGAATTTCTGGGCCTGGCGCGGCCAGGGCACAACGCTGGCGTTTGCTGGCCATACCGATGTGGTGCCCACCGGCGATGAGAAAAATTGGGCGATCCCGCCCTTTGAACCGACGATCCGCGATGGCATGCTCTATGGGCGCGGCGCAGCGGATATGAAAGGCTCATTAGCCGCAATGGTGGTGGCCGCAGAACGTTTTGTGGCGGCACACCCGGATCATAAAGGCCGCCTGGCGTTCCTGATCACCTCAGACGAAGAAGCCAGCGCCACGCATGGCACCGTGAAAGTGGTAGAAGCTCTGAAAGCCCGCAGCGAGCGCCTGGATTATTGCCTGGTGGGTGAGCCTTCCAGCACCGAACGCGTGGGTGACGTGGTGAAAAACGGCCGCCGTGGGTCGATCACCGCCAACCTGCATATCCACGGTATTCAGGGGCATGTGGCCTATCCACACTTGGCGGATAACCCGGTTCACCGCGCGATGCCGGCGCTGAACGAACTGGTGGCGATCGAATGGGATCAAGGTAACGAATTTTTCCCGCCGACCAGCATGCAGATTGCCAACGTGCAGGCAGGCACCGGCAGCAACAACGTGATCCCCGGCGACCTGTTCGTGCAGTTCAACTTCCGTTTCAGCACCGAACTCACCGACGCGATGATTAAACAACGCGTGCAGGAACTGCTGGATCGCCATCAGTTGAATTACACCCTCGACTGGTGGCTGTCCGGGCAGCCATTCCTCACCGCGCGCGGCGCGCTGGTGGATGCGGTGGTCAATGCCGTGCAGCACTACGCTGAAATAACGCCACAGTTGCTGACCACCGGTGGCACCTCTGATGGCCGCTTTATCGCCCAGATGGGGGCTCAGGTGGTTGAACTTGGCCCGGTGAATGCCACCATCCACAAAGTTAACGAATGCGTCCATGCCGCCGATTTGCAGTTATTGAGCCGCATGTACCAACGTATCATGGAGCAACTGGTCGCATGATCACGCCAGAAATGCTGACCGGGCGCTCAACCGAACACTTGGCCGTGCTGAGCGGCAACCACCGCCTGCAACCTGCAGCGGTTGAGGCTTTCCGCGCCATGCAGCAGGCCGCCAACGCGGCGGGGTTTGATCTGCAACCGGCCAGCACCTTCCGTGATTTCGACCGGCAATTGGCGATCTGGAACGGTAAGTTTTGCGGCGATCGCCCAGTCTTGGATCAAGACAGCCAGCCGATAGATATCATGCCGCTGTCCACCGCCGAGCGCTGTGAAGCCATACTGCGCTGGTCTGCATTACCCGGTGCCAGCCGTCATCACTGGGGCAGCGATCTGGATATTTACGATCCGTCGCTGTTGCCAGCCGAGGAAAAACTGCGGTTGGAGCCTTGGGAATACCAGGAAGGCGGCTATTTCTATCCGCTGAATCAGTGGCTGACTGCGCATATGGCCGATTTCGGCTTTTACCGGCCGTTTACCGAAGATCAAGGCGGTGTCGCAATAGAACCCTGGCATCTCAGCTACCGTCCGTTGGCGCAGGAGGCCGAACGGCTATTAACCCCGGCACTGCTGCTGGCGGCCTGGCAGGATAAAGAGGTAGCCGGTGCGCAGTGGCTGGCCGGTCATTTGCCTGCCCTATTCACGCGTTTTATACACATTCAAGGGAAGGCATAAGCATGCATTGGTTAGCGGACTACTGGTGGGTAATATTGGTGATACTGGTAGGCATAGTGCTTAACGGAATCAAAGAATTACGCCGCCTGGATCATAAGAAATTTATGGCTAACAAACCCGAGTTGCCACCGCATCGCGATAACAACGCCAAATGGGACGATGAAGAGGATTGGCCGAAGAAGAAATAATATTAGGGCGCTCTACTTGGCGCCCTGAAGTTTATTTAAACGCGATCAAGTCCCCGCGTTTACCAAACATTGCCTCTTCCCAATAGCGCTGTGGGACGTAGTAATGCAAACGTTCCAGCGCCTGGTTCATCATGCCTTGATTGATGGCATGCCCGACGCCCTGTTCCACGTCCAACGTAAAATCACAGCCAACGGCCTGCAACCGTGCCGCCGCCGCACGCGCATGTTCCACCGCAATAACGGCATCGTCCTCACCGTGGATCAGGTGCACTACGCTTTCGCCAAAGCCGGTCTCCGGCAAGTGAGCAAAACGGCCGCTGAAGGCCACCACGCGCCCCGCCAGCTTAGGTTCTGCTTTCAACCCTTCTAGCGCCATGATGGAACCTTGCGAGAAACCGACCAACGCCGTTCCCGCATAGCCCACACCGCTTTGCTGCTGCCAGTAGCGCACGGTTTCGACAAACGTTGGCATCACTTCCGCAATGCGCTCAGCACGGTTAGCTTCCGTCACCCCTTGCACCGAGAACCACTGGCGGCCATTACCCTGGCCGAAAGCGAACGGCCCGCCGATGCTTACCACCAGCGCCTGCGGGAAGTCTTTGGCGAAGTAGCTGCCAATCTCACCCATCGCTACCGGGTTATCGCCCACGCCATGAAACAGCAGGATCAACTGCTCGGCCGGTGTCGCCGGGCTTTGCACAACAAAATGTTCATGTTTCATGGGGACTCCTCAGGTTAAATAGCAAGCCGAACTGCGATAACTATATACACGTCATACTTCAAGTTGCATGGGTGTTGGCTGCGTCCGTTCGCACCAGTCACATAGTTATCTATGCTCCTGGCGACTCTCGAACTTGCCGCCTACACGCAACTCGAATTATTTAGTGTATACACCGCTGGGATGTCGTGAAAATCGGGTTTTATTGAACAACTCTTTCCATTTATTGCAATGACCGCGACCAGCGCTGCCAATGGTGGCAACGTTGGCTATCCCAGTGCTCAAGCGCCTGCGCAACCTCTTGTCGCCATTGGCGTAACAGCGCTTTCTGGCCGCTCAAACCGTATTCAGCCGCACATTGCACCACGCTCTGCTGCTGTTGCAAATGGCTGCGCAAGGCGGCCATGGGCCAGGCGGTGGTCAACAACAGGCGTTGCAGTGCCCCAAGGCTGGCTTCCAGCGGGCGGTGGGCAAAGGCAAAGCCAGCCAACTCACGCCAATCTTCTTCGTTCAACAGCGGATCGCTATCATCGGCAACCAACGCTGGCGGCAGATCGATACGCTGTTGTAACCAACGCCAGTCGCGGGCCAAACGCTTATGCGCCGCATGGCACAACGCCTCCCCCTGCTCACTCAGTGGCAACAGCGCCATGGCGGTATAACAACCGCTGCTGGCTTCCGGTTTACTGCCAACACGCACCAGGGTAAAACCGCAGGATTGCCAGAAACGCCACAGCGGCTCGGTATAACCAAAACTGACGGAAAGAAAATCCAGCTCCTGTGAGCGCTGTTTTTGCTGTTCGATGAGCCGCTTGGCGATCCCCTGCTGGCGCAGCTCCGCCAGCACCGCAATGCGGGTAATGCGACGCGAACGCAGCGTTGGCGCCCACCACTGGCCGCCGTGTGCCGCCAAAGATTGCGCCACCAGGTTGCCACGCGGCCTTCTGCGGCCCGCCCAGACCTCATGCGCCAGTGCAGCGCTCAGGCCCCCTTCATCCACCAGCCACAGCGCCCCCACAATCTCATCCGCCAGCGACGCGGCGCTGAAGTGCATACCCGGTGCATCCATCAGGCGGCGCAGATCCAGTGGGGAAGTGCGGTAGTGAGCGCTGCAAAGCAATGCGTAGAAACGCCTCAGTTGACGCGGATCGGCACACAGCGCCGCTTGTTCAAGTGGGTTGATACTCAGATCTTGCCGGGCCACTGCCCACGCCGGTTCCTCGTTAAACAACAGGGCGTTATCGATGATGCGCTCCAGGGCATCACCCTCTGCCCAGCGGATGGGTTGCTGCAAACTCAACGGCTGCCACTGTGGTAATGCGGCACAGAATTTAAGCAAAAATCCGCGCCCCGTGCCTTCGTAGCCCTGCACCGTGGTGGTCAGTAATACGCGCGGGAAGTGGCTAATCAGCTGTTGTAACAACGGGCCGGGAATTGCCGCCGCCTCATCCACCAGTAGCCAGCCAGCGTTAACAATGCCGTGCTCCGTACAATATTGCAGCAGTGCGTCCGGTGCCCAGAACTGCGCTTTACCACCCGCCCACTCGCTGGCGACCTCGGTTGCCGCTCGGCTTGGCCCGGTGATCCAGCAGGTCAGCGGGCTGGCAGCCACCAGCATCCCAGCCAAGGTGGATTTGCCGCGGCCACGCGCCGCGGTCAGCACCCAGACGCCGCTTTCTGCCACCAGCAAACGCGCCAGAATGGCTTGCTGCTCGGCGCTAGGCAACCCCTGCGGCGGTTGCCAATCCACACGCTCCGGCAATGGGGCCAAACACAAAGGTTCGCCTTGCTGCCACAGCGTCACCTCACTGTCTGCCGCAAGCTGTTGCTGCAAATGAGCGATGAAATGGGGGGTGACGATCGGCTGCGGGCAGTCGCTCCAGCGCAGGCTGTCGCTATCCGGCTGTTGTTCCCACAGCGGCCAGGCGGGAACCAGCAGCAGCAACCAGCTACCGGCACGCAGCGTGCCGCAGAGCTGGGCCAAGGCTTCTACGTCCAACCCCTGTGTGGCATCAAAAACGGCGTGCAGGCGCTCCTGCCCGAGCAGCGTTCTCACCGCACTGCTGCTTAGAGACCGGGCATCATCGGCAGGAGCCGCATTGCCGATCCACGGCCAATCCCCCGGCAGTTGTGCTGCCAGTTGCTGAGCCTGAGTACGGCACCATTGCGGCTCACCGCTGAGAACCAGCAAACGGCGGATACCTTGCCGCTGCATGAGTTGTTGCATTGCCTGTAACATCAGAAGCCACGCTTGCAGGAAAAGCGCCGATGTGGAAACACCGGCACGGAATTGAATCAACGGGAAGCGAAGGTATTACACTTATTAGGATCGCCGCTGTCGAACCCTTGCTTGAACCAGGTATAACGCTGCTGCGAAGTGCCGTGCGTAAAGCTGTCTGGCACCACCCGCCCCTGGCTCTGCTGCTGCAGGCGATCGTCACCAATCGCCTGTGCCGCGTTCAGCGCCTGCTGCAAATCACCGGCTTCCAGCATGTTCTGCCGTTGCGCATAGTGCCCCCAGACGCCAGCAAAGCAGTCTGCCTGTAATTCCATTTTCACCGAAAGGCGGTTGACGTCTACCTGGCTGGCACCCTGCTGCATCTGGCGAACTTTCCGCTCGATCCCCAGCAGGTTCTGCACATGGTGCCCAATCTCATGGGCCACGACATAAGCCTGTGCAAAATCACCGCCAGCGCCCAGCTTGGTCTTCATATCCTGATAAAAGGATAAATCGATATATACGGTGCTATCCGCCGGGCAGTAGAACGGCCCCATCACCGCTTGGCCGGTTCCGCATCCGGTACGCGTGGCACCGCGATACATCACCAGTTTCGGATCCTGATAGCGTTTGCCGGTCTGCTGGAAGATTTCCTGCCAGGTGTCCTCGGTGGAAGCCAGCACCACCGAGGTGAACTTAGCTAACTCATCGTCTTTCGGGCTGATTCTGGCGCTTTGCTGCTGCGTTTGCGGCGCTATCTCGCCGCCATTGAGCAACGGCGTCAGATCCACACCGTAGTAACCGGCAACCAGCACCACCACCAGAATGATCAGGCCGCCCTTGCCGCCAATCGGCGGGCGAAAACCGCCGCCGCCCAGGCCGGAAGATTGCCCGCGACGATCTTCAACATTGTCACTTTCCCGACGCCCTTGCCAACGCATAGTTAAACTCCAGAATAAATAGTGAATCCCCGTGGGTATAGAGATGATTATAAAGGGTTAGCGGCACGGGGAATGCAGTAATTTTCTGGAAAGCAAAATAGAACGGGGCATTCCGCAGAAATGCCCCGTGTTGAACAATATGGCGGGAATGTGCTTAGTCGAGCTTCACACCGATGCGGTGGGCAACTTCTTCATAGGCTTCGATCAGGCCACCCAGGCTCTGACGGAAACGATCTTTGTCCATTTTATCCAGGGTATTCTTGTCCCACAGGCGGCTACCGTCTGGCGAGAATTCATCCCCCAGCACCACTTCACCCTTGAACAGCCCGAACTCCAGCTTGAAGTCCACCAGGATCAAACCGGCGTCATCAAACAGTTTGCTCAGCACCTCATTGGCCTTATAGCTCAGCTCGCGCATGCGTGCCAGATGCTCCTTGCTCACCCAACCGAAGGTTTCGCAGTAGGATTCGTTGACCATCGGATCGTGCATTGCATCGTTCTTCAGGAACAGATCAAACAGCGGTGGATTCAGCGGCAAACCTTCTTCAATCCCTAAGCGTTTCACCAAAGATCCGGCGGCGCGGTTGCGGATCACACATTCAACCGGCACCATATCCAGCTTCTTCACCAGCACTTCGGTGTCTGACAGCAGGCGTTCCATCTGCGTTGGGATACCGGCTTCTTCCAGTTTGCTCATGATGAAATGGTTGAATTTGTTGTTCACCATCCCTTTGCGATCGAACTGCTCAATGCGCTGACCATCCAGTGCTGACGTATCGTTACGGAATTCCAACACCAGCAGATCTGGATTTTCGGTGGTGTAGACGGTTTTCGCCTTTCCGCGATACAACTCAGCTAGCTTTTGCATCTTACTTACTCCAATGAGGTTATACCTTCCGGCTGCCGACAACCTACCGGGTATAGAATTGACCTAATAAATTCGTTGATTTGCTGGTAACTATTGTGCCAAACCCCGGACGCAAACGATACCGTTTCTGCAAAAACAAAAAGGGGCCGTAGCCCCTTTCGATGATTATTTAACGCTGGTTTGGCTGAAAGCCGCCTGGAACGCGGCCACCAGGGCATCATTCTGCGCCTGAGACAACGGTTTCCCTTTGGAATCGATAAATTGCAGGCTGGTACGGTTGTTCAAATCACCGACCTGCAGTTTGTAATCCCCTGAATTCAGCTCAGGATCTTTCACCCCTAACGCACTCCAATCGCTGCTGCTCAAGGATTTGTAGGTCACGGCAACGGTGCCCTGCGGACGGCTGCGGTCGCCCACTTTCATCCCCAGTTTTGCCAAGGCCGCAGGTAAGCGATCCCACACGGTGGCGTACGGCGCACGTACGATCAGCACCGGTAACCCCACATCGTCCGCGCCACTCTGCACGTCCAGCGCGCCGGTACGGCTGGCCGCACGGTTGCTCGTCAGGTTATCCTGCTTATCCAGACCTTCGGCGATGGTGTTCATCATCATGCTGTTATAGCGCTGAATCTCGGAAGGATCGGTCACCTCATCGGTTTTACCCTGTTGGCGCAACCCTAGCGTTTTCACCACCAGCGCCTGCTGGTAACCCTGCTTCTGCAGGCTGACCTGGTAACGGCCTTCGTACTGGTTGTCTTCATCCAGACGGTTCCACTTCACCCAGTCGGTGGTCAGAGTCTGGCTGGCTTCCTCCTGAGAAGCGATTGGCATGTTTTTCGCCTGCAGCAGGCTGACGATGCGTGGCCACAGGTTCTGGTTCTGTGGGCTGTTTTCCAGCAGCAATGTGCCGCTGTTCCCGCTGTTCTGGCTGCGGGAACCGCTCAGCAGGGCCAATGGCTGTGACGGAGGCCGGATATCCAGTTGCTTGCCGACAGGGCCTTTTTGCGTACTGGCCGCAACATCAAAATTACCGGCTGACGCTGGCAGAGTGATACCCGCAGGCGCGTTCAGCGGCTTGAGTGGTGCAGCGTCGAGATAGGACTCATCGCCGCTCACCTGGCGTTTGTAACGTTGATCGGAAGAACATGCCGACAGCGCCATGACCAGCGCTAACCCCACGACTGTTGCTACCGTCGACTTTTGCAATGAATAAGCCATCAAATCTCCCTAAGAGTTACAGCAAACCGGCGCTTTTCAACGCACGCTCCACCACAGGGCGGGCAGCGTCGGTTAACGGCGTCATAGGCAGACGCATCGTATCGGTTGCCATCAATCCCAATGCCTTACAGGCCCATTTCACCGGAATTGGGTTGGGTTCTACAAATAAATCCTGATGCAACGGCATCAAGCGCTGATTCAAGCGGCGAGCTTCGGCAAAGTTGCCTTGGGCCGCAAGACGGCAAAGTTCTACCATTTCACGCGCAGCCACGTTGGCCGTTACGGAAATCACCCCTTTGCCACCCAGTTGCATGAAATCCAGGCCGCTGGCGTCATCGCCGCTCAGCAGAGTGAAGTTTTCATCATCAACCAGCACTTGGATCTGACTTACACGACTTAAGTTCCCTGTTGCCTCTTTAACGGCAACAATATTCTTAATTTTGGCCAAACGCGCGATCGTCGGCGGCAGCATGTCACAACCGGTGCGTGAAGGCACGTTATACAGGATCTGTGGCAGGTCGGTGCTTTCGGCAATCGCTTTAAAGTGCTGATACAGCCCTTCCTGCGTTGGCCGGTTATAGTAAGGCGTGACCGACAGACAGCCAACGACACCGGTATTGCTGAAATGCCGCGTGAGCGAGATCGCTTCGCTGGTTGAGTTCGCGCCGGTTCCGGCAATCACCGGAATGCGGCCTGCGGCCAGTTCCAGCGTCTGCAGCACCACGTCAACGTGCTCATCGTGAGCCAGCGTAGCGGACTCACCGGTGGTCCCAACGGAAACAATAGCCGCAGTCCCACTGGCTACATGATAATCAATCAGTTTTTTTAGGCTCGCACGATCAACAGCGCCTTTGGCGTCCATCGGCGTTACCAGTGCAACAATACTTCCCGTAAACATTGGCCATCCCCTCCACAAACAAGTGACTCATGGTACTTTTGACACCTATCCAAAAGCAAGCAAACAACGTGTTGTAAGCGCTTGGCAGGCGGTTTTTTTTATGTTTACCATGGTAAACCCATTGAGCATGACAGGAAGCTCCATTTTGCCTAAGCCAGATGAACACTATCTCGTGATTACCGCACTGGGCGCCGATCGCCCCGGGATCGTCAACACCATCACCCGCCACGTCAGCAGTTGCGGGTGCAATATCGAAGATAGCCGTCTGGCCATATTGGGTGAAGAATTTACCTTCATCATGTTGCTTTCCGGCAGCTGGAACGCGATTACCCTGATCGAATCTACTTTGCCGCAAAAAGGTGCGGAGCTGGATTTGCTGATTGTGATGAAACGCACAAACTCGCACGAAAGGCCGCCCATGCCGGCTGCGGTGTGGGTGCAGGTAGAGGTGAGAGACTCCCCGCACATCATCGAACGTTTTACCGCTCTGTTTGACGCCAGCCAGATGAACATTGCCGAGTTGGTGTCACGTACTCAACCCGCAGAGGGCAATCTGCCGCCCCAGCTTTATATCCAGATCACTGCCCATAGCCCTGGCAGCCAGGATGCATCAAATATCGAACAAGCCTTTCATCGCCTATGTACAGAATTGAATGCGCAAGGCAGTATTAGCGTTGTGAACTATCCACAGCATGATGAGAAAGATGGAGAGTAGTGATGAGCCCATTGAAAGCCGGTGATACAGCGCCAAAATTTAGTTTACTCGACCAGGATGGCGAGGAAATTCATTTGGCCGACTTCCAGGGACAGCGAGTTCTTGTTTACTTTTATCCTAAAGCCATGACGCCAGGCTGTACTGTGCAAGCCTGTGGCCTGCGGGATAATATGGATGAATTGAAAAAAGCCGGTGTCGAAGTGCTGGGCATCAGCACCGATAAACCGGAGAAACTGTCACGTTTTGCCGAGAAAGAGCTGCTCAACTTCACGTTGTTATCTGACGAGAATCATGAGGTAGCACAGCAGTTTGGCGTCTGGGGTGAAAAAACCTTCATGGGGAAAACCTATGACGGCATCCACCGCATCAGCTTCCTGATCGATGCCAACGGCAAGGTTGAAAAAGTGTTTGATGATTTCAAAACCACCAATCATCACGACATCGTTTTGAATTACCTGAAGCAGTAATCACTGATTAATACCAAAGCGCAGCTCCCCGCTGCGCTTTGTTTTTCTGGCCTTACTGCACTTCTTTCCCCGCATCCACCAGCATGTCATCCGGCCAGGCGCGAATCACCGCTTTCACCAGCGTCGCCAGCGGAATGGCAAAGAACACGCCCCAGAAGCCCCACAGGCCGCCAAAGATGATCACCGAGAGAATAATCACCAGCGGGTGCAGGTTGACCGCCTCAGAGAACAGAATCGGCACCAGCAGGTTGCCGTCCAGCGCCTGAACCACCAGATAAGCGATAACCAGCGTCCAGAAATCGGCACCGATGCCCCACTGGAACATCGCCACCACCACGACCGGGATCGTCACCAGCACTGCGCCAATATAAGGGATCAACACCGAGAAGCCGACCAGCACCGCCAACAGCAGCGAGTAGCGCATATCCAGAATGAAGAACACCAGGTAGGTGGTTACGCCAACGATCACCATCTCCAGCACTTTGCCACGGATATAATTGGTGATCTGCTGGTTCATCTCTTTCCACACCTGCCCGGCCAAGCCGCGATCGCGCGGCAACACCCGGCGCACCGCGTTGATCATCTGCTCTTTATCTTTCAGCAGGAAAAACACCATCAGCGGCACCAGAATCAGGTAAATCGCCAGCGTCAACAGCCCGACCAGCGAGGCCAGAGAAAACTTGACCACCGACTCCCCCATGCCAGACAGCCGGCTGCGCAGGTTTTCTGCCATCATGTCGATGATCCCGACATCCACCAACGCCGGATAACGCTTCGGCAAGGTGGCCGCATAGTTATAAAACTGGTTGAGCATGCCCGGTAAATCGGTCATCAGGTTGATGCCCTGCTTCCAGGCCGTTGGGGCAACGACCAAGACCAGCAGCAACGTAATGCCAGCAAACACAATCAGCACCATGCTCGCCGCCCAGTTGCGTGACCAGCCCAGGCGTTGCAGGCGTGCGGTCGGCCACTCCAGCAGGTAGGCCAAGACAATTGCCACCAAAAGCGGGGCTAAAATACCGTGCAGAAAATAGAGAATGCAGAACCCGCCAACCAGGATCACCAGCAGCGCGATGGCTTGCGGATCGGTAAAACGACGGCGGTACCACTGTAATAACATCTCCAACATCAGAGATTACTCCTTAATTCCATCAATGAGAGTGTGCTTCCGCCTTTCCCTGTGCGACCCAGCAGGCATCGTATTATGACTTGTTTTAACACAATTTCAGCCCGATTATCGTCGGGCAAACGTTTCATTGCAGGCGCTGGCTGACTATGATGAGAGGGTGCCAGCCCGGTTCGCAAACGGTTTATTTTTGTGAGCCAACAGACCTTTATGCTGATTGTACTGGAGAGTCTGGCATGCAAGAAGAACTCTTACGTGATGCTGACGTCTTAATACCCGTCATACTTCAAGTAGCAGGTGTGTTGACTACACGCTTGTCGCTTTCCTGCTACTCGAATTATTTAGGGTATAGTTGATGACTTTGATTTAAGGGAAACGCCTGACTATGACCACCCGGTTGACCAAAACAGCGTTAGCAGTACTGTTGTTCGGCACACTTTGCGCCTCTGCGCCGGTGCCGGTAAATGCGGACACACAGGACCAACTGCCAGACATGGGGACCAGCGCAGGCGGCACCTTGAGTATCGGCCAGGAACTGTTGATGGGGGACTTTTACGTGCGACAGCTGCGCGCCAGCGCCCCGCTGATTAACGATCCGTTATTAACCCAGTACATCAACCAGTTGGGTAACCGGCTGGTCGCCAACGCCTATTCGGTAAAAACGCCGTTCCACTTCTTTCTGGTGCGTAATGATGAGATAAACGCCTTCGCCTTCTTCGGTGGTAACGTGGTGCTGCACTCGGCGCTATTCCGTGAAACCGACAACGAAAGCCAGTTGGCTTCGGTGCTGGCGCACGAAATCTCTCACGTTACCCAGCGCCATCTGGCCCGCGCCATGGAAGATCAACAGCGCAATGCTCCGCTCACCTGGGTGGGTGCTTTAGGTTCTGTCCTGCTGGCGATGGCTAACCCGACCATGGGAATGGCAGCGCTGAGCGGCACGCTGGCCGGTGCACAGCAAGGGATGATCAGCTTCACTCAGGCGAATGAACAGGAAGCCGATCGCATCGGCATTCAGGTGTTACAACGTTCTGGCTTTGATCCGGAAGCCATGCCGGATTTTCTGCAAAAATTAGCCGATCAGTCGCGTTACGCGTCTAAACCACCGGAAATGCTGCTGACCCACCCGCTGCCCGACAGCCGGCTTTCCGACGCACGTAACCGTGCCAACCAGATGCCGCGTCATCTGGTCCAATCCAGCCAGGAGTACCTGTTAGCCAGAGTGCGTACCCTGGGTATGTACAGTTCAGAAGGTTATGGCCTGACCGAAGAGATTCTGAATGACTACAGCAAAGGTAACGTACGGGAACAAATGGCGGCAAAATATGGCCGGGCGATCCTGTTCTACGAAGCGAAAAAGTACGATGAAGCCCGTAATATCATTCAGCCGTTGCTGGCGCAGGATGCAAAAAACGTCTGGCTGCTGGATCTGATGACCGATATCGATCTGGCCCAGCAGAAAGCGCCACAGGCGATTGCGCGCCTGCAGGCCGCGAATGCGGAACAAAGCAAGAATCCGGTGCTGCTGCTCAACCTGGCCAACGCCTTCGTGGAGGGGAATCAGCCAGCGCAGGCCTCAAAAATTCTTAACCGTTACACCTTTACCCACCCGGACGATCCAAACGGTTGGGATTTACTGGCGCAAGCCAGCGCCGCTCAAGGGTTACGCGATGAAGAGCTTTCAGCGCGTGCAGAGAGCCTGGCGCTCGCTGGCCGCCTCGATCAGGCGATTGGTTTGCTGAGCAATGCCAGTTCCCTGCAAAAACTCGGCAGCCTGAAACAGGCCCGTTATGACGCGCGTATCGATCAACTGCGCCAGCTACAGAAGAGCTTCAGCAAATTCCAGCGCAGCTAATTTGACCAAGGAAAGATTGCCATGAAAAACGTCACTATTTACCACAACCCACGTTGCTCGAAGAGCCGTGAAACTCTGGCACTGCTGGAACAGCAGGGCATTACCCCAAAGGTAGTGCTGTATCTGGAAACGCCGCCGTCGGTAGATGAACTGAAAAAACTGCTGAAAGAACTGGGTTTCCATTCAGCACGTGAACTGATGCGGCAGAAAGAAGAGATTTACAAAGAATTGAAGCTGGCGAATGAAAACCTGAGCGAAGAGCAACTGCTGCAAGCAATGGTGGCCAACCCGAAACTGATCGAACGGCCGATCGTAGTAAAAGGCAACCGAGCGCGCATTGGCCGGCCACCGGAGCAGGTGCTGGAAATCCTCTGATCCCCCGGGCTCTGCACCCAGGGCCCTTACAACCCCAGAATATCCTTCACAAACGGAATGGTCAGCTTGCGTTGCGCAGTGATCGACGCGCGATCGAGCTGATCTAACGTCATGAACAGCGTGCGCATTTCACGATCCAGGCGCTTGAGCAGGAAACGGCCCACGTCTTCCGGCAGTTCAAAGCCACGCAGCTTGGCGCGCAGTTGCAGTGCCAGCAATTTCTCTTCATCGGAAAGCGGCTGCAGCTTGTAGATCTGCCCCCAATCCAGACGGGAAGCCAGATCCGGCAAATGCAGATTCAACTGACGCGGCGGACGATCGCCGGTGATAAACAAGCGCGTACGCCCGGTTTCCTGAATGCGGTTATAGAGATTGAACATCGCCATTTCCCACTCTTCATCACCGGCAATGCATTCAATGTTGTCGATGCACACCAGGGCCAGCTGTTCCATGCCATCCAGCACTTCCGGCACGAAATAAGTGCGCTTGTCCAGCGGCACATAGCCGACGGCCTCCCCCTGCTTCGACAGTTCGGCACAGGCCGCATGCAGCAAATGGCTGCGCCCGCCGCCCTCGCGTGACCAGAAATAGATGTAACTACCGTGTTCCTGACGGATGGCAGACTGGATTGCGGCTAACAGGGATGGGTTCTCGCCCGGATAAAAACTGGCAAAAGTTTCATCATCGGGAAGATAAAGTGGCAGTGAAAGCTGTGCCGGCGTATTCAGAAAAGCACCTCAACCAAAACTGGCAGGAAAACAGAGTCAGTCTATCACAGAAAGCGCGAACTGTTGAACCGGCAGGTTTTTATGTTGCAATAGTGAGCAAAGATGGCATTCATGCTGCATCGCTGCTATACCGAAAGCACTTGGCTGCGCCACTTTAGACTGTGTCCCACAGATTATGACAAGGATAATAAACGATGAAATCATGGAACAAAGTACTGCTGGCTTCGATGATTGGCTTGCTGGTAGCCGGTTGCGATGAAGCCCCCAAAACCAGTGCCACGCCAGACAAAAGCAGCGCAGAGCCGATGAAAAATGGCGCCGCCACGGAAGAGGACAACAACAGCATGGGCGAGCAGCCGCAGGAAACGGACGGTGCCAACGATCCGGCAGGCAAACCGGTTAGCCCCTAAACGCCAACAGGGCGGAGAACTCTCCGCCCTGTTCGGCTTACAACGCGAGGTTACTTGTGATCGCGCCGCTCTTCCGGCACGTCAATCACTTCCTCTTCACGGCGATACAGGCTGATCACCTTAAACAGCAGGCTCAGGCCGATGCCGACGATGGTCGCCAGCGCCATGCCTTTCAGCTCCGCTGCGCCGATATGCACTTTGGCACCGCTGACGCCGATAATCAGGATCACCGAGGTCAGGATCAGGTTCTGGGCTTTGTTGTAATCCACCTTGGATTCAATCAGCACCCGGATACCCGAAGCGCCGATCACTCCATACAGCAGCAGGGAAACGCCGCCCATCACCGGCACCGGCACCGCCTGGATCGCCGCCGCCAGTTTACCCACGCAGGAAAGCAGGATCGCCAGAATCGCCGCGCCGCCAATCACCCAGGTGCTGTAAACCTTGGTGATCGCCATCACGCCGATGTTCTCGCCGTAGGTGGTATTCGGCGTTGAGCCGAAGAAGCCGGAGATCACCGTTGAAATACCGTTGGCAAACATCGAACGATGCAAACCTGGATCGCGCAGCAGGTCTTTTTTGACGATATTTGCCGTCACCACCAGGTGGCCGACGTGCTCGGCAATCACGACCAACGCCGCAGGCAAAATGGTGAAAATGGCGAACCACTCAAAGCGCGGCGTATAGAAGGTTGGCAGCGCAAACCAGTGCGCTTCACGGATCGGCGTCAGGTCCACCACGCCCATCACGAACGACAGCGCATAGCCCACCAGCACCCCAATCAGGATCGGGATAATCGCCAGGAAGCCGCGGAACAGCACCGAACCGAGCACGGTCACGCCCAGCGTCACCAGGGAAATTGTGATGGTGGTGCTATCGGCAGAAGTCCCTTCGGCAGGCAGCAGCCCGGCCATATTGGCCGCCACGCCCGCCAGTTCCAAACCGATCACCGCCACGATGGCCCCCATCGCCGCAGGCGGGAAGATCACATCCAGCCAGCCGGTTCCGGCCTTCTTCACAATCAAGGCCACCAGGCAAAACAGCACGCCACACATGATAAAACCGCCGAGCGCCACTTCATAGCCCAGCGGCAACAGCAGCAACACCGGTGAAATAAACGCAAAGCTGGAACCCAGATACGCCGGGATCTTGCCTTTACAGATAAACAGATACAGCAGCGTACCGATGCCGTTGAACAACAGCACCGTCGCCGGGTTGATTTTGAATAAAATCGGCACCAAAACGGTCGCGCCAAACATGGCGAACAGATGCTGGAAACTGAGCGGAATAGTCTGGAGTAACGGCGGGCGTTCGCTGACGCCGATAGCGCGACGGGTCATGGTGTGTTTTTTCCTCTGAATTGTATTAATCAGTTGTTTAAGTTCAGTAAGTTATGCCCAATGGACTTCAAGTTACCGCTAGGCGGCAAGGGCGTGACAAATCGGTCGTAGACTGATTTGCACAGCGCTTGCGCTGGCCCGCAGGGTGAGCCTCAGTATTGAGGCTCATAATCCCTGGGAGCTTATACGTAATAAGTGACCGGGAGTTACATCCCGCCAACAACGCTGTAGCTTGAAAGACGAAGGGCATAAAAAAGCCGACTCTCTGGTCGGCTCGACGTTATTTTGTACCAAATATCTTATCGCCGGCATCACCCAGGCCAGGCACGATGTAGCCCTTCTCATTGAGGCACTGATCGATGGAAGCGGTATACAGTTCAACATCCGGGTGCGCTTTTTCCAGCGCTTTGATCCCTTCTGGTGCGGCCACCAGCACCAGCACCTTGATGCTGGTACAGCCGGCCTTCTTCAGCAGATCGATGGTAGCAATCATCGAACCACCGGTCGCCAGCATCGGGTCAACCACCAGCGCCAAACGCTCTGAGATGTTGGAAACCAGTTTCTGGAAATAAGGCACCGGCTCCAGGGTTTCTTCATCACGATAAACCCCAACCACGCTGATACGCGCGCTCGGTACGTGCTCCAGCACCCCTTCCATCATACCCAGACCGGCACGCAGGATCGGTACGACGGTAATTTTTTTCCCTTTGATCTGATCGACTTCAACCGGCCCGCACCAACCTTCGATGGTGACTTTTTCCGTCGCCAGATCGGCGGTCGCTTCATAGGTCAGCAAACTACCCACTTCAGAAGCCAGCTCACGAAAGCGTTTGGTACTGATATCATGTTCGCGCATCAGGCCAAGCTTGTGTTTAACCAGCGGGTGTTTCACCTCAACGATCTTCATCATTATTCTCCTATTAAGGCGGTTGACGGCCAAAAAAATCGCGGGATTATACCGCCTTTTCCCACGAGCGCCACTACCAATAGCCGGATCGAGATCAACAAAAGGTCGATAATCATTATATACCCAATAAATTCCAGTCAACGGTTTATAGTCATTGTCCCCATCCTCATCACCTGGTTGACCTGATTAGCAAACGCCAGGGTCCGATGAAACGAAAAATGGAAGCTGGCCGATAAGGCTCTCGCAAACGTTTGCTTGCGCTGTTAGAATTGCCGCGCCTTATTCCGGAACCAACACCGGAAGCACCGTTTTCAAACCGCAAACCGTCGTGGGGATCGCGCAGTGACCGACAAAACCTCTCTCAGCTATAAAGACGCAGGTGTCGATATCGATGCTGGCAACGCATTGGTAGACCGCATCAAAGGTGTAGTTAAACAGACCCGCCGCCCCGAAGTGATGGGTGGTCTGGGCGGATTTGGTGCCCTGTGTGCGTTGCCGCAGAAATACCGCGAACCGATACTGGTTTCGGGTACCGACGGCGTGGGCACCAAGCTGCGTCTGGCGATGGATCTGAAACGCCACGACACCATCGGCATCGATCTGGTTGCGATGTGTGTGAACGATCTGGTGGTTCAGGGGGCTGAACCACTGTTCTTCCTGGATTACTACGCGACCGGCAAACTGGACGTCGACACCGCCACCAGCGTGATCACCGGCATCGCCGAAGGCTGTAAGCAGTCCGGCTGTGCGCTGGTGGGTGGCGAAACCGCCGAAATGCCGGGCATGTACCACGGTGAGGATTACGACGTCGCCGGTTTCTGCGTCGGCGTGGTCGAAAAATCTGAAATCATCGACGGCAGCAAAGTGCAGCCGGGTGATGCGCTGATCGCCCTGGGCGCTTCCGGCCCGCACTCTAACGGGTATTCGCTGGTACGCAAGATCCTCGAAGTCAGCAATACCGATCCTACGACCACCACGCTAGCCGGCAAATCGCTGGCGGATCATCTGCTGGCACCGACCAAAATTTATGTCAAATCGGTGCTGGAACTGATTGCCAAAGTGGACGTACACGCGATTGCTCACCTGACCGGCGGCGGTTTCTGGGAAAACATCCCGCGCGTGCTGCCAGAAGGCATGCAGGCGGTGATTGACGAGTCGAGCTGGGAGTGGCCAGCGATCTTCAGTTGGCTGCAACAGGCAGGTAACGTCAGCCGCCATGAAATGTACCGCACCTTTAACTGTGGCGTGGGCATGGTGATTGCGCTGCCGGAAGAGGCGGTTGAAGAAGCCATCGCTTTGTTGACCGCAGCCGGTGAAAAAGCCTGGAAGATCGGTAAACTGACCGCTTCTTCTGACGAACAACAAGTGGTTATTCAGTGATGAAAAAGATTGTGGTGTTGGTCTCCGGCCAGGGGAGCAATCTCCAGGCGTTGATTGATGCCTGCCAGCAGGGCCGGATTGCCGCCAATATTGTGGCGGTATTCAGCAACAAGGCCCAGGCCTATGGCCTGCAACGTGCCGAAGAGGCTGGCATTGCCGCACATGCGCTTGATGCCAAAACCTTTGCCGACCGTGAAGCCTTCGATGCCGCACTGGCCGAGGCCATTGACCAGTATCAGCCCGATCTGGTGGTGTTGGCCGGTTATATGCGCATCCTCAGCCATGCCTTCGTCCAGCACTATGCCGGGCGCATGCTGAACATCCACCCATCATTGCTGCCGAAATATCCTGGCCTGCATACCCACCGCCAGGCGATCGACAACGGTGACAGCGAGCACGGTACCTCGGTGCATTTTGTCACCGAACAGCTCGACGGCGGCCCGGTTGTCCTGCAAGCCAAGGTGCCCATTTTCCCCGGTGACGAAGAAGATGAGGTGATAGAACGTGTGCAAACACAGGAACACCACATTTACCCACTGGTGGTGAACTGGTTTGTTACCGGGCGGCTGACCATGAGTGATAACGCGGCCTGGCTCGACGGTGAACGCTTGCCCGCACAAGGCTATGCCGCAGACTAGCGCTGGCAATCTGAATACAGCCTAAACGGTGCCCTGAGTGGTGCCGTTTTTTTTCGCCCTCATCCAATTCCCGGCGTTATACTTTACGCATATTCATTATGTTGAGGAGAAGGTATGCCGAGCACCACCAGCGTCAAATTACGCCCACTGGAACGGGAGGATTTGACGTTCGTTCACCAGATGGATAACAACGCCAGCGTGATGCGCTACTGGTTTGAAGAGCCGTATGAGGCCTTTGTCGAACTGGTCGATCTGTACGACAAGCACATTCACGATCAGAGCGAGCGGCGCTTTATCATTGAGCATGAAGGGGCCAAAGTTGGCCTGGTAGAACTGGTGGAGATCGACCACATCCACCGCCGTGCCGAATTCCAGATCATCATCGATCCGGCCCATCAGGGCAAAGGCTACGCCAGCACCGCCGCCAAACTGGCGATGGATTATGGTTTTTCCGTGCTCAATCTCTACAAGCTGTATCTGATCGTCGACAAAGAGAACCCGAAGGCGATTCACATTTACAGCAAATTGGGGTTCGAAGTGGAAGGCGAACTGATCGACGAATTTTTCGTTAACGGCGAATACCGCACCGTACTGCGCATGTGTATTTTCCAACCGCAGTATCTGGCAAAGTTCAAAACGCCGCCGGTAGCACTTAAGTAAGCGCTCACCGGGGAGCTGCGTGCTCCCCGGCTGATCGCCAGGTTAGACCTTGCCCAGATAGTCCATTTTACCCAGTTCAACCCCCTGATGGCGCAGAATGGCGTAAGCCGTGGTCAGATGGAAATAAAAATTAGGCAGGGCAAAGGTCAGCAGATAATCCTCCGCCGTAAAGTTGAATTCCCGCGTTTTGCTTTGCAGTGTAATAGTCCGCCCGTCAGAATCGGCAAAATCATGCGCTTGGAAACGTTGCAAATAGGCGATGGTTTTCTCAATACGCTGATGTAACTCAGCAAAACTGGCCTCATTGTCCGGCATCACCGGCACTTCCTGGCCACTCAATCTGGCAACGGCACCTTTCGCCGTATCGCTGGTGATCTGCACCTGCCGCAGCAAAGGGAACATATCCGCTGCCAGCCGGGCCTCCAGCAGCGTGCTTTCAGCTCGCTGTTTTTCACGCAGAAACTGCTCGCCTTTCAGCAATAAAGACGACAGATTCTGCAAACCGCGGACAAACTGCGCAGGGGAATGGGCGTAAATCGACAATGACATAAAACCTCCTGATTTTAGCAACGAATTTCCTCGGTGAAGCTTACGCTTTCCGCCGCTGCTCTGCCGCCGAATTGTTTAGCGATTTATGCCAATCAGATAAATCCTTATGAAAATCATATTATTATTTGAGCAGTGGCTGAAAGTCAGCATTCTGATAAATTCTGATTAACAAACCGGATAATGATTTAATGTTCATTGTTAGGTATCATCCCTGCCATTACGGATAGCCCCTATAGGCGCAGTGGCTGCGGCCAGCGCCCTGGCTCTCCGCACTCTGCTGCAAATGGAATTCAACCGGCCTGAAAACATGCGTAAATACAATTTATTATGGTGCGTATGGGTGTTATGGGCACTGCTCATAATGCTTTGGCTGACAGAGCTCGGCACCAGCGGAACCCACTTAAACCGAACGTTAATGATAGCGTTGGTCGTTATGCTATTGGTCACTCTGACGTTTATCTACAAAATCCCAAGGATGAATAATATGCTGTCATTCAATAAACAAAAGAAATCCAGTAATGAGTCAAAAGCCCCCGAAGTGATTGACCAGCCGCTATCGCAGACGCTGGTGCAAACTGAACCCGCTGCCCAGGCTGATGTCACCGATGCCATCAAACCGATCCGTGCCAAGAAAGACACCTTTGTTTCTAATGGTGCCCAGTTCACCGACGTTATCGAAGGTGACGGCAATATCATTATCGAAGGCAAGGTTGAAGGTAACATTCGTGTGTATGCATATGGTGCGTATCGAGAACAGCGGCCATGTGAAGGGCGAAATCCGCGCACAGCAGATCATGATCAACGGCTCGGTTGAAGGCCGTTGCTATGCTGATTCGCTGTCAATTCAGCCCAAAGGCAGCCTGCGCGGTGACATTTTTGCCGACGAAATCTCGATCGAGAAAGGCGGCGTATTTATCGGCCAATCACAGTTGATGCAGAAGGCCCAACCGCCGGTTCAGGCGAAAATCACACCGTTGAAAACCGCTATCAGCTCCGTTGAAACCGAAAATCAGCCAGAGCCATTGAACAAAAACGTCAAATAAAAACCGCCATCAACCATACCGGCCAGTGATGTAATCCTCCGTGCGGCGCTGGCGCGGAGAGGTAAAAATGCCATCGGTATGGTTATATTCCACCAGCCGCCCTTGATGGATAAACGCCGTATAGTCCGAAACCCGCGCCGCCTGCTGCATATTGTGCGTCACCAGCACCACGCTGTAGCGCTGTTTCAAGGCAGAGATCAGTTCCTCAATGGTGAGCGTGGAAATCGGATCCAGCGCCGAGGTAGGTTCATCCAGCAACAGCACCTCAGGCTCAATTGCGATCGCACGGGCAATCACCAAGCGCTGCTGCTGGCCGCTGGACAGGCGGAACGCGTTCTCACGTAAACGATCTTTCACCTCATGCCACAATGCCGCCGCACGCAGGGATCGCTCCACCGCTTCGTCCAGAATCCGCCGCTCGCGGATCCCTTGTAGCCGCAGGCCGTAAACCACATTTTCGTAGATAGACTTCGGGAACGGGTTTGGCCGCTGGAACACCATGCCAACGCGCCGCCGCAGCGCGGCCACCTCGACCTGCGGGCCGGAAATCACTTCGCCGTTCAGCCGCAATTCGCCGTCGATCCGGCAATCATCCACCAGATCGTTCATGCGGTTAAAACAGCGCAGCAGCGTCGATTTTCCACAGCCGGAAGGCCCGATCAGCGCCGTAACGCGGTGCTTCGGAATACGCAGGGAAATATCGTGCAACACCTGCTTGGTGCCATAAAACAGATTCAGGCCGTCAACCTCCAGCACGGTATGCTCATCTGCAAGCTGCTGAACATCCAGCCGAGGTAAACTGTCTGGCATCATCAAACCCATGTGGTACTCCCCAAGGCGTCGATGTTATCACCAGCCTTATTCAGAACTATTGTGACCATGTTTTATACCGCTCCCGCAGCGAATGGCGAATGCCCATCGCCGCCAGATTAAGCCCCACCACAATCAGCACCAGCAGGAACGCCGTGGCAAACACCAGCGGCCTCGCGGCCTCTACGCTAGGGCTTTGAAACGCCATATCGTAGATCTGGAAGCTGAGGTGCATGAATTTCCGCTCGAGGTGCAGATACGGGAAAATATCATCTACCGGCAGCACCGGCACCGATTTCACCACCCCCACCAGCATCAACGGCGCCGTTTCCCCCGCCGCGCGCGCCACGGCCAGAATCAACCCGGTCATCATCGCCGGGGCCGCCATCGGCAGCACAATGCGCCACAGCGTTTCCGCCCGGGTGGCTCCCAGCGCCAACGAGCCCTGGCGCAGCGAGGCAGGAATACGTGACAGCCCTTCCTCGGTCGCCACAATCACCACCGGCAACGTCAGTAAGGCCAGCGTCAGCGCGGCCCACAGCACGCCGGGCGTACCGAAAGTGGGGTTCGGCAGCGATGCCGGATAAAACAGCTGATCGAGAGTGCCACCAATCATATAAACAAAAAAGCCCAGGCCAAATACGCCGTAAACGATCGAGGGCACCCCGGCCAGGTTGACCACGGCAATGCGGATCAGGCGCGTCAGAAGATTATTACCCGCATATTCATGCAAATAGAGCGCGGCAATAACGCCAAACGGCATCACCACGATCGACATCAGGATCACCATCAGCACGGTGCCGAAAATGGCCGGGAACACGCCGCCTTCAGTGTTGGCCTCGCGCGGGCTGTCGGTAAGAAATTTTTGTACCTGATCGGCCCAGTGTGCCAGTTTCTGCCCGCTTCCCATGGCGTTCGGATACCAGGCATCACGCACCTGGCTCAGTGGAATGGTATGAATCTGCCCATGCATGTCGCGTAACAACAGGGCATCACGCTCGCGATCGCGATTCAGCCCCTGCAACTTGTCGGCCAGTTGCCGGTACTGACGCTGTAATTCCAGCCTTTCGGCGCGGATCGAGGCCTGTAAACGCTCATCCAACTGATTATCGCGCTGCAGGCTTTTCTCCCGCAGGCGCAGGCTTTCAAATTGCTGATTAATGCGCGCCATCTCGCGGAACTGAATATCGTGCGCCTGACGAGAAAGTGCCGCGATCTGTGGCAAACGCTGTTGCAACGCCTGGCTGAGATCGCGCCCGGTCAATGGCTGGCCATCCTCCAGCATCCCGGCCAGATAACCGTAGGCAGTTCCATTGGTGTTGCGCTCCAACACCAGCACATCGGGCGGCGTGGTTTGCAGGCTGACGTCGCTGGCCAGCAAGGTACGGAAATCCTGCCCTTCGCTTTCACGGTTGCCTACCTTGATCAGATAACGGGTGAAGCTTGCCGCATCATCCGCAGGCAATGCGATGCCGGAGTCCTGCAATTGGCGGCGTGAAAGGGTCTGCTGCTGATAAAGCTCACCGATCACCGTCACCGGCCCGGCAGCGCTTTGATTCAATTCGAACTGGTACACCGGGCTCGGCCAGAAATAACGCATGCCCTGCCCGGCTAACAGCAGCAAGATGCCGATCAGCGCCAATAAGCTGACCGCCACCGACGCGGCCGTCAGCCAAATCCACGGAGAGCCGCTGCCAATCCACTTTCTCATGGCGTCTCCTGATTCAGCGTATAACGCTCACGCAGGCGTAGACGCACCGCCTCAGCCAAGGTGTTAAACATAAAGGTAAAGATAAACAGCACCAGGGCGGTGAGGAACAGCACGCGATAATGGCTGCTGCCAACCACCGCCTCCGGCATTTCAATGGCGATGTTGGCAGCCAGCGCGCGCAGGCCCTGGAACAGGCTGCCGTCGATAATCGGCGTATTGCCGGTGGCCATCAGTACGATCATGGTTTCCCCCACCGCACGGCCAAAGCCAATCATTAGCGCAGAGAATATCCCGGCACTGGCAGAGGGCAACACCACGCGCACCACGGTTTGCCACTGAGTGGCTCCCAGCGCCAGCGAACCGCGGCTAAGCGCAGTGGGCACGCTGAACAGAGCGTCCTCCGCCAGCGAGAAAATAATCGGTACCAGCGCAAACCCCATCGCCACGCCGACCACCAGCGTGTTGCGCTGATCGTACCCTTCACCTAGCCAATAGTGCAGCGGCTCGCCGAACAGCTGTAATTCCAGCCACGGCCCAACGGCAAACGCCAGCCAGACGGTCAGCACTACCAGCGGCAGCAACACCAATAAATCCATCCCTGGGGCCAAACGGCGCGGAGCAAAGCGGTTTACCAGCCAGCCGCACAGTAGCACTACCAGCGCCAGCAACAGCGGCAAACTCAGCACCGCCAGCAGATAATCCCCCATCAGCGGTGCTAACCAGATCCCGGCAACCAACCCAATCACCACCGTCGGCAATGCGCCCATTACTTCCACCGCCGGTTTCACCACGCGTCGCAGCCCGGCCGACATAAAGCAGGCGGTATAGATTGCCCCGGCCAAGGCCAGCGGCACGGCGAACAGCATGGAATAGCCCGCCGCCTTGAAGGTGCCAAAAATCACCGGGATCAGGCTGAATTTGGCCTGATAGCTGTCTTCACCCGAGGTGGACTGCCAGACGTAAGCCGGTTCGGGGTAATTTTCATACCACAGTTTCTGCCACAGCGAGCGCCAAGTGACATCAGGATAGAGGTTATCCACGCTGTAATGCAGCCACCCCTGAGACGTTTCCAACAGCAGGCCATCGCCACGCGGTGCAAAGGCCATCTGCCGCACCTCGTCGGGCAATGTGGTCTGCAGCAATGGCTGCGGCTGAATGCTGGAGAACAGTGAGAATGCGCCCCCCGGTTGCCATGCGGCAAACACCCGGCGATACGGCTCGGTTACCAGCAGTTCCTGCGGCAATGCCTGATGCGCAAACTGCTGTATCGGCGTCAGTTGCCGTTGCTGATTTTTTTCCACCTCGAACCACTCACGCAGGCTGCCGTCCCCGGCGCGGATCAACAGGGCGCTGCCGCCAGACAAGGCCGTCAGATGATAAGGCGGGTGTTCCCCAAGCGTGCGTGTCTCACGCAAAGATAGCTGGGTGGCTTCGATCTGATAGCGGGCCAGCTGATTCCCGGTGAGTAAATAGAGTTGGCGGCCATCCGGCGTCAAAAACAGTTGCTGCGCAGCGGCACTCAGTTGCACCTGCATCAGCTGCGCGGGCACCGCAGAGTTGAAACGGCCAAACAGCAGACGATGATCCTCCGTGACCGCCGCCAGCAGGGTCGCTCCCGCGCGCGTTTCCGCCAGCGCCAGCAGCGCCAGCGGCCGCCCTTGAGGATCAAATGCCACTGGCTCCTGGCCTAACGGAAAACGCCATTGCGCCAGGCTGCCACCCGCCGGGGCAAAATCGGCCTGGGTAACGATCACGCGGCCATCGGCCTGGGCCAATGCGAACAGATCGCGCGTTCCTACCGCCTGCGCCATCAATACCGGTTTATCCAGCAGGGATTGTTGCGCTAACGGTTGCCCAGCGCTGGCCTCACCCTGTGCGGCCAAGCGATAAAAACGGCCTTCGCCCTGTTGATCGATGCGGTAACCGATACGCTGCTGCACATCCATGCCAATCGCCCAGGCAGGAGAGGCACTGACGATCGGTAACGGGCGCGCGCTGCCGATGGATGCCGGTTTGAACAGCGGCAGTACCGACAGCAGCAGATAGACAAAAATCAGCATCAGCGTCATCAACACCAGCAATCCGGTAGCAGTGACAGCGCCCTGCACGCCACGATCGACGAATGCCCGCCAACGATCGCGGGGATGTTGATTTACCCTTGTCTGTCCCATGTCTCTCGCTGTCTGCTCCATTTTCTGGCTGGCGTCCTAAGATAACCGGGCATCTTATGTCAGTTTTGTGACGTTTGCATGACAAAACTTCCCGGCGTTATCCTCTGCAGTGCGAGGTGACAACGGCATGGCTCGCTGACCGGTAAGGTGCCACAAACCCGTAGATATGTTGGACATTCCTGGCAATCTCTCGCAATAATGAAGTAAGACACTGGGCGGTGTCCCGAGTCCTTTTCTAAAATTGAACTGGAGTGGCAATGGGTCAGGAAAAGCTCTACATCGATAAAGAACTAAGCTGGTTATCCTTTAATGAGCGTGTATTGCAGGAAGCCGCAGATAAGAGCAATCCCCTGATTGAGCGCATGCGGTTTCTGGGCATTTACTCCAATAACCTGGATGAGTTTTATAAAGTCCGCTTTGCTGAACTGAAACGGCGCATCTTAATCAGCGAGGAACAGGGTTCGGGGGGTATGTCGCGCCATTTGCTGAAAAAAATTCAGGCCAAGGTGCTAAAAACCGATCAGGAGTTCGACAGCCTGTACAACGATCTGCTGCTGGAAATGGCACGCAATCAAATCTTCCTGATCAATGAGCGGCAGGTATCGGAAAACCAGCAAATCTGGCTGCGGCAATATTTCAAACAGCACCTGCGGCCGCACATCACGCCGATCCTGATTAATCACGACACCAATCTGGTGCAGTTTCTGAAAGATGATTACACCTACCTGGCGGTGGAGATTATCCGCGGCACGCGCATTGACTATGCGCTGCTGGAAATTCCGTCCGACAAGGTGCCGCGTTTCGTCAATCTGCCGCCGGAAGCACCGCGCCGCCGCAAACCGATGATCCTGCTGGACAATATTCTGCGCTATTGCCTGGACGATATCTTCAAGGGGTTCTTTGATTACGACACCCTCAACGCCTATTCGATGAAAATGACGCGCGACGCGGAATACGATCTGGTGACCGAGATGGAGTCCAGCCTGCTGGAACTGATGTCCTCCAGCCTGAAACAGCGCCTCACCGCCGAGCCGGTACGCTTCGTTTATCAACGCGATATGCCCAATGAGATGGTGGAGTTGCTGCGCAACAAGCTGGGGATCTCCAACTATGACTCGGTGATCGCCGGTGGGCGTTACAATAACTTCAAGGATTTCATCAGTTTCCCCAACGTTGGCAAAGCCAATCTGGTCAACCGCCCGCTGCCGCGCCTGCGTCATGTCTGGTTCGATAAATTCCGCAACGGTTTTGACGCCATCCGCGAGCAGGATGTGCTGCTGTACTACCCGTATCACACCTTTGAGCACGTACTGGAGTTGTTGCGCCAGGCGTCGTTCGATCCCAGCGTGCTGGCGATCAAAATCAACATTTATCGGGTGGCAAAAGACTCACGCATCATTGAATCGATGATCCATGCGGCACACAACGGTAAAAAAGTCACCGTGGTGGTCGAGCTGCAGGCCCGCTTTGATGAAGAGGCCAACATCCATTGGGCCAAGCGCCTGACGGAAGCCGGGGTGCACGTCATCTTCTCCGCACCGGGGCTGAAAATCCACGCCAAACTGTTCCTGATCTCACGCCGTGAAGGCGATGATATTGTGCGCTATGCTCATATAGGTACGGGTAACTTTAACGAGAAGACCGCCCGTATTTACACCGACTACTCGCTGCTGACCGCCGATGCACGCATCACCAACGAAGTACGCCGGGTGTTCAATTTTATCGAAAACCCATACCGGCCGGTCACCTTCGACAATTTGATGGTATCACCGCAGAACTCCAGGCGGATGCTGTATGAGCTGATCGATCGTGAAATCGTCACCGCCCAAGCCGGGGAAAACGCCGGTATTATGTTGAAAGTGAATAATCTGGTGGATAAGGGGCTGGTCGATCGGCTGTACACCGCTGCCGCTGCCGGGGTAAAAATTCGCCTGTTGGTGCGTGGGATGTGTTCTTTGATTCCCAACCTGCCGGGGATCAGTGACAATATTCAGGTGATCAGCATCGTGGACCGCTACCTGGAACACGACCGGGTCTACGTATTTGAAAACAAAGGTGACAAACGGGTGTATCTCTCATCAGCAGACTGGATGACCCGAAATATAGATTACCGCATCGAAGTGGCGGTATCGCTGTTGGATCCGGCGCTGAAACAGCGCGTTCTGGATATTCTGGAGATCCTGTTCAGCGATACGGTCAAAGCCCGTTATATCGATAAAGAACTCAGCAACCAGTACGTGCCGCGCGGTAATCGCCGCAAAGTGCGCGCCCAGGTGGCTATTTATGAGTATTTAAAAGCTCTGGAACAACCGGGAAAGTAGGCCAGCAACTATGCCGCTAAAAAGCACTACAGCCAATAAACCGCAGGAAATCGCTGCCATCGACCTTGGGTCGAACAGTTTCCACATGGTGATTGCTCGCGTCGTCAACGGCGCCTTACAGGTATTGGGGCGTTTAAAACAGCGGGTACACCTCGCCGATGGGTTGGACAGTAACAATGTCCTCAGCGAAGAGGCCATGGAGCGCGGCCTGGCCTGCCTGGCACTATTTGCCGAGCGGTTGCAAGGATTCCCGGCAGATAACGTCACCATCGTCGGGACACATACTCTGCGTCAGGCGGTGAATGCGGAAGTCTTCCTGAAACGGGCGGCCAAGGTAATCCCTTATCCAATCGAGATTATCGCCGGGCAGGAAGAAGCACGTCTGATCTTTATGGGGGTGGAGCACACCCAGCCGGAGAAAGGCCGCAAGCTGGTGATCGATATCGGCGGTGGTTCTACCGAACTGGTGATTGGCGAGGATTTCGAACCCTTGCTGGCGGAAAGCCGCCGCATGGGGTGTGTCAGCTTCGCACAACAGTTTTTCCCCGAGGGGGAAATCAGCAAAACCAACTTCAGGCGCGCACGGCTGGCCGCAGCGCAGAAGCTGGAAACCCTGGCCTGGCAATACCGTATTCAGGGTTGGCAATACGCTCTGGGTGCCTCCGGCACCATCAAGGCCGCCCATGAAGTGCTGGTCGCGAGCGGCGAAAAAGACGGCCTGATCACGCCGGAGCGCCTGGAAATGCTGGTGGAACAGGTTCTGCAGTTTAAAAACTTCAGCGCCCTGAGTTTGCCGGGGCTGACGGAAGATCGCCAATCGGTGTTTGTACCTGGGTTGGCTATCCTGTGTGGGGTATTTGATGCGCTGGCCATCCGCGACCTGCGTCTATCTGACGGGGCGCTGCGTGAAGGCGTTCTGTATGAAATGGAAGGCCGCTTCCGCCACCAGGATATCCGCAGCCGCACGGCAACCAGCCTGGCCGATCACTACAATATTGACCGTGAGCAGGCCAAACGCGTTCTGGACACCACGGAACTGCTGTATGCCCAATGGATGGCGCAAAATACCAAACTGGTGCAACCGCAACTGGAAGCCTTGCTGCGATGGGCTGCGATGCTGCATGAGGTTGGGCTGAGCATCAACCACAGCGGCATGCATCGCCACTCGGCCTATATCCTGCAAAATACTAACCTGCCCGGTTTTAATCAGGAGCAGCAGTGGTTATTAGCCGCCCTGGTGCGCTTCCATCGCAAGGCGATCAAGCTGGAAGAGTTACCACGGCTGAACCTGTTCAAGAAAAAATACTATCTGCCGCTGATTCAGTTACTGCGCTTGAGCACCCTGCTCAACAATCAGCGTCAATCTACCACCACGCCCGAAACGCTGCGCCTGGTGACCGACGATAACCATTGGACGCTGCGTTTCCCGGCTGGCTATCTGGCACAGAATAACCTGGTGCAACTGGATTTCGAGCGTGAACAGGCTTATTGGAATGACGTGGTGGGCTGGCAGTTGATGATCGAAGAAGAAGCTGAGCAGAACGAACAGCGTTCGGCATGATATGAATCTGTCGCCCTCTTCATAGAGGGCGACATCTCAGTGGCAGGTGCTGGCTGTATTACTCAGCCCATTGATGGGCCTTCTGCAACGCGGATTATTCAGGGTCTTACCCTTCTTCATCCGGCTGCGCCAAAGACACCAGCGGTTGGGGTTCACCAATAAAATAGCCCTGCATATAATCCACCCCCAGGCTTTTCAACACATCGCGCTGCTCCGCCGTTTCCACATATTCCGCCACGATCGATAACCGCTGCATCAACGCGACTTTGCAGATTGACGAAATGATCTGGAAATCCACCTTATTGGTCAGCATACCGCGCACAAAACTGCCTTCGATCTTCAGCGTATCCACATGCAACTCTTTCAGGCGATCGTAGGTAGCATAACCGGTGCCGAAATCGTCCAGTGCAATGCGGCACCCCATTTGGCGCAGCTCTCTCAACGAGTTCTTGGCATATTTCACATCCTGCACCAGATGAGACTCTGTCACTTCCAGCGCCAGTTGATAGGGTTCAATCTGGTATTGTTGCAACGCGCTGTACACGTCCTGACACAAGCTCGGGCGGCACAGCGAAGAAGGGGAAAGATTCACGGCAAAACGTGCGCTGGGCATGGCTTCCCGGTGCTGATCCATAAACTGCAGGGTCTGACGCAGCACCCACAGATCCAACTGATAGGCCAGGCCAAACTCATGCACCACCGGCATAAACTCGCCAGGGGACACCGTGTTGTTGTCATCATCCAGCATCCGCAGCAAAATTTCGTGATACGTATCGCCACGCACACCGACAATCGGCTGTGCCATCAGGACAAAGCTGTCGTTATCCAGCGAGCGCTGTACCCAGTGCAGCAAGGCAACTTTGCGTTTGATCTCTTCCTGTGCGACGTGATGATCGTTCTGCACGTTCTCCGCCCGGCCGCTGGTCAGTGACATCTCTGCCAATGAGCTCAACTCCCCCAGCAGCAAATGCAAATGCGCCACTTCTGAGTACACACCGCAATAGCTGATCCCCAGCGGTGGGTGAATCGGCAGGCCATTCCACACCAGGCGGAATTTCTCCAGCGTACTCTGGATGGTGGCCACCTTGGCTTCAGCGTTAGAGCCATTCAGCCGCAGCACCAGATCGTACCCCGGCAGATGATAAACATCTTCCCCCTCTTCCAGTACTCCGCGCAAGGTGCTGGCTAACTTCTGTTTGAAGCGGATGCGCAGTTGCATACCGTAGTTACGGCTGAGCAGGTCCAGTTCGGAGATGCGCAAAAAACAGAGGGTAGAACGCGGCGTTTTCGCCAAATCGCGTTTCAATGCGCGCAAATTAGGCAAGCCAATCACCGGATCCTTCAACGAAGCACTCTGGGCCTTGGCATGATCCATCCGTTGGCGCGTATGCACCGCCGAAGTCAGTAGAATACTGAGCGTGAACGCCAGCATCATCGAAGAGATCATCGTCAGGTTATGTAACAAATTGCTCCACTGCACATAGCCTGGGTAGTTAAAGAACAGGACTATCAGGGTTGCGGCCCAGATAATGCCATTAAACTGGTAGCCAAAACGCATGGCGCTGTACAGCATCACCGGCAAGAGTAAAGTCAGACTGTAATCCGGCACCTGCAAATAATTGGTGTCCGCCGTATGATAAGACAGCACAAACACCAGCACGCATAGCACGGAAAACCACAGTTGCAGCTCACTCTTTTTCACCGACGGCGCGATCTCGCGGCAAATGCGCCCCCACAGCACCCTGGCGAATCTGGGGTTCTTAATAATCCGCAACACAAAGTAAAACAGTTGCATAGAAGAGAGGCAGCCAATCAGCACCGCCTGAAAATTGACCAGGGTATGCAGGTTAATACCGTTACCCGGCATCATCCCGAGTTCATCGGGCAGCAGATCGAGGCCGATAATTAACTTCAAGCCAAAGATAAATAGCAACGGAGGCATGGCAACCAGCCAGATAAGCCGATATTTGCCAAGCTTCAGTTCTGAAAAACCCGCACACCAGCGGTTCTGAGACTGGTAGCGATACCCCCACCAGCAAATACTCAGGCATGCCAAATAGAACAGGGTCATGATGACCGTGATATCGATCCCGGCGCGATCGGAATAACGGATAAAAACCGCCACAGCGATCCCTGGCAGTGCACGCCAGTCGTAAACCATCAGCAGAGAAAAACAGACCGCCAAAGGCAAATAGATCAGATAGGCCTTACCTTCAGGCAACATAAGACGCGGCGATAACCAACCGGCAACAGGCAAGATCAGCAGGCTCAGCACAATAGGCTGCCCCCACCAATGATCGCGTAACTTATTCCAGAATTTCAAAATACTCATCAAAACACTTTATCCACCCATGCGTGATTCATTTCATCGCTTGAACATAATTTAAATCGCAGAGAAGAGTCCTATCTAACTCCAATGCCATTCGTCAAACACGGCTGAGATACGCTGATTCAGCATCAAGAATGGCTGCGTATTCTATTCGCTGCAATCGCTCAAGATTTGACCATAATCAATTAATAGAGAAAAGATGAATAAAAACTCAAAAGAGCTTTGTCCTGCTAATAATAACCTACTCATACTCAACAAAAAATCAGACAATAGCTAAACAGGGCTTAAATGCATAATGTAATAAGATAGAAATAAATAGACACCTTTTGTCATCACTACATAGAATTAGGACATTAACTCACTGAATATCAATAAATAAGCACTTCTAAAAGTGGGCGGCGTAAGGCTGCAACTGATTCGGATGATAATATGAAAAGAAAAACGCCTGGGCGCATGACCAAGATCGTCCTACTAATAAGTTTTATCATTTTAGTTGGCCGTCTGCTGTATGCTGCCATAGTCGCCATTCCCCATCATCAGGAAAGAAGTATGACCCCAGGTCCACAGAGTCATCAGATCGACTTGGATAATCAGTGAGTTCTCGCTCAATACCAAGACAACCTCCACGCTTTTCATCCGTGTGGAAACGAATAATTAAGCAGCCTGTAATACATTCAGACCCCTTACTTATTCCTCACTTCCGCGCTGGTTGCATAAAAATGACGCCCGCCGCCGCTATGCTCTATCTTGTAAAGATAGTCGTAAAGGAACCGTTTGTACCTAGTCAGCGTTAAGGAACACCATGTCCACCGCCACACATAATGTCAAAAAGGTCGCTGAATACCGTCAGCGTATCCTGAGTCTGCTGTTAAATAACAAAGAGTTGGTTGACGGTATTCTCGGCCGCCCTGGGGATCAGAAAGCACTCAGCAAAAGCGAGCTGCTGGATCATACGGCCGAAATTACCCACCTGTTGGAAGACATGCACGCCGCCGATCTGGCAGACCTTCTAGAAGCCCTGCCACAAGACCAACGTCTGGCGCTGTGGCGGCTGGTCGATAACACCAAACGGGGTCAAACGCTGGTGGAAGTGGCGGAGCCGGTGTGGGATAGCCTGATCGAAGAGATGAGCGATAAAGATCTGCTCAAAGCAATCAAAACGCTGGACGTCGATGAACAGGCCTACCTGGCCCAGTATCTGCCGCGCAACCTGATGGGGCGCCTGCTCACGTCGCTGGAGCCGGGTGAGCGCACGCAGGTGCGGGAAATGGTGCACTATGGCAAGGATACCGTCGGCTGGATGATGGATTTCGAACTGGTCACGGTGCGCCCGGATGTTTCCCTTGGTACCGTACATCGCTTTCTGCGTCAGCGTAAAACCATCCCAGATGCCACCGACAAACTGTTCGTCACCGATCGCAAAAATACGCTGCTCGGTGAGTTTCCGCTGACGGCGATACTGCTCAACGGTCCGCATACCCTGGTATCTCAGGTAATGGACAGCGATCCCACCACCTTTCAGCCTGAAGATAAAGCCGAGGCGGCAGCCAGCGCATTCGAACGTTATGACCTGATCAGCGCCCCGGTGGTCGACGCCAAGGGCAAACTGATGGGGCGCCTGACCATCGAAGAGATCGTTGACGTCGTCAACGAAGAAAGTGATACCACTCTGCGCCGCATGGGGGGGTTAAGCCCGGACGAAGACGTCTTTGCGCCGGTCAGCAAAGCGGTGAAAACCCGCTGGGCCTGGCTGGCGATCAATCTGTGCACTGCCTTTATCGCTTCGCGCGTCATCGGGTTGTTCGAACATACCATTTCACAACTGGTAGCCCTGGCTACTCTGATGCCGATCGTCGCCGGCATTGGCGGTAATACCGGGAATCAGACGATTACCATGATCGTGCGGGCGCTGGCGCTGCACCAGATTGAAGTCGGTAATATCTCGCGGCTGCTGCTGAGAGAACTGGGGGTCGCATTGATCAACGGTTTCGTTTGGGGGGGCATCATGGGGTTAGTCACCTACTTGCTGTATGGCGATCTGGCCATGGGCGGCGTGATGACATTAGCCATGATCCTGAACCTGCTGGTAGCAGCGCTGATGGGCGTGGTGATACCCATGACCATGCTTAAGCTGGGGCGCGATCCGGCAGTGGGTTCCAGCGTATTGATTACCGCGCTGACCGATACCGGCGGGTTCTTTATTTTCCTTGGTCTGGCCACCATTTTCCTGATCTAACGTGGTTTTGCCGGTGCATGCACCGGCAAGCAACGAACTATCCAGGCCCGCTTAATCTCAGCTAATAGGCATTTATCACGCATTATACTAATCTGTTGGTAGTAAAATCCCCACTTTCAGCGGTAATGTTCTTTACCCGTGGTTGATAGTACAGTTAAGGTTACTCATGGACATCAGCGCAGCACATCATCCTACGCCCCCCAAAAGCTCTCTACTGGCTCACTCGCTGCTGATGGCTATCGTCGTGTTCCTGCTGGCATATCTTTGCCTGACCCTGTCGACCGAATCCAGCGATTTTACCCCACTGTGGTTCCCGACCGCCGCCATTATCATCGTGTTATACCGGCATCCCCCCAACCACTGGCCGCTACCGCTGCTGCTGTGCGCGGCCAGCATCTGCACGGCCAGTTTTATTCTGTTCGGTTTCAGTTGGTTTCCGGTCAAGCTGACACTGACCAACCTGCTGGAAGCGGTCGTCAGTACCCTGCTGTTGCGCTGGGTGCTGCAGCCTGCCGATCCGCTCAACGGCTTGGCAAGTTGGCTGAAATTTGTCATCTGTGCGGTCATCTTTACCCCCATGTTCAGCGCTCTGCTGGCAACCTACTGGGCCACTCAACTTGGGCAACCCTTCTGGCAGTCATTCAGTACCTGGTTTATTTCTGAGGCCGTTGGAGTACTTGCGCTGGCGCCCATCGGATTGGTTTATCGTCGTTCCATGCTGAAAACGCTGAATCGGGTTGAGCTACTGTTAACCCTGATTGCGACATTGGTTTTCAGCTATCTGGCGCTGACCAACCTGCCCTACCCGTTTATTTTTATTATTTTACCGCTCCTGTGGGCCGCCATTCGCCTGCCCAGACTCGAAGCCTTTATCATCTGTTTTGCCACCACGCTGATCATCACCATGGTTGTTTCACTGGGACTGATGCATTTCCCGGATCGCGGACTGTACCTTGGTAATGTTGAAATTTATCTGCCAATCATTCTGCTTTTGATCTCGGCCCATGTCATGGTGATGGTAATGCACGCCTTCCGGGTAGAAAAAGAGCATATCGAGGAGAGCGAAGCCCGTTTTCGCAACGCACTGGAGTATTCCGCTATCGGCATGGCCCTGGTCTCGCCGGAAGGGAAATGGTTACAGGTAAATCAGGCGCTGTGCAAGCTGCTGCGCTACCCGCCCGAAGCCCTGTGCAGCCTGACCTTTCAGGAGATCACCCATCCAGACGATCTGAATGCCGATCTGACCCAGTCGCAAGAACTGCTGGCAGGCCATATCAGCAGCTATACCCTGGAAAAACGCTTTATCCGCAGCGATGGTGAAAGCGTCTGGACGCTGTTGGCAGTCTCACTGGTGCGCGATCCCAGCGGTCAACCGCTGTATTTTATTTCCCAGGTAGAGGACATCAACAACCTGAAGCAGGCTGAGGCTGAGAATCGCCTCCTGATAGAACGTATTACGCTGGCCAATCTGGCAGGCGGGATCGGCGTGTGGGAATGGGTAATCGACAAGCAACAGCTCATCTGGAACAAACGCATGTTCGAGCTGTACGACCTGCCCCAGGATCAGATACCTACCCCAGGGCTGTGGCGTTCACTGCTGCTGCCCGAAGATCTGGCGCGTCTCAATCAACTGATCGCCCAGGTTATGGAACGTCCACAATTGTTCGTCACCGAATTCCGTATCCTGACCCGCAAAGGCAACCTGCGTCATATTCGTGGGCAAGGTAACCTGTTGCTGGATGAGCATGGCAAACCACAGCGCCTGCTGGGCACCAATATTGACATGACGGAATTCGTCGCGCTGACCGAAGCACTGCATGAAGAAAAAGAGCGCCTGCACATCACGCTGGATGCAATTGGAGAAGGGGTGATTTCTACCGACAGCGAGATGCGCATTACCTTTATGAACCCGATCGCCGAGCAGATGTCCGGCTGGCCACTGGAACTGGCACTCGGCATGCCCATCACCGGCGTAGTGCGTATCACCAATGGCAAAGACGGGCCTGAGGTCGAAAACCCGGTACAGTCCTGCCTGCAGGACGGCCCCCCCCTTCCGACGGATTATGCTCTGGTGCTGCACAGCCGTGATGGCCGCCGTTTCGACGTACAAGCCTCCGTTTCACCGCTGAAAACCCTTGAAGGGGGAGTGATGGGAGCGGTGATGGTGCTGCAGGACGTCAGCGCCTCGCGGGAACTGATGAAAAAGCTGAGTTACAGCGCCTCGCACGATGCGTTGACCAACCTGCAAAACCGGCCCAGCTTCGAAAAAAGGCTGAAAAGCGCCATTGCCAGCGCTGCCGACAGCGATCAACAACATTCCTTGGCCTTCGTCGATCTCGATCGGTTCAAAGTGGTTAACGACAGCGCCGGACACGCAGCCGGTGATACCTTACTGAAGGAAATTGGCCAACTGATGCAACGTCAGTTACGTAACAGCGACTGCCTGGCCCGGCTGGGCGGAGACGAATTCGGCTTGATCCTGTTCGACTGCTCGCTGGAACAGGCAAAATCGCTGATGCAACAGATGGTCGCGCAAATCAACGCACATCCGTTCTATTGGGAAGGCAAAATCTATTCTGTGGGTGCCAGCGTCGGTATCACCCAGATCAACGCTACCAGCGGCAAGAGCAGCGAACTGATGGCGCAGGCCGATCTCGCCTGTTATACCGCTAAGCATCTTGGCCGTGGTCAGGTTTATATTTATGAAGCCCGGCAAAAACAGCTGCTGGAGCGCCAACACGAACTGCTGACGCGCCAGGAGGTGATGAACATTATTGAACAGCAGCAGTTGCAACTGTACGTCAAGGCGGCGGCACCGCCCAAAACGCCGCAGGCGATCTGTTTCTATCAGCTAGCAGTGCAGGTGACCTCCCCCGATGAGCGCCTGCTGACGTTCGATAATTTCCTCGCTGCCGCTCAGTTGTATAGCCTGCTGCCAGATATCGATCGCTGGGTGATCAAACAAATCCTGGTGCAGTATGCACACCCCCTTCACGATAAGGGGGTTTCCATTGCTCTGCCACTGGCCACAGAAAGCTTGCTGGACAGCACATTCCAACAGGAGCTGCTAAAACAATTGACCGCATCAGCCTTACCGAGCCAGTCGCTGCTGCTGATGGTTGAGGAAGCTATCATCCTGGAGCATGCGGAACAGGTTGGTGAGTTTATTCACCAACTGCAGCAACTGGGCTGCAAACTGATCGTGAATGGCTTCGGGCGTAATTTGAATGCCTTCGATCGCTTAAATAGCCAAAAGATTGATTACATCCGCATCGATGAACGCTTTATCACCAACGTGCACAGCAATCAGATGGACGAACTGATGGTATCGATGCTCAATAGCGCGGCGCATCGGATACATACCCAAACGCTGGCAGGGCCAGTAGACCTGCCGGAAACGTTGAATATGCTGGCGGAGATTGACATCGATCTGGTGGACGGTGATGTTGTCGCAGTGGCAAAACCGCTGGCGGAGTTACTTGACGATAACCATTTCGGCATCAGTTGAAGGTACCCAACCGCCGTTGTGCCACAGATGCAGCGTGGCATAGGAACGCCATGGCCGCCAGCGTTCGGCGTATTGCTCTATCTGGCGCGGGCTCATGCCGGGAAAGCGCTGTTTGATCAGATAATCCCCCGCAAGAAAAACGTCCGGCCATGACCAGGCACGCATCGCAATATAGTTGGCAGTCCAGCTACCGATGCCCGGCAGCGCGGTCAACGTTTTAATGCCTTGTTCAATATCCAATATGTTATCCAGTTGCAAGCGCCCTTCCGTCACCGCTCTGGCCATTCCGATCAGCGCCGCCGCGCGTTTAAGCTGGATCCCTAATGGCCGCAGTTCTTCCGGTTGCAGTTGCGCAACCTTGGCCGCTTCGGGGAACACATGCGTGATGCTGCCGTTAGGCTGCGCCAGCGGAGTGCCCCAGTTTTGCGCCATGCGCCCGGCAAAGGTGGCGGCCATCTTCACGCTGACCAACTGCCCCAATATCGCGCGCGTGGCCTGCTCGAAGCTGTTAACGCATCCCGGCAACCGCAGGCCCGGTGCATCCGCCACTAGGCTGCCCAACGCATCGGCAATGCGATCGGGAGCCGCATCCAGATCGAACAGTTGGCGGATGCGGCGCAGCACCTCGGTGGTGACCCGGCTGAGCGCTGGAGCCACCTCCACCCGCACCCGGTTACGGGCTTCGTCCGGTTGCACGCTCACCCAGCCGCAATAGGCAACGCCCCCCTGCTGGACGGCGATCGAACGCCAATATTGGTTACCTGCGACATGTTCCACGCCATTCACCGCGCGCGCTTGCAGGAAAGCCAGCATCCGTGGCCAATCGTAAGGCGGCCGATACCCCAGATGGAAAACCAGCCCGCTAGTCGCTGCGCGATCAACGCGGCCAGCGGTACTGCGCAGCGCGGAAGGGATCAGGCGATAGCGTGCTTTAAACAGCTCGTTAAAACGGCGCAGGCTGCCGAACCCGGCGGCAAACGCCACCTCGCTCAACGGCAGATCGGTATCCGCCAGCAAGCGCTTGGCCTGCAACAAACGGTGCGACTGGGCGTAATCGATGGGCGATGCACCGAACTGTTCGGCAAAAATGCGCCGCAGATGGCGATCGGAAATTCCCAGGCGGGTAGCCAATTGCTCACAACTGTGCTCTGACAGATAGCCCTGTTCGATCAATTGAACGGCTACCTGCGCATAGCGGTTACCGAGGTCGATCAGCGCCAACCCCGGTGCCAATTCAGGCCGACACTTCAGGCAAGGGCGAAAACCCGCCAGTTCGGCGGCGGCGGCGCTCGGGTAGAACGTGCAGTTTTCGATCTTTGGCGTGCGCGCACTGCACACTGGCCGACAATAAATACCGGTGGAAGACACGCCGACAAAAAAGCGCCCGTCGAACTTACGATCGCGTGCGCTCAACGCGGAGTATAGCGCCTGTTGTTGATCCATCATGCTAACGCTCAGAGTCTGTTTTTTCTTCATTATGGGGCTCGGCCCTGTGGCTGACGTGCGGGAATCGGACATTAACCTGAACCGCCTAAGTTAAGCATGCCGGTACGAACCGCGCTAAATTTTTTGCCACGGGCCCACACGGGTTGCCCAGGCCGAGACTCTCAGGTAAAGTCGCCCCCCTTCATTGGCATGGGGAAATTGAAATAAATGTTTATTGGCTTCGATTATGGAACAGCCAACTGTTCCGTCGCCGTGATGCGGGATAACGGCCCCGAATTACTGACACTGGAAAACCACGAACCCTATCTACCTTCGATGCTGTGCGCGCCGACGCGTGAGGCGGTGAGCGAGTGCCTGCATCGCCACTGGCAGGTGCCTACCGGCAGCGAGGAAAACCAGCAGTTGCTGCGGCGCGCCATCGCCTTCAACCGTGAAGAAGATATCCCGGTCAAGAACGACAGCGTGCTGTTCGGCCTGCAGGCGCTGGCGCACTACATTGAAGATCCGCAAGAGGTCTATTTCGTACGCTCCCCCAAATCCTTCCTCGGGGCTAACGGCCTGAAACCGCAGCAGATCGCGCTGTTTGAAGATCTGGTGTGCGCCATGATGTTCCACATTAAACGCCAGGCGGAAGGCGTGCTGCAAAGCAGTATCGATCAGGCGGTGATTGGCCGGCCGATCAACTTCCAGGGTATCGGCGGTGAAGAAGCCAACCAACAGGCGCAGGGGATTTTGCAACGCGCCGCCGTTCGCGCCGGTTTCAAGCAGATTGAATTCCAGTTTGAACCGGTGGCCGCCGGGCTGGATTTTGAGGCCACGCTGAGCGAAGAGAAAACCGTGCTGGTGGTGGATATCGGCGGGGGCACCACCGACTGCTCACTGCTGCTGATGGGCCCACAATGGCGCGATCGGGCCGAGCGTCAGCATAGCCTGTTGGGGCACAGCGGCTGCCGCGTGGGCGGTAACGATCTGGATATCATGCTGGCGTTCAAACAACTGATGCCATTGTTCGGCATGGGTGGCGAAACCGAAAAAGGCATCGCCCTGCCCGCTCTGCCTTACTGGAATGCGGTGGCAACCAACGACGTTCCGGCCCAGAACGACTTTTACAGCACCGCCAATGGCCGCCTGCTGCACGACCTGATCCGCGATGCCGCCGAACCGGAAAAAGTAAAACGCCTGCTGAAGGTTTACCAGCAACGCCTGAGCTACCGGCTGGTACGCGCGGCTGAAGAGAGTAAAATTGCACTGTCCGATCAGGCCAACGTCCGCACGTCGTTGGCCTTTGTGCAAGCGGATCTGGCAGAAACCATCAGCCAGGATCAACTGGCCGAGGCGATCTCGCAACCGCTGCTGCGTATTCAGGAACAGGTCAGCGCCGCACTGGCCACCAGCCAGTGCACGCCGCAGGTGATCTACCTGACCGGCGGCAGCGCGCGTTCGCCGCTGTTGCGCAGCGCGTTACAACAGCAACTGCCGGGGATCCCGATCGTCGGCGGCAACGACTTCGGCTCGGTCACCGCCGGGTTGGCACGTTGGGCACAAACGCTGTTTCGTTGATTCATACACAGGCACTCAGCGATGACGATTATCTCATTCCAAACAGAACGACTGCGGCTGCGTGAGTGGCAGGACAGCGATCTGCCCGCTTTTGCCGCGCTGAATGCCGATCCTGCGGTAATGACCTATTTCCCTGCGGTCTTAACCCGTGCAGAAAGCGATGCGCTGGCAGATCGTATCCGCCAGTTGATGCAGCAGCAGGGTTGGGGTTTTTGGGCGGTGGAAATTAAAGACGGTGCCCCCTTTATCGGCTTTGTTGGGCTGGCGATCTCCGGTGACGACTTGCCCTGTTCCCCCTGTGTGGAGATCGGCTGGCGGTTGGCGGCAGAACATTGGGGCCAAGGTTATGCCAGCGAAGCGGCCCAAGGCGTCTTAAGCTTTGCATTTAATACGCTTAACCTTGCCGAGGTAGTGTCCTTCACCGCCGAAATCAACCAACCTTCACGCCGGGTGATGGAGCGCATTGGTATGAGGTTCAGCGGCGAAACGTTTGACCATCCGCGTTTGGCGGTTGGGCACCCACTGCGCAAGCATGTGCTGTATCGCAGTACGGTACTTTCGTCTAGGTAAGCGAGGTATGATCGATTTGACTTTCGGTCGCTAAATATCTTGTGCTCATTCGGTAATACAGTGAACGCGCCCGAGCAGGGGGCTCAAGAGCCAGCCCCCTGCACCCCGGCCCTTGCCATATCAGGCGGTCGCTGCGCGACTCCCCTCACTCCACCACGGCGCATCACGGCCGGCTACGACAGGCGTATATGGACCCTCCCGATGATGCCAGTGTTTTTCTTGAATAAAGTGAACAGGTAT